>MVPZ01000164.1 GCA_002067045.1 Methanomassiliicoccales archaeon PtaB.Bin134 | reverse complement strand
AGAGGGAGGAGGCCAAGGAGCGCCTCCACGAGTTCCTGCTACCGGACACCTGCTGAGACCCATCGGCCGCGTGATATCGATCGAAGGAACCATCTCCACCATAGAGATATCGCCGGAGTATGAGGAGGGATTGTACCGGATCGAACTGCTCAAGGAGCTGGACATAATCTTCCTCTTCGACAGAAGCCAGGGATACGACCTGAAGCTCCATCCCCGGGGAGATCCAGAGATACCCTTGGCCGGGGTCTTCGGGACCAGGAGCCCCCGGCGCCCCAATCCATTGGGACTGACCCGGGTCAGGCTGCTGGAAGCAGAGGGCGGACATCTGAAGGTGGAGGGGCTGGACGCCCTTCTGGACACCCCCATAATCGACATCAAGGGAGTGGTTGGCAAGGAGTTCTCCTGGAGTTCGCTGAAGGCGAGACCTGGAGCGGTCCGGCCGGTCCAGCGCCGAGCCCATAAGTAACATATATCGATGACCAAATCTCCCAGGACATGAATGCCGCCGAGGTGTTGGAAGGTCTCAGCCACTCCGAGAAGAAAGTGCTGGTGGCCCTGCAGGTATTGGGAGGCAGGGCTTCGCCGGACGATATCTTCAAGGGAGGGGAGTTCCAGCAGCTGGTGGAGGTCATGAACGCCGCTTCCTGGCTGCAGTCCAAGGGGGCGGTGGACATAGAGGAGAGCGCCCGCAAGGTCTACTGCCTGAAGGACCGCTCGTTGGTGGAGAAGGGGGTGCCGGAGAGGAGGGCCCTCACGCTTATCTCCGAGAAGGGCGGCTCTCTGGGCGTAAGGGACCTGGAGGCGGCCATGGGCAAGGAGGAGTCCTCCATGGCCATCGGCTGGCTCATGAGGAAGAAGCTGGCCGTCCTGGACAAGTCCGGCGCGGAGCCCATGCTGCACCTCACCGACGAAGGGAAGGGATCCCATGACCGGGAGATGGAGGACGAAAAGCTGATCGATCTCCTTTCCTCCAGGGACCTGGAGGAGGGGGAGGCGGACAAGGCCGCCCTGGACCTGCTCAAGGCCCGCAAGGGCGTGCTGCAGGAGAAGCTGGTGGTGTCCCGCGTCCTGGCCCTGAGCAGGCTGGGCAACGAGATCGTCTCCCTGGGCATACAGCTCACGGACGAGGTGGCCCAGCTCAACCCGGAGCTGCTGCAGACCGGCAGGTGGAAGGATGTGTCCTTCCGCAAGTACGACATCCGGACGTTCGCCCCATGCCAGTATCCGGCCAAGAAGCACCCCATCACCCGGGTGGCCGACGAGGTCCGCAGGATCCTGCTGGAGATGGGATTCACCGAGATCGATGACGAGTACGTGCAGCCCTCCTTCTGGAACATGGACGCGCTGTTCACCCCCCAGGACCACCCGGCCCGCGAGCTGCAGGACACCTTCTACCTGAAGAACCCCAGCCGCCTGCCCCTGGAGGACGAGGAGATCGTCCAGAGGGTCAAGGCCGTTCATGAGGACGGAGGGGACACTGGATCGCTGGGATGGCGCTACGCCTGGTCCCGAGAGGAGGCCGAGAGAGCCCTGCTCAGGACCCACACCACCGTCAACACCATCCGCTATCTTTCGAAGCATCAGGACCCCCCGGTAAAGGTGTTCTCGATATCCAGGATCTTCAGGAACGAGAGCATCGACATGACCCACCTCCCCGAGTTCATGCAGATCGAGGGTATCATCATGGAGGAGGGAGCCAGCTTCGACATGCTGGTGAGCTGGCTGAAGGAGTTCTACCGCCGGATGGGCTTTGACAAGGTCCGCGTGCGCCCTGGTCCGTTCCCCTACACCGAGCCCTCCCTGGAGGTGGACATCTACTATAACGGATCGTGGATGGAGCTGGGAGGCGCGGGCGTCTTCCGCCCGGAGGTCACCGGACCCCTGGGTATCAAGCACCCGGTGCTGGCCTGGGGCCTGGGGTTCGAGCGCCTGGCTATGCTCAAATGGAACCTGAAGGACATCCGGGAGCTCTACGTCACCGACCTGGACCTGCTCCGGCAGAACCCTATCTTCTGAGGGCCTTGCGGGAGTACTCCCGGGCCTTGTCCTTCATCCCCAGGACCTCGTAGCATTCAGCCATGGATGAGTGTATCGCCCGCTTGTCCCCGGGCCTGGCCAGACCCAGCGCCTTGCTGAAGTTGGCGATGGCGTCCTCCGTTCTCCCCAGCAGGGCCAGCACCTGCCCCTTCCGGGCGTAGACCTCCTCCAGCACATCCGGGTCGCCTATGGGGGCCTTCCGTCCGACGGATTCGATGGTGCGGAGGGCCTCCTCCCTCCTCTCCAGTAGCGCCAGGCAATTGGCGATATCGCAGTCCAGGAGGGGCGAATGGCGCTCGGCCCTGGCCTGCTCCAGGTTGGCCAGGGCCTCCTGGGGCTGTCTGTCGGCCAGCAGCAGCCTTCCTTTCAGCTCGATCCCGTCCAGCATTTCCTCCGGATCCGCGGTGAGCACCATCTCCCCAGCGACCTTCATTCCGTAATGTATGTCCATGGCCTTCAGGGCGGCCAGTCCCCGCACCTTGCGGATCTCCTTGGCGTAACGGGGAGGCACCTCCCCCATTTCCTTGAGCGAGGCCAGCAGAACCGGGCCTGAGGAGCTGGCCATCTGCATTCCCCGGTTGACCAGCAGCATCTGCGCCTCCATGGACCGGTTGGCCATGAGCAGGTGGTGCAGCCGCTCCACGTAATCGCCCTCCTCCAGCCAGTAGTCGGCGGCGAAGCTGTGGGCCTCCTTGAGCTGCCCCTTCTCCAGCAGCCCTGGGATGGAAGAACGCAGGGACGAGGGCATGTCCACAATGCCCTCCCGGTCCTCCGGCAGGATGCTCACCGTGGTCTGCGGCAGGGAGGACCTCTTGAACGGTTTGCGGAACACGCAGGCCTTGGCCATCAGGGACCGTGATTCGGGATTGAGCTGCTCCCACAGGTCCTCCCCCTTGCACTTGCGCAGGTCCAGCAGCGGAGATATCTCTATGCCCTGCCGGTTGGCGAAGTCCTTCAGGTTGCGGGCCCTCTGCTCCCCTGACTCGGTCAGGAAGTATACCTTGCGCTTGACCGGGCCGGCCCGGATGTGGGCTATGCGTTCGGCCACCGTTCCGGCCTCCTTGAGCTTCTTGAGCTCGATGGCGGCATGGGCGCGGGAGATGCGCAGTGCCTCCCCGATCCCGTCCTGGCTGACCTCGAACGGAGCGTCGAAGTCGTTCAGATGCTTTGAATACTGCGCTAGGTGCAGCACGATCCTTTCCCCTACCGTGATCGGTGTGGCCATAGCAATCGCCCATCCAATGTCGCACCGACTTAAACCCCATGCGGTTACATGTAGCGTTTTTGATAATCAGAGCGAAAAGCTGCGATGGTGCTGAGCCTCCCTGCGCAACTGTAATATCCCTCGAGCCGGTTGGCGTTCCATGCGACTCCTGGTGACCAGCACCCCCGATGTGGCCAGTGTTAACCTGCGCGACCGCCTTCTGGAGATCGGGGATTGGCAGGAGGAGGGCGAGTTCCAGGGACGCCCCTGCCATCGATCGACGGGCATGCTCATGGTCACCACCGACGAGCTGCACCTCCGCCTGGACCACGTGGACCGCCTGGTGCACGATGAACTCAAGGTGGACGTGGACGAGGTGGTCTTCCTCTCCAAGCACCGGGCGGCCTCTGGAAAGCCCACCCTCACCATGCACCCCATCGGCAACTTCGGCAAGGCGGACTTCGGCGGGCGGCAGGGGGAGCTGGTGCCCGCCTCTCCCTCCTTCCTCAGCGGGCTTCTGCGTACCCTGTCCATCATGGCTAAGGGGCTTCCTTTCGAGGTCTCATACGAGGTGACCCATCACGGCCCCTTCCTGGAGGTGCCCACCACCTACGTGGAGATCGGTAGCGACGAGAGCAGATGGGGAGATGTGGCCGCGGCGAGGGCCATGGCCAAGGCCTTGCTCGAAAGCGCCCCCGCAGAGGGGCCGGTGGTGATCGGAGTGGGAGGCGGCCATTACGCCCCGCGTTTCACCGAGGTCACCCTTACCAAAAAGGTGAGGTTCGGCCACATGATGGCCAAGCATGTCGTGGACGGAAGGTCGGACCAGGAGGTGCAGGTGTTCCTGGCCAAGGCCATGGCCGCCAGCCGGGCCGATGCGGCCTATGTGCACAAGAAATCCTTCTCCAGGCCGGAGGCCAGAAGGATCAGGGGCCTGATAGAGGATGCGGGATACCGGGTGCTGGAAGGGGAGGAACTGGAGGACCTCTAGAGGGTCTCCCTCTCCTCCATGTCCCCGGTGATCAGGGCCCGACCGCAGTTGGGGCAGGCCTTCCATCCCGGCTGCAGCCCCTCTCCACAGGTGGGGCAGGTGGGCAGCTTGACCGAGACCTCCGGGGGCTTCCATTCCTTCCTGCCCTGTGGTTTCATGCTCCTCTCCGCCAAGGCCTGGAACCCGGTGGGCTGCTTTTGCCTGTGTCCGGACATGAGATGGATGAGCAGGGACCCGGCCATGACCAGTATCGCCCCCACCACTCCCAGGAAGGCTCCCGCGCCGTAGAGGTCCTCGCCGCCGTAGTACTCCTGCTGCATGAACAGCACGGTGGCGATGACCAGGAGAGAACCGGCCATGGCCACGATGGCCTGGTACAGCGGTATGCGCCCCAGGGGGCTGCGGGTACGGAACACGCGGAGCATGGTCACCGAGGTGAGCGCCAGCAGGGCAGCCCCGGTGGCAGCGGCGGCGAATATCAGGGCGAAGACGGGGTCCTCCCCTACCAGGTCCAGGGAGTTCAGGTCCTGGCCGTTGGATCGGAGCCAGGGGAGGAACGCTGAGAGCAGCATGAGCAGCGCGCCGACGATGGCGAAGGTCCCCCCGGCCATCAGGGCGTCGCGCTGGACCAGGGGCATCTCCCGGCGGGGGGCGGGCTTCGGCGCGGGCGGTGCGGCCTTCTTCATCTTCGGCTTGCCCTGGCGCTTGGCCGGCTTCTTTTCATCCTTCCCCTCTGGAGTCCAGCTAATCTGACACCACCGTCCCCTTTATCTGCCGGCCTTCGATGGCCGCCACCATGTCCTCCAGGTCCCTGCCGTTGACGATGCATATGTCGATGCCGCTGTCCCGGGCGATCTGCGCCCCCAGGCGGTCGAAGACATTGGAGGGGCCGGCCCCGTGCATCCCGACGTTGACCAGCTCGTAGAGCTGCTGATGGGTGATGCGGCCCAACCTCCGGGCGTGGGGGTCCTTGCGGGGGTCGGCGGTGTACGCTGCGTCAACCGAGGTGCCGTTTATGACCCTGGACGCCCTGACCTCCTTGGCCAGCATGGCTGAGACCGCGTCAGTGGTGTGCCCGGGGACCGTGCCCCCCATGACCACCACCTTCCCCTTCCGCTCCAGGCGGTGGGCCTCCATGACGTCCGCGGGGATCCTTTCCATCGCCCTCTGCCCCAAGGCCCTGGCCACCAGGGTGGCGTTGATGCGAGTGGTCATTATCCCCATCTCGTCCAACTGCTCCTCGGAGAGCCCCAGGGAGCGACCCACGTTAATGTAGTACCTGGCCACCTTGCCCCCGCCGCAGACCAGGAAAATCTGGTACTTATCGCAGAGCGGATCGATCATCTCCGCGAACCGCTTCAGGAACACGTCGTCCTTATCGTCTGGCACTATGACCGATCCGCCGAGGGAGACCACAACCTTGTCCATTTGTATACCAACAGATATAAGTGAGAACCGTTTTCACCTAAAAAAAGGATAGGTTGCCATACAATGGAAGGAGTGACCGGCGAGACGCTGACGGACCGACAGAAGTACGACTTCCGCAGGGCATTGGAGGAGATCAAGGAGCTGAAGGGCCGGGGCACCGAGCTCATCTCAGTGTACGTGCCGCCCACCAAGCAGATACCCGACGTGGCCGCCTACCTCCGTGAGGAGTTCTCGCAATCATCCAACATCAAGTCTGCCAGCACCCGCAAGAACGTGCAGGGTGCCATCCAATCAATCCTGGCCAGGCTTAAGTATTTCAAGGCCCCCCCGGCCAACGGGGTCATTTTCTTCGTGGGCGAGGTCTCGGCCAGCGGGGACCAGACCAAGATGGTGCAGTATGTGCTGGAACCGCCGGACCCCATCACCACCTTCCTGTACCGATGCGATTCCGACTTCCACCTGGAGCCCCTACTGGACATGCTGGTGGACAAGAAGGTCTTCGGCCTGGTGGTCATAGACCGCAGCGAGGCCACCATCGGCATCCTGAGGGGGAAGCGCATCAGCGTGGTTCGGAACCTGCCGTCGCTGGTCCCCTCCAAGCACAGGATGGGCGGTCAATCCGCACAGCGATTCGAGCGCCTGATCGAGATCTCCGCCAACGAGTACTACAAGAAGGTCGGGGACATCATGACCGAGGCCTTCCTGAACCTGGACGGCCTGCAGGGCATCCTGGTCGGGGGTCCCGGACCCTCCAAGGAGTTCTTCGTGAAGGAGGGGTATCTGCATCACGAGCTGGCCAAGAAGGTCGTCGAGACCTTCGATACCGGTTACACGGACGAGTACGGCCTCAAGGAGCTGGTGGAGAAGGCCAAGGACAAGCTGTACGACCTGGACCTCATGAGGGAGAAGAGGTTATTCCAGCAGTTCCTGAACGAGGTGCGCAAGACCGAGGGCGGCCTTTCCGTGTACGGCGAGGACCAGATCCGCCATGCCATCATGATCGGGGCGGTGGACGTGCTTCTGGTGTCCGAGGGGCTGCGCAAGCGGAGGATCACCGTGGACTGTCCTGCCTGCGGCCCCCTGGAGATCACCGTGGACAAGGCCCCTGAGGGGACCACCATGCCCTGCCCCAAGTGCGGTGGCACCGGGACCGTCTCCAAGGAAATGGACCTGGTGGACGACCTGTACGACCAGGCGGGCCTCATGGGAACCAAGGTTGAGCTCATCTCCCCGGAGTCCGAGGAGGGCGAGATGCTCCTGAAGGCCTTCGGCGGGATCGCCGGACTGCTCAGATTCAGCATAGGTGTGTAAATGGACGCCCTAGGTCATTTCGAGGAGCACATAAAGGGCAGGCTGTTGAATGAATTGGCCGCCCTGGGGTTCGAGGGAGATGTGGCCCTGGAGAGGCCGGACCATGAGATGGCCGACCTGGCCCTGCCGTGCTTCCAGTTCGCCAAGCAGCTGCGCAAGGCCCCCGCGGCCATCGCCCAGGAGCTGAGCGGGAGGCTGGCCCCCGACGAGCGCATCGGCAGGGTCTGGGCGGACAATGGCTACCTGAACTTCAGGGTGAACGAGGTCCTGCTGGGAGAGCTGGTCATCAGGGACGCCCTGCAGCGCCGGGAGGATTTCGGTCGCGGGGACCCCCGCCCGGGAAGGGTGCTGCTGGAGCACACCTCGGTGAACCCCACCGGCCCCATACACGTGGGAAGGGCCCGCAACCCCCTCATAGGTGATACTCTGGCAAGATGCCTGCGCATGTGCGGCCACGAGGTCAGCACCGAATACTACGTCAACGACGTGGGCAAGCAGGTTGTGCTGCTCACCTGGGGCCTGGCGCACCTCAAAGAGGGGGATGTGGCCCCTGCGGACCGCGATAAGAACGACCACCGCCTGGTGGGCTACTACCAGGCGGCCAACAAGCTCATGGAGTCCTCGCCCGAGGTGGCCAAGGACATCGCGGTGATGACCCAGCGCTTCGAGGCCGGGGACCCGGAGGTCATATCCCAGGTGCGCCGGACGGTGGACCTGATGCTCGACGGGATCAAGGAGAGCCTGGGGGGCGTGAACGTGCACCTGGACCGCTACACCTACGAATCCCAGTTCATCCTGGACGGCAGCGCCAGGGAGGTCGTGCAGAGGCTGAGGTCCTCTCCGTACGCGGAGATGGATGAGGGGGCCTACTTCCTGAACCTCGAGGAGTTCGGGGTGCACGGGCGGGACACCCGCTTCTTCTTCACCCGCAAGGACGGAACGACCTTGTACACCACCAGGGACCTGGCCTATCACATGGACAAGTTCCGGCGCGCGGACCAGCTGATGAACATCCTGGGCGAGGACCAGAAGCTGGGACAGAAGCAGCTGGCCTCGGCCCTTAAGATATTGGGCCTGGACCGCTCCCCGGAATGCATATACTACTCCTTCGTCTCCCTGCCCGAGGGGCGCATGTCCACCAGGAAGGGCGTGGTGGTGTACCTGGACGACCTGCTGGAGGAGGCGGTGGAGCGGGCCTACAAGGAGGTCTGCGAAAGACGTCCGGACCTGGAGGAGGGGAAGAAGCGCCAGATCGCCCTGGACATCGGGGTGGGCGCGGTGCGCTACAACATCATTCGCGTCCAGGCCGAGAAACAGCTCATATTCAAGTGGGAGGAGGCCTTGAACTTCGAGGGGAACAGCGCCCCCTTCGTGCAGTACGCCCACGCCCGCTGCTGCTCCATACTTCGCAAGACGGGAGATTTTAATAAAGGGGCCGACGTATCCGTTCTGACAGACCCGTACGAGCGGAAGCTCATATGGATACTGGCGCAGTTCCAGGAAGTGGTCAGGCAGGCGGGGGACAAACGCCGCATAAACATGCTCCCCACCTACGGTCACGAGCTGGCCTCGGCCCTGAACCAGTTCTACGGCGCCGTTCCGGTGCTCAGGTCGGAGCATCAGGACGCCAGGCTGTGCCTGGTGGAGGCGGCGCGCTGGGCGCTGCGGAACACTTTGGTGACCATGGGAATAGCCGCTCCGGAGGAGATGTGATGGTGGACATAAGGAAGGTCAAGGAAGAGGACAAACCGCAGGTTAGGACCTTGGAGCTGTTCTGCATCCGGGAGTATCTAGAGAACTCCCTGCAGAAGCGTTGGGACGATCTCCCGGCCGAGCTCATGGAGCAGTTGGGGGCATCCACCAAGGACTCCTTCGACTTCTACCGCGAGGCGGGGCTGAGCTACGTGGCCATGGACAAGGGGCAGGTGGTCGGCTTCCTGTTCTCCCAGATGATGCAGCATGTAAACAACATCGACAAGGTGCTGTGGATCGAGAACATCGGGGTGCATCCGGAGCACCGGCGCAAGGGCGTGGGACTGAAGCTCCTGCGCAGGGCGGCCCTGGACGCCAAGAAGAAGGGCGCGAAGGCCGTTCAGAGCGTGATCATGCCCGACAGCAAGGACGCGGTCATGCTGCACAAGAAGGTCGGCTTCTTCCTGGACGGAAGGAAGTTCGCCTTCCTGGACCTGGAGAACTTCAGCTGATCAGAACTGGAGGATGTATTCCTCCCTCCCATACTTTTCCTCGATGAGCGCCTTCACGCGCCCCTTCTCCCTTTCGTTCACCGGAATGCACACCGCCCTCTGCTCCAGCTCTTCGGAGAACGCCCTGACCAGGGCGTCCTTTACCCGGTCCATTTCCACCTCCCGGCCTAGCTCATGGCTCAGCGAGGTAATCTGGTCCCTGGTGCGGGTTTGCTTATCGGGACGGGGGAGCAGAACCCGGACCATGCGGTCCAGGTCGGTGTCCACCAGTATGGTGCCGTGGACCATGAGCATGCCCTGCTTGCGCGTCTGAGCGCTCCCGGAGATCTTCCTTCCCTGCACGAGCACGTCATTGGGCGGCTTGTGCTCCGCCTCCACACCCAGCTCCGCGAGGGCGTTCACCAGCACGCCGCAGGTGAGGGCGTAGGCGTCCGCCGGCCGGGGTATCGCCCCCTGGTCCACGGTGAGGGAGAATATCAGCTGCCCTGGGTCGGTGTATATGGTGCTTCCACCGGACATGCGCCGCACCAGGAACACCTGCTCGCGCATTGCCGCCGCCAGGTCCAACGCCGCCTCGACCTTCTCGAAGTAGCCCAGGGAGACCGTCGGGCGGTCCCGCACGTAAAGATGCAGCGTGGGGGGCATGAGGCCCTTGGCGCACGATTCCAGAATCGCCTCCTCCAAAGCCACGGTGTACAGGGGATGGGCCAGCCCGGAATCTACAAGTCGCAGCATCAAAAATAAAAAAGAAAGAGGATGGTTAAAGGGTTTTGCCTACTTCTTCTTGGCCGGAGCGGTGTCCTTCTTCTTGCCGGTGGGCATCATGGGCAGCTTCTTCCTGAACAGGAAGAGGACCACGACCACGATGATCACGGCGAAGATGCCGCCGTACAGCAGCCAGGCCTTCCATGCGGCTTCCTGGACCTCCAGGGAGAAGGTGGCCGAGTTGTCGGTCATCTTCGAGGCGACCTCGTTGCTGGCGGTGACGTTCACCTGCAGGGTGTAGTCGCCCTTGGAGCCGAAGGATTGCTGTATGCGTATCTGCCCGGTCTGACCGACCTCCAGGGCGTTGACCTCGGTGCCGTTGACCAGCAGGACGCTGACGTCGGTCAGGCCGGTCTTGGTGCCGTCGAGGTTGACCCTCCACAGCTGGGCGAACAGGCCCTCGGCCTTGGCGGTGCCCACGTTGGTCACGTTGACGAAGATGTAGCCGTTCTCGCCCTCAGTGAACTTGTTGGGCTCGAAGGTCACCGCGCCCACGCGCAGGTCGGGCCTGGCCATGGACTCCACCTTGAAGCTGGCGGTGGTGTTAGCCGCATTGTCGGCGTTGTCGGTCACGGTCAGCTTCACGGTGTAGGTCTTGATCTCATTGAAGCTGTGGTTCACGTACTTGCCGTACAATGTGGTCCCGTCGCCCATGTCCCAGGTGTAGTTGGCTATTCCGCTGGCGTCGCTGGAGGCCGAGGCGTCGAACATGACCACCTGGTTCTCCTTGGCGCTGGTCACCACGGTGCCGTTCAGCTTGGCGGAGAACTTCACGGTGGGCTTCACGGTGTCCTTGACGGTGACGTTGACCATCTTGCTGGTGGTGTGGTTGGCCACGTCGGTGACGTTCAGGTACATGGTGAACTCCCCGGCGCTGGTCCAGGTCTTGGTCACGGTCTGGTTCTCGCCCATCAGCACGGTGGTGGTGTTGCCGTCGCCCCAGACCCACTTGTAGCTGGCTATGATGCCCGCTTCCTCGGATCCGTTCAGGCGGTCGTAGGAGTCCGCGCTGTTGAAGGAGTACGCCTTGTTCTGGTCCACGGTCAGGTCGTCCCCGAGTTCGGTGACGTTCTCCACGGCACCGACGACCGGGGCCACTCCGTCCACCTTGACGTCGAAGGACTTGTAGGCCATCAGGCCGCCCTGGTCCTTCACGGTCAGGTTCACGGTGAACTGCTCGGCGGAGGCGTAGGCGTAGGTGTAGGTCACGGTGCCGATCTCGCCGCTGCTGTTGCCGTCGCCGAAGTTCCAGATGTAGACCAGCGGGTTGCCGTTGGGGTCGCTGGAACCGGCGGCTGTGAAGGTCACGTTGTTGTCCTGGGCCACGATGTAGTGCAGGAAGGTCGAGCCGTTCATCACCTTGTAGGCGTCCACGCCGGTGACGATGGCCGCCGCGGCCACGGGGGCCACGGACTTCTGCACGGTCAGGGTGGCGGTGCCGGCGACCGATCCGGCGGTCACCACGACGGTGGTGTACCCGGACACGCTGATGGTGGTAGAGGTGGTGACGTTCTTCACCATCTCGTACTTGTCGGTTCCGCTGGGGAAGGTCAGCTCGTAGACGTAGCCCATGGAGGCAGTGGCGGCCTTGGTGGTGACCTTGGCCTCGTAACCGCTCAGGGCGTTGGTTATCCCAGTGGTGACGTAGTCGGCCACCATCACGGCCTGGAAGCCGCTGGTGCCGTCCACCGCCCCGGTCAACCCGGTGGCGGTGTAATCAGGTTCGTCATCAACGGACATGAAGACCTTGTTGGACACGGTGATCATGCCCTCAGTGGTGACGTCCAGGGGTCCGAAGGACTCCATGACGGCCTCGAAGGACGAGAGCTCGGCGGCGCTTACAACGCCGTCGCCGTTGCCCAGGGCCAGGTCGATCTGCAAGCGCAGGTTGGGCAGGTAGGAGTAGTTCAGACCGGGGACGGTGAAGTCGCAATCCAGGTCCATGGTCTTGGTCATGGTCGCGTTGTTCCATTCGTCCGCATCGAAGGCAAAGGCGCTCTTCTCGGACTGCAGGTTCTGGGCGGCCAGGTTCACGGTCACGGTGGACGAGGTGGACACGGTCACGTCAGAGACCTTGCCCAGCGCCCCATTGGCGTCAACTACCAGGTAGAAGTCCCCGGGATAGGCGTCGAACTTGAAGAAGTTCGAGCTCTGAATGGCCGGGGCCAGTATTTTCTCTTCCGGAGAGGACAGCGGGTCATCCTGGTCGACCAGGTAGACCTTCATGCCGGTGGCCGCGGCGCCGTTCACGGTGACGATCCCGCTGTAGGAGACCGAAGCGTTCAAGGAGATGTCCACGGTGTTGTTGGCGGCGGTGAAGGGAACCACCTTGGTCACGAAGTTGGCCTTCTTGACCACGGCGTAGTAGCTCGCGGCGCTGAGGTTCAGGGAGAGCATGCCGGTGGTGTTGGTGGTCCCGGCGGCCATGGTCTGCATCCAGCCGTTGTGGTCATATTTCACGGTGACCGACGCCCCGTTTACGGCGGAGGCGCCGGAGGTGACGTTGAACACCACGTTGCTGTTGACGGGGTCCTTGGCCTCGATGATGATTATACCCAGGCTATCGCTCTTGGATCCATCGAAGCGGATGATCTGGTCGTAGGTATAGTCATAGTATCCGGTGGAGGACACCTTCAGCCGATAGTAACCGGGAGCAGGAGTGAATTCCAGCAGCCCGGCGCTGTCCGAGGTGTCTTGGTACGGAGTGGCCACTTTCCGCACTTCAGTAAGGGAGGCAGTAGCTCCATTAACCGGGCCGTTGTCATCAAACACATTGATCGATAGGGTGTTCCCGGTGGCGGCGCTGACCTCAGAAGGCACGAACGCCAAGAACGGCGTGGCCAAGAGCATCAGGACCATCAATCCGGTCGCTAGCTTCCAGGTTTTATTCACTTGCATTATTTCCCTCCCTCACGATAGGCGCACCTATAGTGCTGACTGAGTCTCGGGTTATCTCGGAATAGTATTGTTCTTTATAAAGGTTATCCAAGTCAAAAAAAGTGCTGGCTACGGAATAAATAGTGTTAGGGAAACGGTTTGCGAAATATCGCTCAGGTGATGATCTCCGGCAGGCGCTGCTCCTCCACCGCCCTGCGAACCTCCATGGCCAGTCTGCGGCCGGTGCTCACGCTCCGGCGCCAGAGGGAATTGGCGTACGGATGTCCAACGGACATGTGCACGTTGGTACCGCCGCCTATGCGCGGCGCGACATCATATATGAAGAACTTCAGGTCCTTGTCCACGCAGGTCTGCAGGCAGAACGGCCCTATCATTCCAGGGGAGAAGTGCCTCTCCGCGGCCTTCACGAACTTCTCGGCCAGTTCGAACGCGCCATCCAGTAGCGACTCGCGCATGGTGGAGGAATTGTGCCCGCACACGGTCATTTCGGGTATGCGCTGCTTGTCGTTGAGCGCAAGCTGCTGCTCCGCGGGCAGCCTGACGAAGCCGTCCAAGGAGGATTCGAAGCGCCAGTCGATGCCCAGCAGCTCGATCCTGGAGCCCTTCTCCTCCAGAGGGGAATAGAAGAAGTCCAGGTTGAACACCGGTCCGATGATGTACTCCTCCATTCGCGCCTCGGAGAGGGAATCCTCCTCGATGACCCCGTCGCGGATGAGCTTGTTGGCCTTCTCCCAGTACTCCCCGGGGGTGGAGGCGGTGAAGAATCCCCGCTCCAGCTTCTTCTGCTTGTGGTGCAGCTTGACTATGGTCAGGGCGCAGATGTCCTCCGGCCTCTTGACCTTGCGAGGGGAGGGCATGCCCGCCTGTTCCAGGAGCCAGTAGTAGTCCTTCTCCCCGCCGCGGTCCTCGCTCCGCAGCAGGTTGCGCGATCCGACGATGGGCACGTAGAAATCATTCTCCACCGCGTCGATGCCGCAGTAGGAGGTGAAGGAGCGATTGGGCACGAAGAGCACGTTGTCCTTCAGCATGCGGTCCATGACCGCAGGGGTGATGGCGTCCCTGAACTTCTTGAGCATGATCGCCTCGTCCACTATTCCGCGGCGCACCCTCCCGTCCTTCTCGCGGAAGGCCTTGAAGTACTTGGTGTAGGCCGTGTCCCGCCCCTCCTGGCATACGGCCACGGTGCGGAAGCCCTCTTCCACCGCCCCATCGCAGACGTCCAATGCTGAGTGCGAGGCCAGCACACCGACCTTTACCTTCTCCGGATCGTAAGCTTCCAGTTTGCCCAGGATGGTCTCCCTGTCGATCATTGAGGTCCCTCGAGATTGTTATGGGAATGTCCCATAGCATATTAACTTGTGCCAAATCACAGCGCGAGGCCCAGGGCCACGATCACGCCCATCAGTGCCAGTGAGCCGATGAAGTCTATGGCGGACGAGGTCACCGGGATGCTGTGGTCGTCGGGGTCCAGGGAGAACATGAACGTGGTGATGGCCACGTAGTAGGACAGGATGTTCAGCACGGCCACGGTGGCCAGGCCGGCCACCAGTCCCAATGTTATCATGGCCAGCAGCCCGGGGGAGTTCAGCCCCAGAGCCAGGGACACGAAGTGCGTGATCATGCTGGCCCAGGTGAACACCCAGAGGGCGAAGATGAAGATGATGGCGAAGTTCTCCAGCCCGACCTTGTCCGGGAGCTTCTTTGGCTCCAGCAGACCCATGTGTAGCAGGGAGGACAGGCGGGAGGTGAGGATACCGCCCAGGGCATTGCAGTTCTGCAGGAACAGGGGTATCAGGACCAGCAGGGCCGGGAATGCCACGAGATGGCTGAGCTGGTCCTCGATGGTCAGTCCTGCGCCGAGGTCCAGCAGGGTGCATATCGCCAGCACGGGGGCGCTCTGCACGAAGATGCGCTTGGTCTCGGCCTCCCGGCGGCGCATGGCCTCGTAGATCAGGAAGAGGGTCAGGGCCAGCAACGCGACCATGGCGACGTCATAGAACAGGGCCATGAGGCCGCTGTTGAAGTTTATCACTATGAGCGCGGCCACGAAGAGCATGGGCAGGGTGACCACGTCCCCGGCGGCGGTCAGCAGCGGAGCGCTGATGTTGTCGATGTCCCAGTTCCGGCGGAAGCCTATGGTGGCCACGACCACGTTGACCACCAGCAGCGCCAGACCGGCCAGCACACCCCCGAACACGGATATGAAGATGAACTGCTGCAGGCTTATGCTGGTGACGCCCAGAGCCTTGGAGAGTATGAAGGCCAGCACGCCCATGAGGAAGGATATCACCATGGTCAGTATCAGGGAGGCCTCCATGTTCTGCCGCAATATGCTGCCCTTCTTCAGGGAGAGCTCGAAGGTACCGACGTGCATGGAGGTCCCGAGGCGGCTGCCCAGGGCCCCGAATATGTTGCCGCGCATGCCGATGGCCGGAGGAATTAGTATCATCAGCCCGGGCAGGAGGGCCAGGGTGTCGGTCATGACCCCCAGGGTCACCCCGGCCAAGATGTCCGCGGTGGAGGAGATCATCAGGGCGCTGAAGCCCATGGTGAAGACCGTCCTGTTGTTGGAGAAGAAAGTCTTCACTGCATCCCTCATACAAGCACCCGTCTAGAGGTAACAT
>MVPZ01000163.1 GCA_002067045.1 Methanomassiliicoccales archaeon PtaB.Bin134 | reverse complement strand
GCCCGGGAGCTGGGTCAGTCCCCCGGGGACCTCACCATGCTGGACGAATGAGCGGCCCCGCTGCTCTCACACGATAACCCTATCAGGCAACCATGGTCTCCCAATCAGGACCGTGCTGCAGGTGCGGCCGTTCGATGAGCCACCTTACGTTCCCGCTCTGAGCTGCAACCTGAGGATGGTGAGCTCCGCCGGTCACAAGGCCGCGAAACCCACGTGCAGGTTCAGAAGCCCCCTCCTGAGCTCGTCGGCAGACGTGGCATCGTTGCCACATCTCACGAAGAAAGCATAACGAGGAACGGTGCCCCGGAACGCCCCTTGGCGGAAGTGGACGAGAAGGAAGGCCTCGACCGAGGCGCGGACCTTGGACGAGAGGGGCAGGTCGTTGGCCTCGAACACCGTCCACACCAGGCCCTCCTGCAGGCTCTTCTCAAGGAAAAGGGAGAGGCGACGTACGGGGAGATACTTACACTCCGGTGTGGAAGGGGCTGCACCATCAAGGGTCCTACCGCCCCAGCTCACCACCCTGCCGTCAGGGAGCTTCCGCAGGCAGTTGATGGCCAGCGCGTTCAAGGAGCTTAGCTCCTCGTCGCTCTGCCTTAGTGCTGTATCGGAAGAGGCCTTGATCACGGCCTCGATCCCCGCGGGCGCCTTCCCCACCCCATTCTGGGAATCGTTGCGGGCGATCGCACCGGCCACCGCTCCACGGGCGGGTGCTAAGTTTTTGTGTCCATTGCCTCCGGGGACCTTCAGGCCAGGGAAGTACAGGGCTGCGTCCTTGGCTGCATCACCAAGGGTCGCCCGGACCTCCTAAACGCTGTTCCTCGTATCATCGGCGGTGGACCATCCCCGTGGCCAGTCCAGCAGGAGTACGGCCCTGTTGGCCCGGCAAGGGTCCGCGGCGACTGCAAGAACCGACGGCTACGCGACCTGATCGTCCCTGTAAGGGGGATGTAGAGGAGATCAAAGCCCTCCGCCCGGTCCAGGGCGTTCATCACTCCACCGTCCGAACCGATCATGCTCGATGCATCAAGGGGAAGGCCGTCGCTTCCTCCGACGGCCAGGAACCTACCTTTCGACATGGACCAGCCCTCGCCCCGCTTCCTGAAGCGCACGAACCTGGACCCTTCCTCCAGGACCCTGTCCGCCCGCCTGGGGCCATCCCCCAGGGTCAGCTCGCGGTGGACCTCCGCCGGAACGCTCGTCCCCGTTCCGGAAACCCTCACCTCGAGGTTGAGCGCCTCCCCTTCAAGGCGTTCCTGCTTCCTCAGGGGGCGTGAACCTCTCGGGAGAGCTACGGACACGATCATGCTGCGCCCCCAGAGGCTCTCGCTGGCCGCCTCCAGGGTGAAAGCTCCCAGGTCTATCGCAGCCTTAGAGGGAACGGAGCTATGGGGGTCGGGCCCGAAGACGCGGACCATGATCAGCTCTTTGCCATCGTTGCCGAAGAGCAGCTCCACCGCTCGCTCCAAGGCCGACCCTGCTGCCCCCGTCCCGAAGTTCGCGTGGAAATCGGGCACGCTGTTCACCCTCACCGGCACCCACACCGGACCCATGGTAGCCCTGCCCATGAACAGTGAACGGGAGGTTGGAGAGGGAGAGATGGTGGGGGCTGCGGTTGCTATCTATTGAACGTAAACGCCTGGAATCTGGCATATCGGCATGTCCCATCCCTCACTTCTCTTTCAAGACGCACTGCCCCCGACAGTTACTGGGGCCCTCCCCAGCTGGGTTAAGGCCTTCAGTCCACAAAAAAAGGGCTCTTGTACACAGCGGAACCGGCCCTCGCCATCGGCCCGTTGTGAAGTGAAGGGGCGTTTATAACAATGGACATTTTTATGTTGTGATAAAGGTGTATCCCTCACCAGAGGGGGTTAGTCATGAAAGCGGTTGTCATCTACGATACTGTATCGGAGGCAAAGGTCACCGGCAAGGTTGCCGAGACCATAGTGAGCTGCTTGAAGGCCAACGGAATAACCGTGGACTCGTACTATGTGGAGGATGTTGCCAAGGCCAACCTCAAGGACTACGACTGCATGATCCTGGGCGCGCCGACCATGGCCTGGAGGCCCTCGACGAGGATGAGGGGCTTCCTGGATGGCCTCAAGGGAAATCCCATATCCGGGAACATGGCCGCGACCTTCGACACGCAGCTGAGGTCTTTCATGAGCGGGAACGCCACCAAGCACATGGAGAAGCACCTCAGGGACATGGGCATGAACATCGTGGTCCCTGCGCTGCTCGCGTACGTGGAGACCAAGGATAAGAAGTACCAGCTTCGGGAAGGTGAGGCCCAGCGCGTCATGACGTGGTGCAAAGAGCTCGCTAACGCTCTGACACCGAAGTCCTGAGGGACCCCGAAATGAACATGGGCAGGAAATGAGGTGGCTAGCCGCCGACCGACATGAGGCGGTCGCACCTCTCGGCCGACGCCCATAGCGCTGTCGGTACCATGGGTCGGCCCTCTTCATTGCTACACCCAGCCTAATGCTTGAAGCCTATCTCTTAACCTACCAGCTGGATGAAGGATAGAAGAGGTCAGAAATTATATTTATTGGCCAATACCTGACAACCAGGATGCCGGTCTCCCGTTCGCGTCTGTTGCTGCTGTGCGCCATCTCCCTAGGGTCGTTCACAGGGTCCCTCGACAAAACCATAGTGAACGTCTCTCTGCCTGTGATCGCGGACTGCTATGGGGTGGGAACGGGGGAGGTGGCCCTGGTAGCGGCTGCCGTGTCTGCTGTCATAGGACGGATATTACCTCCTCTCGTTGCAGCTGGACAGCCCGCTGTGGATGTGGCTGGTGGTCTCCTCCGTCGGGGGAGCCTCCGTGGGCCTGTTCTCCCTACCGTGCACCAAGATGGTCATGTCCTGCTGCCAACAGACCTCAGTGGGCGCGGGGTCGGCCATCAATACCACGGTCAGGCCCTTTGGCATGACCTCCGGGGTGGCCATTTACGAGACCCTGCTCTCCGCCTACCCTCCCTCGGGGGTGCGGGTGAGCATGATGCTTGGAGCGTCGGACCACTATCTGGACGGGTTCGAGCTGGCGTTCTTGCTCACCATGGCGCCTTCCCTTATGGCGTTCATCGCCGTATCCCTGATGAAGGACGTAGAGATGTGGACCGCTGCCGCAGCGCCCGTCCCGGGATCTAATTGACGAGAGGCATATGCCATAGGCCCAGCGAAGTATCGACATGCCCCAT
>MVPZ01000162.1 GCA_002067045.1 Methanomassiliicoccales archaeon PtaB.Bin134 | reverse complement strand
GTTCGTGGGCTCCCTGTACGACGTGCCCAGGGACGTTCTTTCGGGGAGGGTCGAGCGCCTGCTGTCCCTGTTCCACCTGGAGCGGCGCAGGGACGACCTGCTGGAAGGGTTCAGCAAGGGCATGAAGCAGAAGGTGCTCATCGCCGCCGCGCTCATCCACGACCCCCCGATAGTGTTCCTGGACGAGCCGACCTCCGCCCTCGATCCCCGAGCCTCCCTGGTGGTGCGGGACCTGATCAAGGACCTCTCGGAGAAGGCCAACAAGACCGTGTTCGTGAGCAGCCACATCCTGCCCCTGATGGAGGAGGTGTGCGACCGCATCGCCATCATAAACCAGGGCCGGGTGGCCGCGGTGGGTACGGTGGCGGAGCTGACAGCATCCTCCGGCTCCTCCTCCTTGGAGGAGGCCTTCATCAGCTACACCGGGGGAGAGGAACGCACCGACGCCCTGTCCTGGAGGGGAGCGGCTGCCGGCGCCTAAGTGGTGGCTGATCGCCCGGAACGAATACCTGCTGAAGACCAGCGGCATACGCAGGTGGAGGAAGGTGTTCCCGTTCCTGGCCCTGGCCTTCGTGGCCTGGTACGTGCTCTACGCCGCCCCGGCGGTGTTCTCCCTGGCCTCCGGACTCACTCAGGAGCTGTTCCTGTCCGACGCGGCCCTGGCCTTCCTGCAGGTCATCCTCTTCGTGATCTTCATCAGCGTGCTGACCATACCGATAATGCAGACCCTGCAGGACGCCAGCCTGGCGCCCCTGGAGACGCTGCTGTCGGCCCCGGTGCGCCCCAAGGACGTGCTCATCGGCAAGTTCCTGGGCATGCTGCCCACGTATTCCATACTCATCTCCATACTGGCCGGGACCTTCCTGGCCCTCTTCATCCCCTTCGGCATGACCATGGACCAGGTGCTGATCTCCGTGGCGGTGTTCGTGCTGGTGGTGCTGATCGCCCTGTGGTTGGGGCTGCTCATTGCCGCCATGCTCAAGGCCAGGCTGGGCCGCAGCGTGCGCGGGCGGGAGGCCGGACAGGCGATGGCCCTGCTGATCGCCCTGCCGCTGGTGGGCCTTATGTACCTCTCCATGAACGGGCAGATGATGGACGCCCTGCAGGGCCGCGGCGCGGACCTCTCCGGGGCCTTCTGGCTGCTGCCCAGTTCCTGGGGTGCGGACCTGGTCCTGCGCTTCCTGCGCCACCCCGGGGACCTGGGGTTCGAGGCCGGAAGGACCGTGCTCGGCCTGCTGGGGCTCTCGGGCTTCCTGCTGGGCTCGGTGCTGGTGGGCGGACGGCTCTCCGGCCGCGCCTACGACCTGGAGCCGGTGTCTTTCGCCACTCCCCGGGCGGCCCCGGAGGGGCGGCTGTACCGGTACGCCAGGGCCGCGGCCCTGGGAGGGGCGTTCGGCTCGGTGCTGGTCACGGTGATGAAGGATTACGGACGGAGGCTGGAGAACCTCTCCCGGGTGCTGTACATCATGGGGCTGGTGATCATGATGGAGGTGTTCATGCTGGGCTCCCTGCCCCCGGGCAACTACGTCTCCCTGGCGCTGCTGACGGTATCCTGGCTCATGGCCTTCCTGTGCGTGTTCGTGGTGGGGGAGGTGACCGCCAGGGGCAAGGACAACCTGTTCATCTACCGCAAGGCCCCCGGCGGGGAATCGCGATTGGTCCGGGCCAGGGTGCTGCAGGGTTGGCTGGTGGTCCAGCCGGTGGCCGCCCTGTCGGCGCTTATCGTGCTCCTGCCGGCGGGGCTGCCCTGGCCGGAGGTGCTGGCCCTGTGCGCCTGGCTGGTATGGGTGTCCTCGGCGTACGTCATGATGTCCACCGGGCTGTTCCTGCTCTTCCCGGCCTTCACCGAGAAGCCCATGGAGGTGCTGGGGAACGCGGTAATGGTCATGGCCATCTCCTTCCTGCTGTTCGTGCTGTGCTTCGCCCTGTTCGGGGAGGCCTGGGGGCTGTTGGCCCTGCTGATCTCCAGCTCGGTCCTGGGAGCGGCCTTCCTGGCCGCGGGATACCGGCACCTGCGGCGCCTGGAGTGAGCGGGCTTTCATTATCACTTCCGCGAAACCACCCCAAATCATTGAAATAATCCTAAATCATCGTTAACGTTATACCAGGAGATGCCAGATATGAACGGGCTCCAGGTTCCCAACACCATCACCGAGTATGACGAACGATTCCGCATCATGGCCGATGTGGCACCGGTCCTGATCTGGATGGCCGGATTGGACAAGCTGTGCTACTTCTTCAACCAGCCATGGCTGGACTTCACCGGCCGGACCATGGAGCAGGAGATGGGCAACGGCTGGGCGGAGGGGGTGCACCCCGACGATTTCGATCGCTGCCTGCACATCTACACCTCGGCCTTCGACGCCAGGGAGGATTTCCGCATGGAATACCGGCTCCGGCGTCACGATGGCGGGTACCGCTGGATACTGGACACCGGCCGGAAGATCCTGGACGAGAAGGGGGACTTCCGGGGCTACATCGGCTCCTGCGTGGACATCCAGGACCTGAAGGACGCCGAGGAGCGCGCCCGGGCCCTGCAGGACCAGGTGTACCAGGCCCAGAAGATGGAGGCCATAGGGACCCTGGCCGCTGGCCTGGCCCACGACCTCAAGAACATGCTGCTGGTGGTCCGCGGGAACGCGGAGCTGATAGCCATGCAGACCGGACCCGACGGCAAGGTCCGGGACCAGGCCATGAAGATCGTGGCGTCGAGCGACCGGGCCTCGGAGCTGCTGCGCAAGCTGCTCATCTTCAGCCGCAGGGAGCCCATGAAGAAGGAGATGGTGGACAGTGCGGCGGCGCTCAAGGAGTTGATGGAGCTGGTCCGGGCCATTGTCCCCAAGAGCGTGTCCGTGGAGCTGGACGCCCCGGAGGACCTGTGGCCGGTGTACGGCGACGTGCGCATGCTGGAGCAGGTGATGCTCAACCTGGTCACCAACGCGAGGGACGCCGTGGGCGGGAAGGGAAGCATCAAGATCGCCATGAGGAACCGGCCGTTCGACGGTCGGGAGGGGACCCCGGAGGGGAACTTCCCGGTGGGTCGTTTCGTGTCCATGGAGGTGGTGGATACCGGCACGGGGATGACCCCCGAGCAGATTGGCCATGTGTTCGAGCCGTTCTTCACCACCAAGGCGGCGGGGGAGGGCACCGGGCTGGGTTTGCCCATTGTGTACGGGATCGTGAAGGAGCACGGGGGCTGGGTGGAGGTGGAGAGCTCCCCGGGCCAGGGGTCCAGGTTCACCATCTTCGTGAGGGCCGACCCGGAAACGGGAGCCTAGTCCCGAAGGACGAAAGGCTCCGGGAAGAAGCTTAATCGGCCTGGCCGCGCATATGTGGCAGGAAGATGAGCTCGACCGCCTCGGAAGCCCAGTTGAGAAGGCAGCTGTCCTGGCTGCGGGAATCATGGTCCTGGATCATGGGACAGATGGTCCTGAGCACCCCGAAGCGATCGACCGCCCTGGACGTGGGCTGCGGACCTGGATTGGTCATGGAGCTGTTCTCGCCCCTGATGGACATCGTGGGGGTGGACATCGATCCGGCGATGGTACGGAGGGCCCGGGGGAGGGGTCTGAGGGCCGTGGTGGGCGACGCGCTGCAGCTCCCCTTCGCCGACCGCAGCTTCGACGTGGTCTACTGCTCCTTCACCCTGATGTGGGTCGGGGATGTCGAGAAGGCCGTGGAGGAGATGGCCAGGGTGGCCCGGCGATGCGTGGTGTGCCTGGCCGAGCCGGACTACGGCGGAAGGATATGCCATCCCCCGGAGGTGGCCCTGCTGGACCGGCCCCTGGTCGACTCCCTGAGGGCCCAGGGGGCGGACCCCTTCGCCGGCCGCAGGCTGGGCAGATGCATGGAGTTGGCCGGCCTTAAGGTGGAGTGCGGGGTGCACCCGGGCATGTGGTCGCCCTCGGATCTCCGGAACGAGGCGGAGGCGGAATGGGCCTCCCTGGCCGGCGACATGGCCGGCTTGGTCGATGATCGAACGCTCTTGGAGGCCAGGGCCGCCTGGGACCGGGCGTCGGCGGACGGCTCGCTCTTCCTCTTCAATCCGGTGTTCTACGCCATCGGACGTCGGTGATCACATGCTGGAGTGCCGGTCCAGGCAGATGTAGTCCCCGTGCTCGCGGGA
The DNA here is from genome assembly GCA_002067045.1 of Methanomassiliicoccales archaeon PtaB.Bin134. The sequence continues at coordinate 4,543 of MVPZ01000162.1, read as the reverse complement.
CAGGGGGCAGCCGCCCCCGCACACCTCTTTCATAGCGCATTCCACGCATTCCCCGTCCAGGTATTCCCTGTTCCGGATGCGCCGGCAAAGGTCGTGCTCCCAGATGTCCCTCCAGTCATCGGTGAGGATGTTGCCCAGCGACCGGTAGTAGCTCTGGCACGGCAGCACGGACCCGTCCGGCTCCACGGCCATGTTCAGCGAGCAGGCGGTGCACTGCTTGATGCCCAGCCCGTGGTTGATAGGGTTCAGCTCGTGATAGGGCGTGGGGGTGTACCAGATCAGCTTCACGCCGTGGTCATCGGCCATTCCCTTGAGCCGGTCCAGGATGGAGGTCAGCTCCGGGTATCCTATCCCTTCGGCATCGACCCCCTTCCCGGAGCGGATCAGCCCGTTGAAGGCGATGTTCCTCACCCCCAGGGAGATCAGGAAGCGCATGGTCTCCTCCACCCCTTCCGCGCTGGAGCGCATGATGGTGGTGTTGGTGCTCACGTAGAGGTCCTCCGACAGGGCCGCCTTCAGGCCGGCCACGGTCTCCCTCCAGGCGCCCTTGCTCCCGACCAGGCGGTCGTGCACCTCCTCATCGGACGATAGGACGGTGATCTGCACGTGGTCCAGCCCCTTGGCCACCAGGTCGCGCAGGTAGCCCGGCCGGGCCAGGTTCCGGCCGTTGCTGACCAGGCCGGTGACCTGCCCGTACCTCTCGGACCACTGCACCAGCTCCGCCAGGGCCGGGTGCTCGGTCGGCTCGCCCCCGGTGAAGACTATGTGCGGGACCCCCAGCTCCCAGGTCCTGGTGATGACCTGCTTCCACTGCTCCTTGGTCAGCTCCTTCATCTCCCGGGGCTCGTTGTAGCAGTGCCTGCAGCGGTTCTGGCAACGGTAGGTGAGCGCCAGGTCCATGCGGTAGGGGGCGGGGAGATCGTCCTTGCCCACCGACGGCCTGTCCGGGCCGATCATGCCCAGCACCTCGTTGTCCCCTCTCAGGAAGAGGATGAGCTGCGATCGGACCAGGTCGAGGTGCTCATGCGCCTTATCCCCGTCCACGTGCCTGTATCGTCGGCGCATGTACTTGACAGCGGCCTTCTCGTCACGGTCCTCCAGAATGCAGCGCGCGTAATCCAATGCCGTCCCGTTCAGGAATATGATGCTGGAGGCGTCGACCAGCAGCGCGCCCTTGCTCTCCGAGTCGACGCGCAGGTGGAAGCGGTGGCCTTTCAGGTCCCCGGTCCCGTCGTACCTGTGCACCCCGGGAGGCAGCCCCCTTCCGTTCAGCTCCCTCCATCGATCCCCAAGGGTCATCGTCCGCCTCCCGCGCAGGCGCAGGCACAGGCGCAAGCGCAGGCGCAGTGCGAGCCGCTGGACACGGTCCCGGGGCTGGAGACTGGCACGGGGTTGGTCACCTGCACCACGTCCCTAGCTATGCCCCGCATGTCGGCCACCAGGTTGTTCGCCGCGTTCCTTACGCCGTCCACGTAATCGTTGGCCATCCTGCCGATGTCCATCCCGGGACCGGCAGAGGGCCGGGAGACGACGATGGGCAGCAGCAGGACGTCCCTCTGCATCCTTCCGGAGTAGTCGCGTTCGAGGAGCATCCAGTCGTTGTTCTTTTGCAGCTGGAAGGCGATATCCTCCGGGGTGCCGGCCTCCTTTACCTGCTGCCAGGCCCGGTCGCAGATGACCGAGTAGTAGCTCTGGGTGGCCGACTGGTCGAAGCCCTTCATCTTCTCCAGGGTGGCGTTGATCAGGTTCACCAGGGCCTCCTTGAGCAATGGACCGCTCACCGTGCCGTCCGGATCTATGGCCCTGAGGTAGTCGTTCTCGTAGGGATGTTCCGCGGAATCGGAAAGCTTGCGCAGGCGCATCGGGGCGGACCCGGATACCACCTGTACCTTGCCCTTCCTGATGAGGCCGAAGAGCATCATGGCGGAGACCATCTCCAGGGGCCTCTCCAGCACGATCGCGGCCTCCACCGCGGTGAGGTCGCGGCGGGGTCCGGCCCCGACCACGTTCATCACCGGTTCGTAGTAATCCTTCCTGCGGCGGCGGGCGGCCAGCATGGCCACGATGAAGAGGGTTACGAACAGGGCCATGAACAGCAGCGGGAAGAGCAGGGTGAGCAGCACGGCGAGGCTCCCGAAGGCATCGGTGTCCTCCCCCGGCAGGTAGTACCGTTCCACGTAGATGGTGGGGAAACCGATCCCCACGTCGTGTTCGCCTGCGGCGACGGAATCCGGACTGACGTCGTGGTCCGTCCAAAGGGCCACGTGCCTTGAGGTGGCGTTGTCCCAGTATATCTGGTCCCAGGGATTGTTCTCGTACCAGAGGGCGAGCGAGTCGTCGACGAAGGCCTCCGGGAAGATCAGGCGCTGCACCAGAACCCCGGTCGGACCGGCCTGGAACTCCGGATCGAACCAGGTGGCCCGGAAGCTCACCCCCACGGTATCATTGACCAGCTCGTTCAGGTAGACCATGTGCGGGTTGTTCACGTGGAAGTAGAGCTGGAACTCCCCATGGTCCTGGATGGCGCTCTGGAGCTGGCTGCCGAACTCCACGGCCATCCCCACGTCCACGTAGGGGGATTCGTGCACTTGGGAGGGGGAGTGTTCGGCCCCGTCCACGATGATGCGGGCGTTGGCCGAGCCCTCGTCGTAGTACCGGTTCGGAAGTCCGATGTCCACGCCGTCCAGGAAGCCTACGTTGGTGAAATGGAAGTAGTAATCTATGTCCACGCTGCCGTCCCGGAGCACGGTCACGTTGACCTCCTCCCTGGCCAGGGAGAACGAGTATTCTGCGGCCTCGGCCTCGCCTATCGGGGAGGTGTGAAGTGCGGAGAGGCCTAGGAGCACCGCCGCCGCGATCAGCAGCAGGGAGACGGCGATCGTAAGGAGGCGAAAATGGCGTTCCATCGCGCTCACCATTTGGGGGATTCCTCCAGGGAGGATATGGTGCCGCAGTACGGACAGGTCATGATGACCCCGCCCTGCACCACCCTGAGGTTCTCGTCCGCGAGAGGGGCCCCGCAGCTCTTGCACTTCAGCTCCCTCTTCTCCAACTGGCCGGAGCCAGACATGGTGACGTTGAAGTTCTGGGAGACCAGGGTGGGCTTGGCCGCCTCGATCTTCCGGCTGCGGTAGCTGTAGAACATCAGCATGGCCGCGACGGCCAAGAGCGCGGCCCCGGTGAGCAGGTTCTGGGTACCCGCGGCGATCAGGAATACGACCCCGAGCAGCACCAGGAAGATGGCCACGAACAGCAGCAGTCCCTCTACGACACGGCTCAATTATGATCCCCCACCAGCGGATGCCGTTGCATGTTAAAAAGGGATTGGATTTCCTCCTGATGGCGGAACGAGCGTCCAGCACCAGGACGGTGGTCCTAGCTCCTTCCCATGCCCTTCTCCCCCAGGCGGGAGATGATGGCCCCCACCAGGGACAGTATGCCGCCGAAGGCCACGGCCATGGCCACCGAGCGGGATAGCTCGTCCGCCAGCGGCCCGCCGGCTATCGCGCCGTAATCCATGGAGCCCATCATCATGGTCATCAGGATGGTGGCCAGGGAGACCCCCACCGCCAGGCTGAGGTTCCGGGTGGTGGCCTGGATGGAGGATGCCAGGCCGCTCTTCCTTATGGGCAGGGCCATCATCAGCTCGGCGTTGTTGGGGGTCTGGAAAAGGCAGCTCCCAATGCCCATCACCGCGAAGGCCAGCAGCATCAACGGGAGGTTGAGCGTGAAGAACCCGTAGGCCATCATGAAGAATGCCAGGGCCCGGATGGAATGGGCCAGGGTGGTGTAGGGGAACACCCTGCGGCGATCGTATATTCGGCCGACCAGGGGCGACCCCACCATGGTGATGGCCGGCAGGATCATGAAGATGAAACCTACGGTGGTAGGATCGTACACCAGCACCCCTTCGAAGTAGAAGGGGCCGAGGATGGTCACCATGTTCATGGAGATGAAGAACATGACCATGCTCAGGGCGCTGAGGGAGAAGCGCCGCACCCGGAACACCGAGAGGTCCAGCAGCGGCTCCTCGGCGCGCCTCTCGCGGAGCACGAAGAGGACGAAGGTCGCGATCAGGATGGCCAGAGATATGATCGAGCCGGCCTCGAACCTGCCGGTGTTCCCCACCTCGCCCAGCATGAGCACCAGGGAGGCCATCATCGCAATCCAGAGCACCGCCCCCGGATAATCCATGCGCAGGCGTTCGGAGAGCGTCTCCCCGATGCGCAGGTACTTGACCGCCGCAGCAGCGGCGATGAGGCCGATGGGCACGTTCACCATGAAGATGGACTGCCATCCGAAGGTGCCCACCAGCACCCCGCCGATCACCGGCCCGAGCATTCCGCCGACGGCCACGGTGGACCCCAGGAACCCCAGGGCCTTGCCGCGGTCCTTGATGGTGAAGAGCCTGAAGACTATGGCGGTGGAAACGCTGAACATCATGGATGCCCCCAGCCCCTGCACCAGCCGGAAGAGTATGAGCTGCGGAAGGCTGACGGACAGTGCGCACAGCAGGGAGGACAGGGAGAAGACCACCAGGCCC
>MVPZ01000161.1 GCA_002067045.1 Methanomassiliicoccales archaeon PtaB.Bin134 | reverse complement strand
GCTTGTCGATCCGATCGCCTTGGTCCACTTCTTGGTGCCGTTGAAGTCCACAAGGGTTAGCCCGTCGCTTGATACCGACACCACTCCCTCATCGGTCAGGGCCGCAGATCCCGGAGCGCTCCCGGCCTCGGCCTTCCACTCCAATTCCCCATCGAAATTAACGGCCGCCACCCCGCCTCCCGAACCCGAGGCGTACGTCACCAGGACCTGGTCAGCGGTGGTGATGGGCGGGCTGGTGATCCTGCTGCCCAAAGCCACGCTCCACTCCTGCCCGCTCCCGTCGCCGGCAAGCGCGTACAGGGTGCCGTCATCGCCGCCGACCATCAGCAGGCCGTTGCGGACGGCCGGTGAGCTGCTCACGTTCGTGGACAGTTTCTCGCTCCACTTCAGGGCCCCGGACTGGTCCACCGCCACCACGTTGCCGTCCTCGTTGGCCACGATGATGAGGTTCTGGTACATCACCGGTGAGGAGACGATGCCAGCAGCCGAGGTTCCGGTATCATAGGACCATCTCTGGAACCCGTTCTCGGCGTTGAACGCGTACAGGTTGCCGTCCGCCGATGGCACGTAAACGTAGCCGTTCCAGTACATGGGCGAGGCCACGTGGTGGCCCTTGCCGAGCTCCTCGCTCCACACCACCTCTCCGGAGCCGGTGAGGCAGAAGATCTTGGCATTGGTGTCGTACGTGGTACCGTCGGCGCTGGTCCCGCTGGTCACCGCGTACAGATGCCCGGCGGCGTAGATCGCGGTCGCGTCCACAGCCCCGTTGCCCAGCTCCTTCGTCCATTGGGGATCGATGCTGGACGGAGCATATCTGAGCAAGCTGCCGGTGTTGGAGTAGTCTCCCCTTTCAGTGATCCAGGTGTCCCGGTCATAGGGCGTGGAGGTCGGCGGCCCCATGTACGTCCACCTCGTGAATATGAAGGCGATGGCATCGGTAGTGGTGGGGTTTATCCCGTCCAGGAGGGTGGCCGACCATATCCAGCTGTTGCTCGACGACTCCCACTTCAACAGGCGCCAGAAATCGTAGGGTGCGTCAGGGTCGGAGAAGTTATAGTTGCCGCTGTAGCCCTCGATGCTCATGATCTGGTGCCCCCACTCCTCCAGGAATATGTTGGTCTGGGAGAAGCCGAACACCTCCGTGGCGTTGATGAAGACATCGTATCCTGTCATCCCCGCCACCAGGGGCACATCTGTCCAGTACGTTCTGCCATCCCCAAAGTCGAACAGGAAGGCGCAGGTGTCGGCGCTATCGTTAGCGGACACCGTTCCGCTGAGGGATGCCGCGAGCAGCAAGGCGCACAGGATGATAGCCCCGGCCTTCATACCCACCTCGACGACCGCGTGAAGTTACGTCCGACCTGACCTAGAGCGCGGGTTAGGGATCCGATGCTACACGCTTCCCACCCAGACCTGCCAATCCCCAGGGGCCCTGACGACCATGGCGCCGCTCCAGCTCCTCTCGGGAACGGAGCGTGGGCATTGGCACAAGCTGAAGATTCATCAGCTTCCGAAGCACCGTGGATACAAACATGGAATGTGATACGCATCCCGAGAGTTACTATTCGTCTATCTTATTTAAAAACAGCCCTCGATGGCCTAGAATCACCTGATAGTTCTTACCGCCGTGTACATCCAGCAAGCATCATTCTGTCTCATGAGTTCCGATGAGTGCTATCAACCCTCCCCTGGCCGGTAGCTCTGGGCGGCCTTGGACATGGCCTGAAGGTTCCTCAGGGAGGCGGTGGGGTCCAGGCCACAGGCCGGGGAGAGGATGTCGATTCCGCCGCCCATGCACTCCCTGCTAAGCTCCAGGATCTTTTCTGGCGGCTGCAGCACAAAGTCCTTGGGATCGATGTTACCGACCAGCGCGATATCATCACCCAGCTTGCCCCTCGCCTCCGCCAGGACGACCTTCTGATGGACCGATATGCCGTTCGCTCCGCACTTCGCCATCAATGGCAGGTTGAGCATGGGATGGCCGCATAGCTGCAGGATGGACCGGGCTCCCAGCTCCCTTATCTTCGAGGTCAATGCTCTCTCTCCCGGAAGCGCGAACTCCCCATACTGCTGCGAGGAAAGGATCTCTCCGCTCGCCCAGGTGTCCTCCACCACGATCACGTCCGCCCCCTCATCCACCGCCGCTTCAACGAAGGATATTGAAAAATCCAGTGCCGCCGACATGAGGTTGTGGATGAACGTGGGATCGACGATGAGGTCCATCATCGTCTCCCTCTCCCCCCGCAGCATGCAGGCCAAAGTGAAGGGCGCGGTCACCGCGCACAGCACCGGGACACGCCCCCCGCTCAATCTTCGCACCGCCTCCAGGACCACGGGGGAGCGGCCGTCCCTGCGGGGGTCCGGCACTTGCGCCACTTCCAGCTTCTCATGGTCGGCGAGAGGATGCCAGCTGACGTAGGGATGCTTGGTCGGCCCTCCCATGGCCACCCCCGCCCCGAACGCGGAGGCGTCCACCGTGGTCTCGAAGGGCACCCTCGCTCCCTCCAGACCCCCCATCTCCACCGCCGCCATCGCCAGTCTCGCCATCCTTTCGGGGTCCTGGTGGGCCTGGGGCCACATGGCGTCCACCGCCTTCTGAAGCTCCAGGATGGCCGTCTGGCCGGAGCTTACGCAGGGAGGGCGGTCCACCTCCTGCAGATCAAGAGCAGCCAAAAGACGGTCCCGCATGGGCGGTGAAACATGCTCACCGAACATCAAGGTATCCTCCGAACGAACAGGAGGAGGACGTCGCGGAACGGAAAGGGGAGCGGAGGGCCGGCCCGCGGCGAACACGGTCCGTTGGGGCTAGGATCACTCGCCCGGAACGACGCTGCCCCTAGCCAGCGGACGAACGGCGGGGGCCACATCGTCCGTCGGCAGCTCCCGCTCCTCCTCGAGGATGAGGTCACCGATGACCGGCGTGAAGGGGTCCATGAACGCCCCCTTGAGCCCTGAGGCGCGTATGAGGTCGAGGTCCTTCTCTATGACCCCTCCTCCCACGATCATCCCGTCACCCATCCCAGACAGCCTCTCCACCAGGGCCCGGTCCACCCCCTGCCCCCTACCCAGGCGGGTCATGTCGATGACCCCGATGGTGTCGAACCCTATATCCTTCATGGTCGCTATGGCCCTCCCCAGGTCCCGGGGCCCGACATCGCGGTGGGACCACAGCACCTCCCGCGACCAGTGAAGGCAGGGCACGACGCGGTCGGAGATCTCGAAGGCTTCCTCGAACACATCCAGGTCGGGGGCGGTGAGGCTGCCGATGACCGTCCTGGCCACATCCATGGTGAAGGCGTCGAAGACGTCGTCCAGGTCCCTGACCCCAAGGTCCAGCCACACCTGGTACTTGGTCCTTATGAGCTTCTTCAGCACGTCGAAGTTGGGATGCCCGTCCCTGACGCCCGCGAGGTCCAGCAGCATGACCTCCTTGGCGGAGTAGCGGGGGCTCTGCACCGCTGACCAGTAGCGCGAGAACCTGGCGCTCTTACCCCGGACCCTGTAGCCTCCGTCCCAGTCCACCTCCACAACGTTGGCGACCTGCCCCACGGAGTACTTAAGCACCGGGACGTTGAACAGGGAGGCGGTGTCCACCGGCATTATGGGAAGGTGGATGAAGTCGTCGGTCTTGCCGCCTGCCACGGCCCTGATGCTCTTCTGGAATGCGGACAGGTCCTCCAGCGAATCGAAGTCCAGGGGCACCGCGGTCTTACCGCAGCTTCGGCACTGGTACCCGCCGTCGTTGTGGTCCACCCACGGCAGCGGTCCGCCGAACAGCAGCGCGGGGTGCGTGTCCATGCTTCCGCAGTATGGGCACGCCCTGAGGGTCACTCTCTCTGCCATCCAGTGCCCTACGGTCGGTGGTGGATAAGAGCCTTGCGGGTCCGCTCACTCGTTTTCACAAGAGGCTTTCCCCACGGCCATCTCCTCACTCGCCTGAGGCTTGGGACGGAGGACGATGGCCGCGGCCAGGCCCACGAGGGCCAGGGCGAAGCCTACCCACCATGCCTGGATGTAGCCGTCCACCTTGTACAGCTCCACGAACACCGTCGGCGCCACCTGGTACTGGAAGGAGTTTGCTGTTAGGATGACCGCCGCCAGCACCGGACCTATGGAGCCGCCCACGATGCGGAACAGGGTGTTCATGCCCGAGGCCACCCCGAACTCGCTCTGCGGCGCCGCCTCCACCACCACGTTGATCATGGACACCATGCAAAGGGACACCCCGGACCCGAAGATCACCATGGAGACGGTGAGCTGCCAGAAGTCGGAGTTGAGGAACACCAGCGATATGAAGCCCGCGGTC
>MVPZ01000160.1 GCA_002067045.1 Methanomassiliicoccales archaeon PtaB.Bin134 | reverse complement strand
GGTCCTCCGGGCGGTCAAGGGCGGTGTGGAGGTGGACATCATGGTCACCCCCAACGCGAAGCGTCCCCAGGTCGGCGAGGTCGATGCGTGGAGGAAGCGGCTAGTGGTGAAGGTGCAGGCCCTGCCCACCGAGGGGAGGGCGAACAGGGCGGTGGTGGAGCTGCTCTCGGAGCTCTTCGGCACCAGGGTGGAGATCGTACGAGGCCACACCGACCGGCAGAAGACCGTCCTGGTCCCCCTGGACATGGATACCGCACGTTCACGGCTGGAGGGAGCATGAGGGATCCCCAGGAGACGCTGGAGGAGCTGGAGGAGCTGCTCGGCCAGCTGCGTGAGCGGGAGGAGGGCAAGGTCATCCTCATAGAGGGACGCAAGGACCGGCTGGCCCTTGCCTGCCTGGGGATTGGTGGCGAGATCATGCAGGTGCAGGACGCGCGCGGCCTCTTCGGCGTGGCGGAGGAGCTGGCACGAACGGGAAAGGAGGCCGTTATCCTCACCGACTGGGACCGCAAGGGGGGTCACCTGGCCCAGCTCCTCAGGAACGCTCTCAAGGCCAACGACGTGCGGTACGACGATACCATCCGCAGCCGCATCTCGACACTGTGCAAGAAGGAGATCAAGGACATAGAGTCCCTGCCCTCATTCATCTCCTTCCTGGTCCAGAGCGCCACGGGCGGGTAGTCTTCGGGGAGCCATGAACGAAGAGGCGTCCTACCGCAGCCTCAGCAGGGCAAGGTCAGGACATCATATCCTTCTAGCTCCGGGGGGAACTGGCCGATGCCCCATCCCATAGCGGTGGTCTCGCAGTAGTAGTAGACGGACCCCTCGTACGTGTACGCCCGTCCCTCGTAGCCGGCACCGGAGATGCCCACGGCCATGTGGCCCGAGACCCCCGGGCTTGTGAACTTCAGCATGATGATGTCATTCTCGACAGGCAGATAGCTGACAAGCGATGCGAACAGCGCCGCCTTGTCCTCGCAATCGCCCCCGCCATCGACCAGCGTCTCCAGGGGATAGCGCGGATACTCCACCTGGCCGGTGGTGGTCTCATCGCTTGTATATGGAACTCCCTGAACGAAGGACAGTATGAACTCTGCGGGATCGTGCCCGTTGAGCAGGGCGGTGGTCATCAGCTCCTCGGCGATGGCTGCCAGGGTGGCATCGTCATAGACGACATAGGAGGTGTAGTTGTATGTACGGTCCTGCTCGTGGAGAGGATAGTAGTCAGACCCGTTCACGGTCGAGGCCATCGACCACACCTGCCCATCGTAGAGCCACTCGTAGCTTACACTGAAGACCTCAACGCCAAGGAAGAAGCGCCCCGTACCGCTCCAGGGGCTCCACTTCCCGTCGTCGGACGCCCTCACCCTCCAGGAGTAGGTGGTGTTCTCCACCAGGGGCTGGACCAGGGTGAACGAGCTCTCGGTGGTGCTTGTGTCCAGGGTGGTGTTCTCAAAGAGGTCGGATTTCGCGACCTGGACCTGATAGCCGTCCGCCCCCGAAACGGCCTCCCAGTCCAGCAGCACCTCGCTGCCCAGCACGGTGGTCGATGCTACAGGGCCGATCAGGGAGGGGGGCGAGACCATCACGTTGTAGGAGAAGGCCCAGGTCTCGCTCCATACGCTCACCAACGGCTCGTGATGGGCCGATACTCTCCAGTAGTACGTGGTGCCGTCCGAAGGAGAGAACGCAGGGGCGTACGAGAGGCCGTCCTGGACGATGTCCTCCAGGATAGTGGTGAAGGCAGGGGTGGCGGAAACCTGCAGGCGGTACTCTTCGGCATGGGCGACCTCCTCCCACTCCAGCACCGGAAGTGAGTTGGCCATTGCGCTCCCGTCCGCCGGCGATGACAGTTCCGGTGCGCTCAGCCCCGTCCTCAAGATGAAGGTCGTGGCCTTGCTGACGGGACCGTAGCTCCCGTTGACCACGGCGCGCACCGTCCAGCGGTAAGTGCCGTCCAGCAGGACCTCGTGCAGAACGTAGCTGGAAGTCGGTGACGAGCGGTTCAAACGGAACCCGTACTGATCAAAGCTAGTGATGAGGAGGGAGTAGCTCTCGGCTGGGCCGTAAGGGGACCACGACAGGGTGACCGAGGCCTCGTTGACCTCCTCCTTGTCGGCCGGGCCCAGATGCACCAGCACGGGGATGCTGGAGGATGTGCCGTTGAGGCCGTTGAGGATGCCCGGCATCGGGCCAGTGATGAGGGCGGCGATCATGAACAGCACCCCAGCGGCAACGGCCAGCCGGATCTTGGACCGTCCCCTGCTCTTTCCTGCCTTCCCACGTCCGTTGCCCTTCCTCTGGTCGGCGCTCTGAGCGCTCTGAACCCGCCCCGGACCGAGGTCGGAGGAGGGCCCGGATGGGTAGAGGTCCGCGTATCTACTCTCCTTGTTCTCTACGTCACCTTCCATATGGTGGATCCTCTTCTATCCAGCTGTACGCCCATGGGGGAAGGTCGTACCGATCTATGGTGGACGGCTCGAATGCAGCGAAATAATACACGGCCGCAACCGCCTTTCGGAGATAATCATGCGGTCATCGTTCTTAAGGGCATGCACGTTGGTCCCGCCGATGCCGCCCTACCCTAACCATAAATAGCTGGATGACCGCTCTCGGTCCGGGGATGAGCGCATCTGGGAGCCTTGGTCCTAAGTTAAAGGCACCCTTTATGTCCGGCCCTGGGCCTAGCCTCCATCGTTAGGACGGCGTGCCTGGTGGCTTGATCGCAGAGAGCTGCCCGTTCGACAGCCTCATCATGTGCGCCCCCGGACTACGATAGCAGGTGATGAACGCCCATGAACGAGGATGAAGGCCCATTGATCGAAGAACGCACCGCTGGCAGCACGCTGCAGGTAACGGAGGCGCGCCCTGTCCCTGCTGGCCGCTTCTTCGTTTTCGAGGGCATCGACGGATCGGGGAAGAGCACCGTCTCCCGCCTCTTCGCTGAAAGGCTGCGGTCCACCGGCCGGGAGGTGGAGCTGACCGCCGAGCCCACGAACACCTGGTTAGGAGACCAGGTCCGGAGGGGGAACAGGGAGGCGAAGAACGACTTCACCGAGACTTTCCTGTACATCGCCGACCGGGCCGAGCACACCGCTCAGATATCGAAGTGGACGTCAGAGGGGCGAACTGTGGTCTGCGACCGATATGTCGGGAGCACGCTGGCATACCAGGGCGTGACCCTACGCCCCCACCTGGGACCAGGAACCCTGGAATGGCTCAAGAGGGTGAACGAGCCCGTCATCGTGCGCCCCGACGCGACATTCCTTTTGCGCATCGATCCCTCAAAGGCCATGGCGCGATTGGAGGACAGGAAGGGGAGGGAGAAGTTCGAGAAGGTTAACTTCCTCAAGAAGGTGGCCGCATTGTACGACAGGCTGGCCGAGGAGGATCCC
>MVPZ01000159.1 GCA_002067045.1 Methanomassiliicoccales archaeon PtaB.Bin134 | reverse complement strand
GGAGGTCTTCACGTTGGGGTTCGGCCGCAATCCCCGCTCCACGGCCTTCTTGGCCAGCAGCCCGGCGGCCATCATCACCGACGGATTGGAGGTGTTGGTGCAGGAGGTGATGGAGGCGATGAGCACATCGCCGTCCCTCATCAGCTCCCCCTTCCTGGGCCCGCCCTGCTTCGCGATCATCTCCAGGAAGCTGTCCTTGACCTTGGAGAGCTCGATGCGGTCCTGGGGGCGTTTCGGTCCCGCCAGTGACCTCTCGATCGTGGAAAGGTCCAGCTCCAGGCGGTCGCTGTACTCCGGCTCCTGGCCCTCGTAGAACAGCCCCTGCTCCCTGCAGTAGCGCTCCACCCTCTGGCAGAGCTTCTCCCGGCCGGTTAGCTTGAGGTAGGCGATGGTCACCTCGTCCACGGGGAAGAAGCCCATGGTGGCCCCGTACTCCGGGGCCATGTTGGAGAGGGTGGCCCGGTCCGGCAGGGAAAGGTGCCTTATCCCCGGGCCGTAGAACTCCACGAACTTGCCGACCACTCCCTTCTTGCGCAGCATCTCCACTGCTGTCAGCACCATGTCCGTGGCGGTGACCCCGGCCTTCAGCTTGCCGGTGATCCGGAAGCCCACCACCTGCGGCAGCGGCATGTAGTACGGCTGGCCGAGCATGACCGCCTCGGCCTCAATGCCCCCCACGCCCCATCCCAGCACCCCCAGCCCGTTGACCTGGGTGGTGTGCGAGTCCGTGCCGAAGACGGAATCGGGGAAGGCCACTCCGTCGCGCTCGGCGACCACGGTGGCCAGGCATTCCAGGTTGACCTGGTGGATGATGCCGTTTCCCGGGGGCACCACCCGGAAGTTGTGGAAGGAGCCCTGGGCCCACTTGAGCAGCGAGTAACGCTCCAGGTTGCGGTCCATCTCCAGGCTCTCGTTGAACTCCTGGGCGTAGCAGGTGCCGTGGTAATCGGTCTGCACGGAATGGTCGATGGTCAGGTCCACCGGGACCAGGGGGTTGATCTGCGAGGGGTTCCCGCCCATCTCCTGCACCGCGTCGCGCATGGCCGCCAGGTCCACCACGCAGGGGACGCCGGTGAAGTCCTGCAATACCACCCTGGCCGGAATGAACGGGATATCCAGCTCCTCGTTCCCCGCGGGGGTCCAGGACAGCAGCTTCTCCACGTCCTCCGCGGTGACCAGCACCCCGTCCTCCTGGCGAAGCAGGGATTCCAGGAGCACCTTCACGGAGAAGGGGAAGCGGTCCACCCTGGCGTCCAGCTTCTTCAGGGAGTAGTAGCTGAGGGGTCCATCGTTCAGCTCGAGCACGCTCTTGGTATGGAAGGAGTCGGAAGTCTGCACCATCTCGATCAGATGGCAGTAAGCAATCCCCGACTTAAATTCTTGCAGGCTAGGGCAAAAGGATATTATGGCTCAGGGGCTTGACCCGATTGGATGATTAATCCAATTGAGGGACGGCAGGACGACTCCGAGGAGAACTACTCCAAGCACGTCGGCGTCCTGCGCTCGCAGATGGCCAGGGGGATTATCGGAAGCAACACCGAATGCCCCCACTTCCCCTGCCACCATTCCGATCAGGACTGCACCTTCTGCTTCTGCCCGCTGTATCCATGCGAGGACCCCGAGCTGGGCGAGTTCGTGGTGTCGAGGCGCACCGGCGGAAGCGTATGGTCATGCCAGCGGTGCCTGTGGACCCATCGCCAGGATGTCGCCGCATCCCTGTTCCAGGCCATGCCGGAGATAGGCCCTCAGGGACTGGACCGCCAGACCAGGGACGAGCTCAAGGGGGCGCTCGTGGCCAGGCACCGCAGGAGGGCCAAGGCCATCATGGTGCTGGGGGCCACCTCCGGAGCCGGAAAATCCCTCATCGTCGCCGCGCTGTGCCGGGCCCTGCGCAACCGGGGGCTGAAGGTCTCCCCGTTCAAATCGCAGAACATGTCCCTGAACTCCATGGTCACCGAGGGGGGCGAGGAGATCGCCCGCATCCAGGACCTGCAAGCCCGCGCAGCGGGCACCCGGCCCCGGGGGGAGCTCAATCCCATTCTGCTGAAGCCCAAGGGCGGGGTGGTCTCCCAGGTCATCGTGGAGGGACGGCCCTACCGGGATTACACGGTGCAGGAGTACTATGCCGACTTTGTTCCGAACGAGGCGCCGTCCATAATCGAACGCAATCTGGAACGGCTCATGCGCTCCAACGACGTGGTGGTCATCGAGGGCGCCGGTTCCCCGGCCGAGATCAACCTGCGGGGCAGGGACGTGGCCAACATGTACGTGGCCAGGCTGGTGAATGCTGATTGCCTTCTGGTTGTCAACGTGGACTGGGGAGGGGCCTTCGCCTTCGCCGTGGGGACCCTGGACCTGCTGGACCCCCAGGACAGGGCGCTGTTCAAGGGCGTGGTGATCAACAACATGTGCCCCGGCGGGGGCTCCTTGGGTCCCGCCCTGGAGGTGGTCGAGAGGCTTACCGGCGTGCCGGTGGTGGCGGAGATGCCCCACGTCCCCGGCCTGTACCTGCCGGTGGAGGACTCCATGGACCTTGGCCGGAGGGCCGAGGGGGGCGGAAAGGTGGTGGCGGTGGTCCGTCTGCCCATGATCTCCAACTTCACCGACTTCGACGCCCTGGGGCTGGAGGAGGGCGTCTCGGTGGTCTACGCCGAACGCCCGGAGCAGCTGGAATGCGCGGACGCCATCATCATCCCCGGGACCAAGAACTCGGTGCAGGACCTCCATTGGCTGCGCGGCTCGGGCATGGCCTCGGTCATAGTGCGCCGGGCGGGGGAGGTCCCCATCCTGGGCATATGCGGAGGTTACCAGATGCTCGGGGCGGCGATAATCGACGAGCAGGGCCTGGAGGGCGGTACCTCCGCCCATGTGGAAGGGCTCGGGCTTCTGGACGCGGTGACCCGCTTCGACACCTACGACAAGAGGACCGTGCAGGTCGCAGGGAGGCTGGTGGACGGAGGGCAGGTCCGCGGGTACGAGATACACATGGGGAGCACGGAGGTGCGCGCCCCTCCGCTGTTCCTGCTGGAGCCGGACGGAAGGGAGGAGGGGGCCTGGGACCGGGAGAGGAAGGTCATGGGGACCTACCTGCACGGGGCCTTCGACCTGCCGGCCTTCCGCGAGCTGTTCCTTTCGCTGGGCGGTGAACGATGCCATCCCTCGGGAGGGCAGGACCACGACGCCGAGGTGGACGCCTCGCTCGACCGCCTGGCCCGGGAGCTGGAGGCGCATCTGGACATCGACAGGCTGCTGGGGGGGTGGAGGCGACGGTGCGTAGGCTGATGGTCCAGGGGGTCACCTCCGGCGCGGGGAAGACCACCCTGACCGCGGCGCTTTGCCGCCACCTCTCCCGGAAGGGAATGGACGTGGCCCCCTTCAAGGCCCAGAACGTGTCCCTGAACTCGTTCGTCACCGCCGACGGGAAGGAGATGGCCATCTCGCAGGCCTATCAGGCCTGGGCCTGCGGACTGGAACCTTCGGCGGACATGAACCCCGTTCTGATCAAGCCCAAGGGCAACGGGCAATGCCAGATAGTCCTGCGGGGCCGGCCCTGGATGGACCTGGCGCCAGGGGACGGCCGCCGGCCGATCGACCAGCTGAGGGAGGAGGTCCTCCGATCCTTCCGCGACAATGCCCTGGGCAGGGAGGCGGTGCTGCTGGAGGGCATGGGCTCCCCGGTGGAGATGAACCTGAAGGAAAGGGACGTGGCCAACATGTGGCTGGCCAAGGCGGTGCGCTCCCCGGTGGTGCTGGTGGGGGACATCGAGAAGGGCGGGGCCTTCGCCGGCATCTACGGAACCTACCTGCTGATGGACGAGGAGGAGAGGGACCTCCTGAAGGGCTTCGTGATAAACCGCTTCCGCGGAGACCCCTCCATTCTGGGGCCCGGGATCTCCGAGCTGGAATCCCGCATGGAGATGCCCTGCCTGGGGGTGCTCCCCATGGTCCGGTTCAGCGCCCCCGCGGAGGACTCCATGGACCTGGGGAGGGAACACGGACACTCGGGCGTCGGCGGGGACGTCCGCCAGCGGTGGCTGGGCGGACTGGATGATCTGCTGGAGGGCTGGTCGGGCGCCCTGGACCTGGTGGCCCTGGAACGCCTGCTCTGAAGACGGTCAGAGCTTGGTCCCGCACTTTGAGCAGTACTCCGCCCTCATGTCGTTGGGGCCACGGCAATTGGGACAATATTTTACGCTGTGGTCATAGGGCGGGGCGGCGTTGGCGTAGTAAGAGGGCTTGCCGCAGTACGGGCAGGCGTCCTTGCTGTAATCGTAGCTGCTGCCGCAGGCCCCGCAGACCCGCATGCCACCGTGCGGGCCGTAGGCGCCTCCCGGGGCCGGGCCGCCGGCGGGAGGGGCTCCTGGCGGAGCGTAGGGCGGAACCTCCTCGTACTTCATCAACAGGTAGATCACCGCCACCGGCCAGCACACGATGAGCAGGATGATGACGATGATCCAATCCCCAGTGAATGTCTTGGTCACTTTCTTTCCCCCGGCCTGAATTCAATTACCTGATAATTAATCCCTCGCCTCATCTTCCGTTCCTCGCGCTCCCCCTGGCGCATCCCGGGAAGGAGGCGTGATCGGAGCATTCCCTGCAGGTCCTCAGGACCCTTCGGCCCTTCAGGTAGACGAAGGTGACGTAGACCGCGAGGACGAAGGGGTACACGTACCACCTCAGCTGCGGAGGGCAGGTGATCACGGCTATGAGCACCGAGGCCAGGCTCGCGCCCAGGATGATGTTGAAAGGTACGGTAAACGGCCGCAGCGCGGGCAGGGCCCGCAGGAGCTGGACGGCGAAAAGGGTCACCGCCAGAACGAAGGAGGCCTGGAACCCCGCGCCCAGCGCCCACATGACCAGAAGCACCGCCGCCGCGGTCGGGTACACTGTGAAGCACCCCCGGCAGAGGCGCCTTCCCCTCCACACTAGGAAGTGGTCCTCGAACCTGCCGCAGAGGGGATGGTGGGCCAGCAGGATAGGTTCGCTCCTGAGCTCGTCGATGATCTTCACGGTTCCATCTCCCAGCCGGTAAGGCGCTAGCGGAGTTCTTATGCCTTGCTAGGTCGGAGCATTTCGCCAACGCTAATATACTTGGATGATATATCCAATTCAGTTGGATTATACATCCAATTTAACATCAACCAGCGTGATCAAATGAACAGGAAGATGATAATAGCGGTTTTAGTGGTCCTGGCCATGGTGGCCGTTGGTACCATTGCAGTTCTGGCCATGAACCCCTCTGGTGGGGAGGGCGAGGGACCGGTGTCGGTCATCGACGCCGACGGACGGTTGGTGGTCACCAAGGAAGCTCCGGCGCGCTTGGTGTCCTGCTCTCCATCTCTGACGGAGATCGTCTACGCTCTGGGCATCGGTGACCGCCTGGTGGCGGTGACCGACTATTGCGACTGGCCCACGGATGTGGGCGACAGGAAGACCGACGGATCCCTGGTCTCCATAGGCGGCTACTGGACCCCCAGCGTGGAGGCGATCATCGCCGCCGGAGGCGACCTGGTGCTGCTCGACAAGGGCGTGCAGGCCCAGATGGACATGCTCTCCCAGCTGGAGGGGTCCGCCCAGAAGGTCATAATACTGGACAAGGGCGCGACCTTCGAGGAGGTCTACTCGACCATCGAATTGCTCGGAGAGGTCTGCTGGGTCAAGGACGAGGCCGAGGACCTGGTGGCCTCCATGCAGGCCCGCCTGGCCAACATCGAGGAGGCCATCGCTGATGTCGACGAGCCCCCGTCCCTGGTGTTCGCCGTCTGGCTGGAGCCCATCTACCTGAGCGCCGGCGATACCTTCGTCCAGGATGTCATGGACTATTCGAAGGGCGAGAACGCCTACGGGAACATGACCGGCGGATGGCCGGACGTGGCCGTGGAGTCCCTGCTGGAGAAGGACCCTGACTACCTGATCGTGTCCATGATGTACCTGCCCAACCCCGGTGAGCAGATTATCTCCGATCTGGAGAACGACACCATATGGTCCGAGCTTTCCGCAGTCCAGAACGGCCGCGTGTACATCATGACCGGACAGGCCGACAACGTGTTCTGCCGCCCCGGCCCGCGCATGGTGGACGCCGTGGAGATCATGGCCAAGATCCTCCACCCCGATGTGTTCGGTGAGGACATGCCGCATGTGATATCCAACGACTACGTCGACCTGCTGTCGGCGGGGTCCAGCTCCCATGTGGACTCCCTCGAGAGCGCCCTGAACCTGGGACAGGTGATGATGGCCAGAATCGAATGAGAACATCCTCCTTACCCGTGACCAGGGCGCAAATATAATAGACGCCCCGCGTTACGGGAACCAAACGACATCCGGGGTCGGCCGATGGCCGGCCCCCTTTGTCCAACCACGAGGTGCTCCACGTGAACGATTCCAAGGCCAGGCGGGCCAAGATCAAATTGGCCCTGATACTGGGGTTCGGTTCCCTCAGCCTGGTCCTTCTTTTCATCCTCTCCCTCACCACCGGGGTGATGGACATATCCTTCACCGAGGCCATGTCCGGGGTGTGGAACCTCATACAGAACGGGGGCATGCATCAGAACGTGCAGGAGCTGGTGCTCTGGCAGCTGCGCATCCCCCGGGCCCTGGGCGTGATCGCCGTGGGCGTCGGGCTTTCCGTCTCCGGGGCGGTCATGCAGGCCCTGATCAAGAACCCGCTGGTCGATCCATACATCACCGGGGTCTCCTCCGGGGCGGCCCTGGGAGTGACCGCGGCCGTGCTGGCCGGGGTCACCATCGGAGGGCTTGGTACCTTCGTGACCCCGGTCATGGCCTTCATCGGGGCGGTGGGCGCGTTCATCTTCACCATGCTCCTGGCCGAGGCCGCCGGGGGCCGGCCGATAAGCTACGTGCTGGGCGGGGTCATCGTGGGCATAGCCCTGCAGTCCGGAACCACCATACTCATGTACTACAACGCCGACCGGCTGCACGGGGTGCTGTTCTGGCTGTTCGGCTCCTTCGCCTACCTGGACTGGCTGTCGGTGATCATCATGATCATCGGCGTCTCCGTGCTCTCGGCGATAATGCTGCTCTTCGCCAAGGAGTTCAACGTGGTGCTCCTGGGGGACGAGCAGGCCCGGCAGCTGGGCATGGACGTCAAGAAGTTCAAGACCGGCATGTTCATACTGGTATCGGCGCTGGCCGCCATCTCGGTGGCCTTCACCGGGGTCATAGGCTTCGTCGGGCTGATCGTCCCGCACCTGGTGCGTATGATCATCGGCGGCGATCACCGCCTGCTGCTCCCGGCCTCCATGGTGGTCGGGGCAAACATTCTTTTGCTGGCGGACATTGTATGTAAGACGGTGATGGCCCCCTCGGAGCTGCCGATAGGGGCCATAATATCGATCATCGGGGCGCCGTTCTTCGGCTACCTGATGATCAGGATGGGCAAGGAATATGTCATGTGAGGACGAGCTGACGGTGAGGGTGGACAGCATCTCCTTCAGCTACGGCTCCAAGAGGAACCCCTGCGGCAAGACGCTGAAGGACGTCACCATCCACGCCCGCAAGGGGCAGCTCATCGGCATAATGGGGCCCAACGGCTGCGGCAAGACCACCTTCATGCGCTGCATAAACAAGGTATTAAAGCCCCAGGAGGGCGTCATACTCATCGACGGCAAGGACCTGGACCGCCTGAAGATGATGGAGGTGGCCAAGCTCTGCGCCAACATCCCCGCGGACGTCCCGGACGATTTCCACCTGTCCGTGGAGGAGTTCGTGGCCCTGGGGCGATACCCGTTCGTCACCGGAATATGGTGGGAGGGGGAGAAGGACGAGAGGATGGTCAGGGAGGCCATGGCCGCCTATCACGTCACCCACCTAAAGGACCGCAAGCTGGGGGAGCTGAGCAGCGGGGAGAAGGCCCGTGTGCTTTTGGCCAAGGGGGCGGTGCAGCAGCCGAAGATACTGCTGGCGGACGAGCCCAGCGCCCATCTGGACCTCAAGTTCAAGCTGCAGGTGATGCAGGCCCTGAAGGACCTCTCCCGGCAGGGCGTGACGGTCATCACCGCCTCGCACGACATCAACCTGATCGCCAAGTACGCGGATCTGGTGATAGTGATAAGCGACGGCGGGATACTGAGCTACGGACCTCCTTCGGAGGTCATCAACGAGGAGATCATCCGCGCGGTGTACGGCGTGGAGGTCACGGTGATCAGGGAGAAGGGCGAGATATTCGTGATCCCCCTGAGGCCGGCGGAACCGGAGAAGGGCGACGATGCAGATCCAAGACCTTGTGAAAAAGGAATTGTTGCCGATTAAGCGGCCCGTTCACGGGGGGCAGGGATGGAGGTTCTCCGGGGTGGAGGACTTCAGCCACAACCTGAACCCCTACGGGCCTCCAGCCGAGCTTCCGCAGCTGGTGGCCGAGGCCGTGGAGCATCTGACCCATTACCCCGACGATTCCTCCGCGGACTTCCGGGAGGCGGTGGCCTCCCTGCACCACGTGTCCCCGGAGAACGTCATCGCCGGGGCCGGCTCCGCGGAGCTGATCCGCCTGTATCCGGAGGTGTTCCTGTCCCGCAAGTCCCGGGTGATCATTCCCCGGCCGACCTTCTCCGAGTACTCCCACGCCTGCCGCATGCAGGGGGCCAACGTTCTGGACGTGCCCCTGGTCGAGGGGGACGGGTTCCGCCTGGACATGAACGCCATACGCGAGAAGCTCCCCCTGGTGAAGGCGGTATACGTCTGCAACCCCAACAACCCCACCGGCACCCTGGAGACCAGGCGGCGCATAATGGAGCTGGTGGAGGAGTGCGAGTCCCTGGGCAAGCTGATATTCCTGGACGAGACCCTTCTGGACCTGGTGGACGGCTACGAGGCCATCACCTGCATGCCGGAGGTCCGCAACCACCGCAACATGTTCATCATCTCCTCGCTCACCAAATCGTACGCCATCCCGGGGATGCGCGTGGGCTATGGGGTGGGAAGCGAGGAGATCGTGGACATGCTGGACCGCGCCAGGCTCTCCTGGAACCTGGGGGTGGTGGAGCAGCAGGTGGGGGCCCGGCTGCTCCGCGACCACCGCGGCCACGTGCGCAAGGCCGCGGAGATGATGGCCTCGGAGCGCGGCCGCATCAAGAGGGCCGTGGACCGCACCGGGCTGTTCTCCCCCCTGCCCGACCAGTGCTTCTTCTTCTTCACCCGGGTATCCAATCCCCGGCTCTCCGCCGAGGACGTGGTGGAGCACCTCCTTCCCCGCAGGGTGCTGGTCAGGGACTGCTCCACCTTCGGCAGGCCGTTCGACCGCTTCGTGCGCTTCAGCGTGAAGACCCCGGAGAAGAACGACCTGCTCATCTCCGCCATGGAGGAGACGGCGCAGGAGATGCGCAGCACGGCCTTCGGAGCGCGCATGCATGTTTGAGCTTCTCCCCTACGCACTGCTGATGCTGCTGGTGGCCCTGCTGGTGGACCGCCTGCTGGGCGAACCTCCCAACGCCCTGCACCCGGTGGTGTGGATGGGGGGCATGATATCCTTTTTCGACAGGCGCATCTCCCGGGGGCATCCCCGGAGGGAGCGGCTGCTGGGGGCGCTGATGGCCCTGGCGGTGATCATCACCTTCTCCTTCCTGGCCCTGCTGCTCATGGCCCTGGTGCGCCATTACCTGGGGCTGCTGGCCTGGGCCCTGGTGGGCGGGGTGGTCCTGAAGACCATGTTCGCCATGGCGGCCATGGGCAAGCACACCGAGCCGGTGCGAGAGGCGCTGCTGGCCGGCGACCTGGAGCTTGGCCGGGAGAAGGCGGCCATGATGGTCTCCCGGGACGTCAGCCAGCTGGACGAGGGGCACGTGATCTCCTGCGCCGCGGAGAGCGCGGCGGAGAACACCGTGGACTCCATCTTCTCCCCGCTGTTCTACTTCGGTCTTCTGGGGCTGCCGGCGGCCGTGGCGTATCGCGTATCGAACACATTGGACGCCATGGTCGGCTACCTGAACGACAGGCACCGCCACGTGGGCTGGTTCTCGGCCAAGCTGGACGACTGCACCAACTGGCTCATGGCCCGGGCGGCGGTGCCCTTCATCCTGGCGGCGCTGGCGCTGCTGGGCAAGGACTGGAGGGCCGGGTGGAGGGCCTCCCGGAAGTACCACGACCAGACCCTCTCCCCCAACAAGGGTTGGCACATGTCCGCCTTCGCCGGCGGCCTGGGCATCCGCTTCGAGAAGATCGGCTGGTACGTGATGGGCGACGGTCCGCTGCCGTCGGGCCCCGAGGTGCTCAGGGACACCATAAAGGTCATGACCCTGGCCTCGTATCTCTTCGTGATCGCGATAGTGCTGCCCCTCTACCTGCTGGTGGGGGCGGAGGCACAGGTCCTCCTGGAGGGCCTGCTGCTGGGACTGATGGGTGTCTGAGATGAAGCTTGAGGAAGTGCGGATAGAGAAGGGGAAGGTGGACGGGCTGAATTACGTGGCCATCAGGCTGCCCCGCCGCATGAGGACACTGGCCTCCACCATACTGAACGGGGGCTTGGGGGAGACCGATTCCGTGCTCATGCTGCAGGTGCCCCTGCAATACGACCACGAGGACCCGGTGAAGCACCTTCGGTCGCTGCTTCCCCGGCTGGAGCTCCCCCCGGACACCGTCTCCTTCATGACCGCCGCCGAGCTGGAAAAGGCGTTCTGTTCCCAGGGCATCGAGCAGAACGGCTCCGAGGCCCTGGCCTTCGTTAGCGCCGGGATATCCAACGCCATACGCGCTGGCGAATCGTCCCGCGAGGGCAGCGTGCCGCACCGCCAGGTGGGCACCATCAACGTCATGGTGGTGACGGACGAACCGCTGGACGACTGCGCTCTGACGAACGCGGTCATGACCGTGACCGAGGCTAAGGCCGCCGCTCTTCAAGACCATCACATCCCCGGGACCGGCACCACCAGCGACGCCGTGCTGATAATGTGCCCCTCCGAGGGTGAGAGGTGCATGTGGTCCGGCAGCTCCTCCGATCACGGCATCGCCATGGCCGTGGCCGTGCGCTCGGCCCTGGGGGAATCGATCACCCGCTGGAAGGGGGCCAACGGGGACTCGGTGCATTTCCTAAGGCATCTGGCCATCCGCGGCATCACCTATGACGACATGTGGGAATGCGTCAGGCAGATGAACGCCCTGGACCCGGCCTGGGATGAATCGGCGATAAGAAAAAGGTTCGAGAACAAGCTCGAGCAGCTGGCCAAGGACGTGAACGTGAACGCTCTGCTCACCGCGGCCATGGTCCTGGAGGAGAAGGGGCGCTACGGGCAGCTGTACGGGCTTCCCGAGGCCAGGTACCAGGAGGACCCCGTGCACCTCCTGGCCGACGAGCTGCTAGGCATCGCGCTCGCAGAATACATCGGGGGCACCAAGTGCCTGTTCGAGTACATCCGCTATGACAAGAAGAAACCCGGAATACTGTCCAAGCTCGGGCCGTTCATGGACGACATCGTCGCTTCGCTCATAGGCTCGACCATGTCCGTCATCTACTCGGAGATACTGGAGGGAGAGGGACGGCTTTCCTAGGCGCGCTCAAGGCCGCTCTCACCATGTTCACGGTCATCCCGGCCAAGGTGGGCGGGAAGGACGTGGACGAACTGTCGAGGAGGTTCCACATAATCGTCCTGATAGGCGCCCTTTACGGGCTGCTGGCCTCCGGGATATTCTTCCTTGGGGAGGGCGGTCTATCAACGACCGTCCTGGCGGCCATCGTCCTGGCGGCGTTCCATCTTCTGAACCGCTTCCTGCATCTGGACGGGCTGAGCGACTTCGGGGACGGGATGGTCTGCGGCGGTGACGCCGAGCGTCGTATGGCGGCCATGAAGGACTCCAAGACCGGTGCTGGCGGGGTAGGTTATGCGCTGATATTCACTCTGCTCAGCTTCGCCGCCCTGGCCTCGCTGACCGGCAAGGCCGAGCTGCTCTTCCTGCCGCTCATCGCGGAGATCATGAACAAGAACGCCATGGTGTTCTGCGCCTTCGGAGGTAAGGCCAGGCAGGGATTGGGGAACTCCTTCGTCACCAATACCCGGGGGAGGCAGGCCGTCGCCTCCTTGGCGGCGTCGGTCCTGCTGGCCTACGGATTGGTCCTGATGATGTGTCTGGTCGAAGGCTATTGGTTCATCGACGAGATCGCCCTGTTCACCGTCACCGGTGGACTGGTCAGCGCGGCGGTCGGACTGCTCATAAGCAAGGTGGCCATGAGGAACTTCGGGGCGGTGAACGGTGATGTCATGGGCGCGACGAACGAGATATGTCGGCCGGTGGTGCTTATCGCCCTGCTCCTGCTGGGGGCGGCGGTATGAGCGTTGCCGCGTTGATCACCGCCGGAGGACGGGGTACCCGGATCAAGGAGCTGGGGGCCGAGAAACCGATGGCGCTCCTGCACGGCCGGCCGATGATCGACCACGTGCTGGAACAGATCATGCTGGTGGATGAGATAGGGTCGGTCTACGTTTCTGTGAGCGATAACGTGCCGAGGACGCGCGAGCACCTCACGCAGATGGGCGTCAGGCTGCTGGAGACCTCCGGTGACGAGTACTGCCAAGACCTGATCCAGGCCGCGGAAGGGATATCCGAAGATCACATCTTCATCTGCCCGGCCGACCTGCCACTGCTGAGAGCGGAACTGGTCGCCGACGTGGTCAAGGAATACCTAGAAAGGAAGGAGCAGTCCCTGACCGTGGGCATACCTTTGGAAAAGGCCTTAGAGTTCGGGGTGGACGTCACGTTCTAC
Source organism: Methanomassiliicoccales archaeon PtaB.Bin134 (assembly GCA_002067045.1). The sequence goes on along the minus strand of MVPZ01000159.1, from coordinate 1,220 downwards.
GAGAACGTGGACGGTCGGCCGCTCATGCCCTGCGGGGTGAGCGTGGTCGATCGTCTACGGATGCTCACCCGGGAATATCTGCCAGGAAGCTACTACGTCGCCGACACACCCGATGTGGCCATCAACGTAAATACCGTCCCGGACCTGGAAAAGGCCGAGCAGGTCCTGCACCAGCGGCTCACTTGCCCATGATCCTCATGAGCTGGACGTAGTTCTCCTCGACCTTGGCCAGCATCTCATTTTTGCCGATCCTGCCCTGCGAGGCCAGGAAGGCCGCCACGGATATGCCGCCGGCTCCCACGCCCTCCTTGACCAGTCCCTTTTCGTAAACGTTCAGCCCGTCGTGCTTGGACGGTCCGAAGTCCAGGTCCGCGGCCAATATCGGAACGCTGCCGATCTGCTTGACTATCGAGCGAACGTCGGACGTTCGGTCGTTCACTATCCACTTGGTGGTGCCCAGGGCGATGTTCGAAAGGACGTTCGGCGCCAATCCCTTGACGATGGCCATCACCGCGGCCATCTGCGTTCCCCCGGCCATTATCACAGGTATGCTCTCCGCGGCTCCCGCCACCACTCCCGCGGCGGCGGGCATCATGGGGTCGCCCACGGCCTGCACGGCCTTGAGGGGGTCGGCCCTCATCTCCTCCCTGCAGAACGGGGAGTTGGAGATGCCCTCCGAGACGATCTTCTCCTTCAGGGAATGGGGGTTATCGATCATCGAGCTGGATACCTTGCCATGGCCGTCGTATCCCATGGCCATGAGCACCGCCAGGGCGGTGGTGGTCCCCCCGGCGATGCTCTCCCCGATGACCAAGTACTCGCTGCCCTTGGCCATCTCCCTTCCAAGCAGAACGCCGTTCTCATACACCCGTCGGGGGTCCTTGAGCGCCTTGCCGGTGCGGATGTCCTCGCCAGGCTCCCCCTCCACCTCGAAGTAGGGGGTGTGCGGTCTGACCCGGACCCCCCCGTTCACGGCGAAGGTGGGCATGGGCGAGAGCTGCAGGGCGCTCATGGTGATTATCCCCGGGGTGGGGACGCCGGTGGGGGTGACCGGCACGCCGTCGATGCACTTGCACCGGCCGTAATGCAGCAGCTCCACGTCCGCGGCGGGGGTGAAGTCGGTGATCTCCGGCACGGCGCCAGCAGCGGAAACGCCAGGGATCTTGGCGGTCTCGGTGTTCCCGATGACCACAGCGTAGGTCGGGCGCTTGCCCCAGACC
>MVPZ01000158.1 GCA_002067045.1 Methanomassiliicoccales archaeon PtaB.Bin134 | reverse complement strand
ACGGAATTGACCTTGACCAGCATTCCCGCCTCCGCCGCTCGCCTGATCCCCTCCTGCTGGTTCCTGAGGAGGATGGTGGCCGCCTCCACCCCCCGGTAGTTCCTGCCCTCGTAGTGGACGAAATCGTAGACCTTGGCACCGACCTCGGGGTCTATGGCGTTCATGGTCACGGTTATGAACCTAACGTTCAACGCCTTTAGGCGCTCCACGCTCTGCGGGAGGTTCAGCCCGTTGGTGCTGAGGCACAGCGTAAGGTCAGGGAACTCCTTGCCCACGAGCTCCAGGGTGCGGAACGTCTCCTCGTTCGCGAGGGGGTCCCCGGGACCGGCGATGCCGATGACCGACAGGTAAGGGACCTTGGTCCGCACGTAGCGGATCTTCTCCACGGCCTCCTCCGGGGTCAGTACCTCCGAGGTCACGCCCGGCCGGCTCTCGTTGGTGCAGTCGTACTTGCGGTTGCAGAAGTTGCACTGGATGTTGCACTTGGGCGCGATGGGCAGGTGCATCCGGGCGAACTTCTTGTGAGCGCACTCGTTGTAGCAGGGATGGGTCTCCAGCAAAGCCTGGAGCTCGGGCTTGATCTCCTTGTTCATCTCACTTCCACCCATCTATGGAGCTATTCGATTATAACCGCTCCCCCTGAACACCCGCACCTTGTGACCGCTCATCCAGCACGATGAGGCCGGTCCGGTCAGCGCCCCAGTGCCTCGATCAGCCAGGCGACGGCATCGTCCCTGGCCTGCTCGTTTAGGTAATGGCCCGCTTCGTACTCGATCACCTTCTTGGGCTCGCTGCCCTCCTCGGCGAAGGCGACCAGCTTCTCCCGGGGAAAGGCGTCCTGGTTGCCGTACTGGAAAAGAAGCTGGGTGGGTGCCGCCTTCCCGATGTACGTCTTAGGATCTATGGCCGCCATGATGCTGCGGTAGTGGTCGAGGGCCTCGCCGCTCAGTTCCGGGACGTTAAGCGAGGCGACGTCGGTGAAGCTGCCCACCCCGGACATCAGAACCGCCGCCTTCAGCCGGTGATCGATGCTGACGACTATGCCGCCGATCAACGCACCGAGGCTCATGCCCATGTAGCCCATCCTTTCATGGTCCACGTCATCGAGGGTCGACAGGAGCTCTATACACTTCTGCACCTTGCGGAAGCTCACCGTCACTGCCTTGATGGCGTCCTCGGGCACGGTCAGCGAGGTACCCCAGGCCGGATCGCTCCAGGGCGCGTCCAGGAGGAGGGACCCGATCCCCTGTCGTGCCAGCTTCCACCCCTCCGCCAGGAAGTAAGAGCGGTCGCCAGGCGCGGGATGCACCATGAGGACCGCAGGCCAGGGCGCGGGGGCATGAGGTTCGATCAGGTACGCCCCGATCCGAACGCCCTTCTTGCAGTCGAAGCTGAGGTCCATCAGCTTTCCATCGTCGATCTCTTCCGAGCTGGCGATCTCGATGTTCATCGGAGTGGCATGTTCCTCCAGGGGCAGCTCCCTGCTCTCCCCTGGTGCTCCCTGGTCCTCGCCTCCATCGCTCATGGTGTCCCTTGTAGATTGTGGCCCGTGATACTTAACGGTCGGCCTCGATCGAAATCGGTTTCATGGTACTTACAGGGACTTCGAATGAAAAGGTTCAAGAGGCCCGTCGCGGTAGGATGGATGAATGCAGGAAGAAGGCCAGATCCGCAAGATGCTTGAGATGATGAACCGCCATATACCGTCAAAGCGGAGCTCCCTGGCAGAGCTCATGCGGCAGCGGGAGGCTGGCTACAAGGGGAAGGACGGTATAGACTACCGCATCAAGAAGGCCGAGCTGGACCTGCTCGCGGGGATGCTCGACGAGGTGGAGAGAAATAAGCTCAAGCTGCCGATCATAGTCATGACCGACACCTCATCGGACTCCGGAGGCTCTTGGAAGGTGATGGGGCGTGTGGAGGTAAAGGTGGTCTCCGCGCTGGTAGGGCGCGAGCCGGAGTTCCCGGACCAGATGAGGTTGTTCAACCCTCACGTGGGCAAGCTGCGGAGCGTCCTGCCGACGGCCACCACCACGCTGTTCTCTCCCTGATGGCTCTGCACTTACGGAGGACCGTCGGAAAGGCTTATGCCCTCTGTCGTCGTGAAATGACTCATGGCCCGGACAGGCATCTCCGACCTTCCCTTGCACACAGGCAGCGCACCCCGCTGGCTGTTCAACCGGATGGTCAAGCTGGCCCATTCCATCTCTGATGTGATGCTCCTCGAGTTTGGAAGCGAGGAGTACCTGCGAAGGCTCGCTGATCCCTTCTGGTTCCAGGCCTTCTCCTGCGTGCTGGGCTTCGACTGGCATTCCTCCGGTACGACCACGGTCACCTGCGGGGCGTTAAAGAAGGCGCTGGAGGGGAGGAAGGACCTGGTCCTGGTAGGGGGCAAGGGAAAGGTGTCTCTCCGAACTCCGGAGGAGATCGCTATCCCGGACAGACATCGTTGGCCGACCAGGATATGGTGACCGAGCTGCCATTTAGGTAAGGGCCCCCTGCAGGCGAATGCAGGA
>MVPZ01000157.1 GCA_002067045.1 Methanomassiliicoccales archaeon PtaB.Bin134 | reverse complement strand
CGGTTGCTTTTCGAGGGACGACCGAGACAAGCACCTCATTACCAGAGGCAATGTTGACGGCATCGTTTCTGCGGCCATATTTCTGAACCGATTCCCCAATGCCAGGGTCACCTTCGTAACCTCGCCCACCGCCGGAGCCAGGGTACTGGCCGCGGACACCTCGTCCTCGGATATCTTCATGGTGGACCTGGCCCCCGTTCCGGAGATGGTGCAGGCGGTGCGCGACCTCCGTTCCAGCCAGCAGCTCACCCTGGTGGACCACCACCCCACCTCCCTGGCCGTGGAATGCTCCACCCTGGTGGAGGAGGGGGTGAGCGCGGCCAACGTGCTCTACCATCACCTTCGCCCGGACCCCTCCCTGCGCAAGCTGGTGGCGGTGGCCGACCTGGTGGAGTACATGCCCACCTCCCTGCTGGAGCAGGAGATGAGGAGGCATGGGAGGGAGAGGGTGGACCAGGAATCCATGGTCCTGGACTTCTCCTGGCGGCTCATGATCGATGACGACCGGTTCCGCTACCATGCCGCCCGGCAGCTGTCCCTGGGCTCGTGGCCTTCCGAGGTGGACTCGGTGAAGAGGCGGTACATGCAGGTGGTGAACGAGAAGAGGTGGCCCCGGGCCCTGGCCAAGGTGGAGAGCTGCCTGAAGGTGAGGGGGCCCCTGGGGATAATGGACGAGATGGACCGCAACCGCACCCTTTTCGGATTCGGAACCCGGGCCCTGGTGGAGGTGGCCCACCGCCGCGGATGCGGGTACGCGGTGATGATCAATCCCCGGGGCAGGTACTCCTCGGTGTCCGTGCGGGGCATCTCGAGGGAGGGCGTGGACCTGGGCCGCTTCGTGGAGGACTTCACCAGCGCGAACGGGGTGGACGGGGGAGGGCACCCCCAGGCCGCCGGGGCGCGCATACCGACCGGAAGCGGGGAGCTTTTCCTGGACCGCCTGCTGGAGCGGGTGTCCTGATCACTTCAGGCTGAAGTTCTTCCTGAACATGACCATCAGCATGATGACGCATATCTGGATGGCGATCACCGAGAGAACTATGGCCAGTATGGGCAGCAGGGCGTCCACGCTCTCCTTGGCCGGGACGGTCACGGAAAGGGAGTTGCTGGGAGCGCTCTCGTTGCCCCCTTCCACGGCCGTGATGTGATATGTGAAGGTGACGCCGTCCTCCAGTCCCCCGTCGTGATAGGAGGTGAAGGGAGCGGACACGTTGGCCAGCAGGGTCATCCCGGAGGGGCTGCCCCGATAGACGTTATAGCTCTCGGCCCCTGGAACGGGCTGCCAGCCCAGGTCCACGTAGTCCCTTCCCACCTCGGCCTGCAGCGCCCCCGGCGGGGACGTATCGGCAATGACCGAAGGGAACGTCAGGAGCAGGGCTATGATCGCTAGCGGCAGCAGATAGGCGAACTTGCGGACGGACATGGCGGTTTCCCGCACGCTCCATGCCCCGGGCACCATTAAAATCTTGGCATCAGGAAAGGCGCTTGCGCATGACCAGGTTGTTCCCGTTGCGGTGGGCCAGGTCGTACCCCTGATAGTAGTAGAACTCGATGGCCCTCTCGTTGGTGAACTGCACGCACAGCTCCACCTCGGCCTTGCCGTGCTGCCTGGCCTTCTGCTCGATCATGTCCATCATCGCAGAGCCCAGCCCCATCCCCTGGCGGTCCCGGCGCACCTGGAAGGAGGAGATGAACATGTACTCGTCGATGTCCTCCACGCAGAAGTAGGCCATTATGCCCTCATCGTCCTCCAGGACGGTGGTCTCCACCCTCTGGTCCAGCAGGAGCTCCAGCAGCTTCTCGTCCTTCCACTCCTCGCCCCAGGAGGAGAGGATGATGCCGGCCATGTTCTCACGGCTCATGCTCACGAGCTCGGGAAGGTCGGTCCTCTGCAGGCAGCGGCAGCGCATCGGACCTGGAGGCCCATGCGAATAAAAAAAGGTGATTGAAAGAGGTTTGGCCCTTCTCACTCGTCCCCGGAGCAGACGATGGTCTTCACCTTCTTCCGGCGGAAGTGCTTGTAGACCTCCATGACCGCCAGCAGGATCACGGCCGCCAGCAGCGTGGCCCCCCACTCCTGGAGGCTCACCGGCTCCACCCTCAGCACCTCCTGCATCAGGGGGATCTGCATGGCCAGGAGGTGCACGCCCTGGGCGGCCAGAACCCCGAACAGCAGGAAGCGGTTGCGGGAGATGGGCACGCGGAACGCCGACTCGGTCTCCGAGCGGCAGTTGAACACGTGCACGTTCTCCAGCATGACCATCAGCAGGAAGACCATGTTGGTGGCCGCGAAGGCGGTGTACCCCCAGACCTCGTAGAGCAGGTAGAAGGCCGTGAAGGCCATCACGCCCATGGTCAGGGCGCTGATCAGCACCTGCTGCACCATCTGGCGGTTGAATATCCCCTCCGACGGGTCCCTGGGGGGCTGGCGCATGACCTTGGGGTCGCCGCCCTCCATGGCCAGGGCCACATGCTGTATGCCGTTGGTGACCACGTTGAGCCACAGCAGCTGGATGGCTATCAGCGGCAGTATCAGCACACCCTCGTCGGTGGTGACCCCGATGAACACCGCCAGCAGGAAGAGCACTATCTCCGCCGCGCCGGTGGACACCAGCAGGTAGGTGACCTTGCGGATGTTGTCGTAGGCGTATCGTCCTTCCTCCACCCCGGCCACGATGGACGCGAAGTTGTCGTCGGTGACGATGATGGAGGAGGTGTCCTTGGCCACGTCCGTTCCGGAGCCCATGGCCACCCCGATGTTGGCCTTGCGCATGGCCGGGGCATCGTTGACCCCGTCCCCGGTGACCGCGACGAAGTTGCCCAGGCGGATCAGGGCATCCACGATCTCCAGCTTCTGCAGGGGGGTCACCCTGGCGAAGACCTTGCTCCCGGCCACCTTGTCCAGGTAGGCGGGGACGCCCGGGTCCCCGATGGCCTCCAGCTCCGCGCCGGTCACCACCTGCGAGCCGTCCTCGGCTATGGCCAGCTCCTTGGCAATGGCCAGGGCCGTTGCCGGATGGTCCCCGGTGACCATGACCACCTTGATGCCGGCGCAGCGGCACCTCTCCACCGCGTCCTTGACCTCAGGGCGCGGCGGGTCGATGAGACCTATCAGCCCCAGAAGGCACAGCTCGGGAAGCTCCTCCTCGGAGGCATTCTCGCTCTCCCCGGAGGCGATGGCCAGTACGCGGTATCCCTCGGCGGCCATGGCCTCCCCGGCCTCCTTGACCTTGCGGGCATCGATGTCCCTGCGGCCCTCGGGGGTCATGATGCTCCGGCACTTCGGGAGAAGGGCCTCTATGGCCCCCTTGGCCGCCACGCCCGGCCGGCCATCCCGGCGGAAGTACTTGGCGGCGAACATGCGCTCCGATTCGAAGGGCACGTCCAGCACCGTTTCCACGGCCGCCCTCTCCGTGTTGGGGTCCAGGCCGGACTTGTATGCTAGAGCCAGAAGGGCCACGTCCACCGCGTCCCCGCTGCTCTCCCATCCGCCGTCCCCGCGCACCAGGGTCCCCTCGTTGCTGAGGGCCCCCGACAGCGCCAGCTCCCGGACCATCTTGGCCGCGGCCTCGTCCAGGGCCCCGCCGTCCTGGGCTGTGATATGACCCTCGCCGTTGTATCCCTCGCCGCTCACCCGGTGCTCGACACCGTCTATCCAGATCGCCCTGACCGTCTGCTTGTTGACGGTGAGGGTCCCGGTCTTGTCGCTGGCGATGCAGGTACAGCTCCCCAGGCTCTCCACCGCCGCCAGGCGGCGGGTGAGCACGTTGCGCTTGGACATGCGGGTCACCCGAATGGCCAGGGCCACGGTCACCGCCACGGGCAGCCCCTCGGGTATGGCCGCCACCGCCAATGCCACGGAGAGGAAGAATACCTCCAGCAGGTCGATGCCCCGGAAGGTGGCCACCACGCCCAGCAGCACAGCTGCCCCCAGCATCAGATAGCTGACCTGCTTGGAGAACTTCTCCAGGCGGATCAGCAGGGGGGGCTTGGCGCTCACGGTCTCGGTCACCGCCTGGGCGATGGTCCCGATCTCGGTGTTCGCGCCTATGCAGGCCACCACGCCCACCCCGCGGCCGGTGGCCACGGTGGTCCCGGCGAAGGCCATGTTCCTGCGGTCGCCCACCACCGCGTCCGGCTCCACCTGCCCGGGGGACTTCTCCGCGGGCATGGACTCGCCGGTCAGCAGCGACTCGTCCACGCTCAGGTTGTTGGTGCTGACGAACAGCAGGTCCGCAGGCACCCGGTTTCCGGATTCCAGGAGCACTATGTCCCCCGGCACGAGCTCCTCCGCGGGGACCACGGTCTCCCGGCCGCCCCTTCTGACCCGGGCGGTGGTGCGCATAAGCTTTTGCAGCTGTTCCGCGCTCTTCTCCGCCTTGAGCTCTTGGACGCTGCCGATGACCGCGTTTATGAGCAGCACTATCATGATGAAGGCGGCGTCGGTGATGTCGTCCAATAACAGCGATATCAGAGCTGCGGCCAGCAGCACGTATATCAGGGGGGACAGGAACTGCCTTAGGAAGACCTCCACCGCCCCGGGGGGCTTGCGGGAGGGCAGCTGGTTGGGCCCGAACTCGTTCCTGCGACGTTGCACCTCCTGACCGTCCAGGCCGTCCTTGCTCGCGCTCAGCTTGCCCAACGCCTCTTCAAGGCCCAAGGAGTGCCATTTCACCCTGGGGGCCCTGTTCTCATACACGCGCTCCCCGCCGTTCTTCCTGAAGTAGCGGGAGATGGTATGAGGGAATCTGGTGGTCTTATCAGAACTCATCTCTCCTCGCAACCCCTTTCCAGCCGGGCGTATAATATAGTTTTGTCGTTGTGGGCGCCCCCGTTTTTGCGACGATATTCCATCCCAGCAGGTGGGGATGATACAATTGTTTATATACGTCCTGTTGATTTGAAAGTTTTAGGAGACAGGTACAAATGGTCACTGTAACCGATGAAGCCAGCAAGTACATCGTTGATCTGATAGCCAAGAACGACAAGGCCGGATACGGCATCAGGATCTACCTGGCCGGCATGGGCTGCTCCGGCGCCCAGTTCGGGATGTCCTTCCAGAAGGACCCCAAGGAGGGGGACCTCGAGCAGAAGTTGGATGGATTCTCCGTTTACTACGACGAGGAGACCAAGGAGGTCCTGGACGCCTGCACCGTGGACTTCGTGGAGACCCCGTACGGTTCCGGCCTGGTGGTCAACAACCCCAACGCCACCAGCAGCTGCGGTTCCTGCGGCGGCGGATGCCACTAAACCCCCCACCAACCCCCTTTCCTTTTAATTATCCAGTCGTAGATTACCAACCGTGTATTATGAGCACCCCCTGATCCAGCCGCAATGCGTGCAGCAGCGCGACTACCAGGTGGAGCTGGCCCGGCGGGCCGCAAGGTCCTCCACCCTGCTGGTGCTGCCCACCGGACTGGGGAAGACCGTGGTGGCGGCCATGGTCATCGCCAAGGTGCTGCAGGAGAAGGGCGGAAAGGTGCTGTTCCTGGCCCCCACCCGTCCCCTGGTGGAGCAGCACCATCGCTCCATGGAGGGGATGATCAGGGGGAAGCGCATAGGCATGATGACCGGCGAGGTGGACCCCCTGGAGAGGGAGCTGGTCTTCCTGGAGAGCGACATTGTCACCTCCACCCCGCAGGTGGTGGCCAACGACCTGAAGAACGGCCGCCTGGACCTCTCCAAGGTTAAGCTGATCGTTTTCGACGAGGCCCATCGGGCGGTGGGCAACTACGCCTACGTGGACGTGGCCAGGGCCTACCTGGAGTACGACGGCCTGGTCCTGGGGATGACCGCGTCCCCCGGCAGTGACAAGGCCAAGGTCCAGGAGGTGTGCCGGAACCTTAACATCCAGGACATAGAGGTCCGCACGGAGCGCGACCCGGACGTGGCCAAGTACGTCCAGTCCGTGCACATGGACTGGGTGGAGGTGGAGCTGCCTCCGGAGATGAAGGCCCTCTCCCAGTCCATCCACAAGCTCTACGAGCAGTACCTGCGCGAACTGGTGGACCTGGGGGTGGTGGACAAGGACCGGGTGCTGAACAAGCGCTACCTGCTGGAGATGGCCGCCACCTGGCAGGCCCGGCTGCGCGGCGGGGAGAAGAGCAGGGCGCTGTACAAGGCCATAAGCGCCCAGGCCAAGGCGGTGAAGGTGGAGCACGCCCTGGACCTGGTGGAGACCCAGGGCATGTCCTCGCTGCGGGCCTACCTGGAGCGCCTGAAGGATGAGGCGTCCTCTGACGCCGGCTCCAAGGCCTCCCGGGACATCGTCTCCTCGGAACACTTCCAGAGGATCTGGGAGCAGGCCCTGGCGGTGAAGGCCGAGCATCCCAAGCTCTCCCGGGTCATGGGGGTGGTGGCCAGGCAGCTGGCGGAGAGCCCCACCTCCCGGGTGCTGGTCTTCACCCACTACCGCGACACCTGCGACCTGGTGGCCAACAAGCTGGGCAAGGTGGAGGAGGCCAGGGTGGCCAAGCTGGTGGGGCAGTCGGACCGCAAGGGGGAGAAGGGGCTGCGCCAGAAGGAGCAGGTGGGCGTGCTGGAGCGATTCCGGCAGGGGGAGTTCAACGTGCTGGTGGCGACCTCCGTGGGCGAGGAGGGCCTGGATGTGGCCAGCACCGACCTGGTGGTGTTCTATGAGCCGGTGCCGTCGGAGATACGCAGCATACAGCGCCGCGGGCGCACCGGCCGCTCCCGCGCGGGCAAGGTGGTCATCCTGATCACCAAGGACACCAGGGACGAGGCCTACTACTACTCGTCGCTCAACAAGGAGAAGAGCATGCGCCGCCGCCTGGAGACCATGAAGGCCGAGCTGGCGCCTGAGACCCCGGGCAAGGATCCGGGGCAGCGCACCCTGGGCGACTTCTGAGCAATTAAATAATCGCGAGTCGTTGGCATAGCTATGCTGTTCCGGGAACTGGCCGAAACCTACGAGAGGTTGGAGGCCACCTCCTCCAGGCTGGAGATGACCGACATCCTGGCGGAGGCCTTCCGCCGCTTCGATCCCTCAGAGATCGGGATGGCGGTGTACCTGACCCAGGGGCAGCTGTACCCGGACTTCAACCCCCTCAAGCTGGGCATGGCCGACAAGATGATACTCAAGGCCATCTCCTTCGCCTCCGGGATGGCCGAGGCCAGGGTCCAGGAGCTGATGCTGAAGGAGGGGGACCCCGGGCTGGTGGCCCAGATCGCCTTTCAGAACAGGAAGCAGACCACCCTGTTCTCCGAGCCGCTGACCCTGCGCCGGGCCTACCAGACCCTGGAATCGATTGCCAGGGCGGAGGGCAACGGTTCCATGGACATGAAGATCAAGCTCATGTCCAAGCTGCTCAGCGACGCCTCGTCCTCGGAGGCCAAGTTCCTCTCCCGGGTGATCACCGGCCGCATGCGTCTGGGGGTCTCCTCCATGACCGTGCTGGACGCCCTGGCGGTGGCCTTCGCCTCCAAGGAGGACCGGGATGCCGTGGAGAGGGCCTTCAACGTCTCCTCGGACCTGGGGCTGGTGGCCGAGGAGATGGCCCTGCACGGCCTCGAGGGCGTCCGGGGGATACATGTGCAGGTGAACCGCCCGCTGCGGGCCATGCTGGCCGAGCGCATGTCCTCGCCGGAGGAGATACTGGAGAAGATGGGGGGCACCTGCGCCTTCGAGTACAAGTACGACGGCGTGCGCCTCCAGGCGCATGTTTGCAGGGGAGAGGTCCGCCTCTTCTCCCGCAAGCTGGACGAGCTGACCTCGCAGTTCCCGGACGTGGTGGCCGGCCTGAAGCGCACGGTGCGCGCGGACAGCGCCATCCTGGAGGGGGAGTGTGTGCCCGTGGACCTGAACACCGGGGAGTTCCTGCCCTTCCAGGAGGTCTCCCACCGCCGCGGACGGAAGTATGGGGTCCAGGAGGCCATCGAGGACTACCCGGTCAAGCTCTGCCTGTTCGACTGCATCCTGAAGGACGGCGAGGACCTCACCGACCGGCCGTTCCTGCAGCGCCGGGAGGCCCTGTCCTCCATCGTCACCCCGGACGATTCCGTGGCGCTCTCGGAGATCCGGGTGCTGTCCTCGGCCGAGGAGGCCCAGGCCTTCTTCCAGGAGGCCATAAAGGACGGCTGCGAGGGGCTGATGGCCAAGTCCGTTGCTGAGAACTCCGTCTACCGGGCGGGGAACCGCGGGTTCCTGTGGATCAAGTACAAGAAGGAGTACCGCTCGGAGATGAACGACACCGTGGACCTGGCGGTGGTGGGGGCCTTCGCCGGACGGGGGAAGCGCAAGGGGTTCTACGGGGCATTGCTCATGGCCACTTACGATACGGCCACGGACACCTTCCAGACCGTGTCCAAGCTGGGCTCGGGCTTCGACGACGCGAACCTGGCGGCCCTGGTGGAGATGCTGGCCCCGGACCGGCTGGGAGAACGGCATCATCTGGTGGACTCCAAGATGACCGCCGACTACTGGTTCCAGCCCCGGCTGGTGCTGGAGGTGCGCGGGGCGGAGATCACGCTCTCCCCGATACACACCTGCTCCTTCGGGGCCGTGCGCCCGGACTCCGGGCTGGCCATACGGTTCCCCAGGTTCACCGGGCGCTTCCGTGAGGACAAGGAGGGGCGGGAGGCCACCACCAGCCAGGAGCTGCTGTCCATGTACCAGGCCCAGCTCAAGCGCGTGGAGTGATGTCAAAAGGTTTATAGCCCCCTCCCATATTGGTCCAATCCATGGAGATCGAGCTCTTAGAGAAGGAAAAGGACTCCATCAAGGTCCGCATCATCGGAGCGGACATGACCTTGATCACCCCCTTGGTGCAGGGGCTGTTGGAGGACAAGGACGTGGCCGAGGTCAAGTACACCATCGGGCACAGCCAGATGGAGGACCCCACCCTCTACATCCGGGTCAAGACCGGAAAGCCCCAGTCGGCCCTTAAGAAGACCGCGAAGGCCCTGACCAACGAGTTCAAGGAGGCCAGGGAAGCTTTGCAGAAGGACCTGAAGTAATTTTCATGGTGCAGCCCAGCGGAGACCGCGAGCGGGACATCGGCCTGGAGGTTTTTTACTCGGACACCGCCGGGAGCGGCGGGAAGCTCAAGGCCGAGCCCGAGGACTTCGTGGTGGACGAGGTCTCCAAGTACCCTCCGGCCAAGCCCGAGGGAAAGGTGTGCGTGGCCCGGGTCACCGCCACCAACTGGGAGACCAACCGCCTGGTGCGGCACATGTCCAAGGCCCTGGGCGTCTCCCGCAACCGCATCGGGTTCGCCGGAACCAAGGACAAGAGGGCGGTGACCGCCCAGCTGATGTCCTTCGAGGCCCCGGTCGAGGAGGTCATGGCCCTGCGCCTTTCGCAGGTCCTGATCGAGGACGGATACATGGCCAAGAGGGGCATGACCATCGGGGACCTGGTCGGCAACAACTTCAGAATAAGGGTCCGGGAGACCCGCCTCAGGGGCGGGGACCTTAGGGACTCGCTGCAGGGGACCGAGGAGGCCCTGCGCTCGCTGAACGGCTTCCCCAACTACTTCGGCGTTCAGCGCTTCGGAACCGTGCGTCCGGTCACCCATCTGGTCGGAAGGGCCATAGTCAAGGGGGACCTGGAGGCCGCGGTGCTGCTTTACATTGGAAATCCTAGCGAGGAGGAGGACGAGCGGTCCAGGGCGGCCCGTGAGGCCCTGCAGAGGGACCGGGACTACACGGCCGCGCTGCGGGACTTCCCGCACAAGCTGACCTTCGAGCGCATGGTCATCGGATTCCTGGAGCGCAACCCGGGG
>MVPZ01000156.1 GCA_002067045.1 Methanomassiliicoccales archaeon PtaB.Bin134 | reverse complement strand
AGGATGGGCGTGCAGTCCATCATCGTCACCTCCGGGGCCATCGGCTCCGGCAGCAGCGAGCTCGGCCTGGACGACCTGCAGAAGGACATCCCGCACAAGCAGGCCTGCGCCGCGGTGGGCCAGGCCGCCCTGATGCTCACCTACCGCGAGGTGTTCCAGAGGCATGGCCGTTCCGTGGGGCAGCTGCTCCTGACCTACAACGCCTTCTCGGACCGCAAGGTGTACCTGAACCTCCGGAAGACCGTGGACGCGCTCTTCGAGCTGGGGGTCATTCCCATCGTCAACGAGAACGACGTGATCTCCACGGACGAGATAGGGGACACCTTCGGGGACAACGACAAGCTCTCGGCGCTGGTCGCCAGCAAGGTCGACGCCGACCTGCTCATACTGCTGACGGACGTGGACGGGCTGTACGACCGCAACCCGGAGACGGACAGGGACGCCCGATTCATCGACACCGTGGACGAGATAACCAAGGACATCGAGCTGATGGCCGGGGACGGCCGCTCCGGACGTTCCAAGGGAGGAATGAAGTCCAAGATCAACGCCGCGCGCATCGCCATGGGCTCCGGATGCAACGCCGTCATCGCCAACGGCCGCGAGAGGGACGTCATCCTGCGGGTGGTGAGAGGGGAGAACGTCGGCACGCTCTTCTCGGCGAAGGCGCTCTACACCAACCGCGAGCGCTGGATACTTTACGCCATCCCTAGGGGCAAGATAACCGTCGACGCCGGTGCGGAGGAGGCCTTGAAGGACGAGGGGAGCCTGCTGCCCTGCGGCATCACCGCCGTGGAGGGGCGCTTCAAGGCCGGCGACGTGGTCCGCCTGGGCACCTTCGCCAAGGGGGTGGTGAACTTCGCCTCCGGGGAGATCATGCAGCTAAAGGCGAACTGCGAGAAGGAGAAGAAGGACAACGGTAACGGCAAGGTCCACAACGACTCCGTGGTGGTCGACCACTGCAACATCGTGTTCCACGATTGAGCTTTCTAAAAACGTATCGGCGAGGAGTAATCTTTACCGCTAGTCCCACTGATACGGTCCTCCATGGAAGTGGGGAAGCTTCTGTCCAAGTGTTGGTTCATCGCCCTGGTGTCCCTAGCCGTAGGCGTCCCATCGACATTTGTAGGTCTCTCATTGGTGTGGCGGTCGGTGACCCCCTCAATGCTGTTGGAGGGACCCCTCACAATCCAACTGATATTTTGGATTGGCTTATTCACAAGCTGCGGCGGGTATATCGTCTCCATCACCTGTCTGCTCCTCGCCTTCGGCCCCCGGCATGTTGTCGAGAAAGGCCACTTCCTGGCACCGGAGGAGTTGGTACGGGCCGGATACGAGGTCACCAGAAGGAATGGCTCGTTCGACGTTCGCGTCGCCAAGTACTCCGTCCTGAGGGTGTACGAGGGAGAGAGCACATTCCGCTGCCTTCCCACATCGACCGCCCTATGGACCATCGTGATCCTTTTTCTGACCTTCCAGCTGGCAGCCTTGGCCTTTCCCATTGCCCTTTACGTCCATCATAGGTGCTGGAAAAGGTTGGATGATATCACTGCCGAGGTAAGCGGTGACATTACGCCGATCGAGAGGGAGGTCGAGGACATGGTCAGGGACAGCCTGATGGGGGCGTACCTGCTGGCCAGGGAAGCCGCGGACTTCCGGTGGTCGGAGTTCCACGACCATGTCCTGATCCTGGTGGTGCTCGCCCTGGTGTCCTGGACGGTGCTCTTGGTCCTGAGCGCCAGTGATATGTTTGCTGACCGTTCGTTGCTGGGGTTTGCACTGGGAACGTTGGTCATAGCTGCCGTCACCCTGACTGGTGCGTTCGTCCTGAGGGAGCGGAGCAGAATGGATGTGGAGCGTGAGGAGAGATGGGCGGAGAGGCTTCTTTCCGCCCTGAGGGGAGAGGACGGGGTGGGCTCGCCCATTGAGCTTCTGCTCTGTGCCTGCCATCAGGTGCCCAGGTGGCTCTCAGCACATCGAAAGGCGATGTGGTTGCGCGAACCGGGCAAAACTCTGCTGATATTCATCCTGTTCAACCTTGGGGTCAGCTCGTTCCTGCAGTACGACTCCATATGGTGGGGTTTCTACCTTTTCGGCCTGGTGTGCCTGATCTCGGGCCTCTTTCTGCTCTCCAGCATGATCATTAGCGCCAGGTTCGAATCGCGCGAGATGGCGAGGGAATGGGAACGCAGGATCGGAGAAATGGACTCGCTGCTGGAACCGGGGCGGGGGCGCTGAGGATGATGGACCGCCCCGACCTCTACGTCGTCGCCAGGATCCTGGAGAGGTTGTGGAAGGAACCGGAGCCCATGCTCAGGACCCGCCTGCAGGTGGCCGTGGGCACCAACTACGACGTCCTAAGCAGGTATCTGGAATGGATGTGCGAGAGAGGCCTGACCTCCATGGTGGAGGAGGGCGGGCATCAGAAGGTGCTCCTCACCGCAGAGGGACGGGAGACCTACCGCAGGATAGTGGTATGGATAAATGAGACCGTCCACGGAAAAATAGGATGAAAGGGGTTTGGTGAAGAGGTTATCAGAGGCCCAGACCCTTGCGCTTGGCCTCGATGTGCTGGTGAATGCCCTCGGCAGCCTTCACCGCGTCCGGCTCCACGTTGAGCAGCCCGCCGGTGACGTTCTTGATGTCCTCGGTCAGCAGCTTCACCAGGTTCGGCGCGCCGGTCACCGGCGGCACGGGGTTCACGTAGGTGTATAGGCCGAAAGCCAAAGCGAATATGGCGTCGATGGTGGCCTTCTGCTCCATGTACTCCGGGGCGCAGGCGGCCATGGGCAGGTCCGGGATGGGGACGCCGCCGAGGGCCTCGCTAACCGCAAATATGAGGTCCGCAAGCCTGCCGGTGTCCGTACAGGTGCCGAAGCTGAGCACCGGGGGGGTCCCCAGGGCCTTGCATACCGCCTGTAGCCCCGGACCGGCCTTGGGCACGGCGTCCGGGGAGCACAGCCCGGCCACCTGCAATGCGGCGTTGCCGCAGCCCAATGAGAGCACCAGGATGTCCCTCTTGATGAGCTCCTCGGCCACCCTGACCGTGTGCACGTCCTGTCCATGGTCCCGCAGGGTGGTGCAGGAGACCAGTCCGACCACGCCGCGTATGGCCCCGGACTTGATGGCGTCTAGCAGCGGGGTGAGGGTACCGCCGAGAGCGGCCAGTATGCTC
>MVPZ01000155.1 GCA_002067045.1 Methanomassiliicoccales archaeon PtaB.Bin134 | reverse complement strand
AGACCAGCATCGTGCACCGCGGAGGTTCGGTCAACTTCAGGGACATAAATTCCCAAAGGTCGTACAGCCCCTGGAGGGCATACAAGCAGAGCAAGCTGGCCACCCTTCTTTTCTCCCGGGAGCTCGACATCAGGCTGAGGGCAGTGGGGTTGAAGGCCCCCCTCAGCATAGCCAGCCATCCCGGGCTTGTCAACACTGGGCTGTACCGGAACAGGGAGAGGATGAGGAGATGGCTGAGGCCGTTCATGCACGATCTGGAATGTGGCGCGATGCCGGCCCTGCGCGCCGCCCTCGACCCCAGGGCCGAAGGCGGACTTCTCTACGGTCCAAACGGCTGGATGGAGTTCAGGGGCCGGGCCGAGGTGGTGCGCCCGCATGGCAAGGGCAGGGACATGGCCCTGGCCTCCAAGGTCTGGAAGCTGTCCGAGGAGATGACCGGGCTGGACCTGTCCGCTCGACTGACGGAGATCTCGAAAGCAGCTTCCAGGTGAGCGGAAAAAGGTCAATATCCGGAATGGAGCTGCCTGTACATGGACGATCTCACCTTCATCGGGCTCGCCGCCGGCCTCATCACCACCTCCGGCTTCATACCCCAGGTGATCAAGGGATACCGCAGCGGGAGCATGGAGGACGTCTCCCTCTTCATGCCCATCGTGCTGATGGTCGGAATGACGTTATGGCTGATCTACGGCATCTATCTGCAAGACCTGCCTATAATTTTGTGGAACGCGGTGGCCATCGGGCTCAACTGCGTACTGTTGCTGATGAAGGTGCGCTACGGATCGAAAAAGAAAAGGTGAGGCCGGAGGCCCCGTTCACCCCTCCACCTTGGAGAAGGGGCAGACCGAGATGCACCTTCCGCAGGCCTTCTCCGGCTTGCTACCATCGCCGATGAGCTTGACCTCGTACTCCCCGCACTTGGCCCAATCGATCACCAGGTCACGGTTCTCGGGGTGGTGCTCGAAATCAGGTCCCTTGAGGACCTTCATCGCGCAACGGTCAATGCACGCAGTGCAATCCCCGCATTTGTTGTTTATCAGCTCAACCTTGCGGGTCACAGGCATGTCGGTCAATACCGCTCCCATGCGCTGCCTGGCCCCGAACTGCTCGGTTATGAGAAGGCCGTTCTTTCCTATCCATCCCATACCCGACAATGAGGCGATGGCCTTCTGGGAGATCGGTCCTAAAAGCTTCTCGGGGACCACCCTCTGTGCAGGGTGTATGAACCTGGCCTTGTAGCCCTCCGCGGTCAAGATCTCAGCGATCTTCTCTCCCGCCGCGATAAGCTTCTTGTTGCACATCTTGTAGGCCGAGCGCATCTCCTCGCTGGGCTTCTTCAGCGAGGCCAGCGCGGCCTCCTTGGGTATCTCCACCGCGAAGGTCACCGCGTAGGGGAACTCGAAGGTGGTGGCGTCCCCGGCCTGTATGCCCTTCAGCGGCGCCAAGTTGGCGAATCCCACCAGACCTGAACCGGCCTCGCGGGCGGCGGCCTCTATCTTGGCATAAAGGGGTTCCAATGAACCTGGGGATGCAGAACTGGGTGTCATGTTCTGTCGATGGCATTGCGCACGATTTAAATATTGTCCCTGACGGAACGTTCCTTTGGAACGATATTCTAGAACAGCGAACGGCCGCCCAGGTCCGTCAGGCGGTACACCCGCCAGTTCTTGTTCTGCCGCCACTCGATCATGCCGGCCTTCTCCAGTATCCCCAGATGGTAGGAGAGCTTGGAGTCGCTCAATCCCGCCAGCTCCTTGAGCACGCAGGGGCAGAGGTCGCTCGAGGAGAGAAGGTGCAGTATGAGCAGCCTGACCGGGTCCGACAGGGCCTGATGCCTCTCGGCCATGGCCTTGAGCTCCGCCGCGTCCGGGGCTTTTCCCTTCAGGCCCTCCCGTCCCCCGGCCGCCCTCAATCCGGCCGCCACCTCCTGCGGGAGGCTCTCGCAGGCCTCCCCCGACCGACCATTGCCCTCTTCCACCATTTGACCCACGGACATCAACCGTGTCCAGCAATTAAATTTTTGCCCGCCCCATCAGGATATGAGGAGCAGGCCCACGGACCTGAACTCGAAATGGGCGACCTTTCCGTACTCCATGTCCCGGCAGGGGATGGTGCGGATCTTCCAACCGACCTTCCTGGCCGTGGCGAAGACGTCCATCCCCGCGGCCTCCATGCTCGGTCTGACCAGGTCCATGTGCCGGCACTTCCTGCGCAAGCTCTCGTCCACCGGGCCGTCCGCCTCCTCGGCCACGCATTCCTGGCAGTATATGCAGGGGTAGGCCCCAAACCCGAAGGCCTTGTAGAAACCGTCGTAGAAGGCGGTCTTCTCAAGGGCATGCACGGTACGGTTGACCCAAATTATCAGCTCCTTGAACCAGGGATGGAAGTCCTCTGGAACGTCCTCCGGCGATGCCCCCTCCCGCCCGGGGACCCCGTCGAACCGGAGCAGCAGGGCGTGCTCGTACTCCGAAAGCATCCTCCTGGTCTCGTCCGGGGTGGGGGCGTAAGGGGGGCAGGACAGATGCTTGGCATAACCCTTGCACCCGTAGCGGCACTTGAAGCGCACCCAATCGGCCACCACCACCTCCCTGGGTTCGATCACCGCGGTCCCGACCTTCAGGCCCCTGGCCATCTCCGTCAGCCGTTCCGTCTCCTCTGTTATGCTAAGCACCGTCGCCACCAATTATGATACGCCGCGGTGAAGTAATCAAACCTGCGCCGGTCGTCAGAAGACGTCCAGCACCTGGATGTACTTGTACAGCAGGAGGATGACCAGTGAGTAGGCGGCGACGCGCAGGGAGATGATAATCACACCCATGTCCGGAAAGAGGCCGCTCAGCACCAGGCCATGGGACAGTGCGAACAGGCCGAACACCGCCGCCAGGCTCAGAGGCAGCCGATGCCTGCTCTTGCGGTACCCCATCACCCCCAGGACCACGATCGCCAGGCAGAGCAAGAGATTCACTACATGTACCAGCTCCATCGACTTCCCCCTGAGCTAATATGGG
>MVPZ01000154.1 GCA_002067045.1 Methanomassiliicoccales archaeon PtaB.Bin134 | reverse complement strand
GAGCACGCTATTCCTGCACTTCAACGGGATCCTCCGGCCAAAGACAGGTAAGGTTTTCTTCGAGGGCAGAGAGGTGAGGTATGACAAGCGCTCGCTCTCCGCCCTCCGAATGAACGTGGGCATGGTTTTACAGAACCCTGATGATCAGATATTCTCCACCACTGTGGAGGAGGACGTGGCCTTCGGGCCCATGAACCTGAGGTTGCCCCGTGAAGAGGTGGAGAAGCGCATAGACGAGGCCCTCCGCCTGGTCTGGCTTGAGGACCTGCGGGAGAGGCCCACGCAGCAGCTCTCCTTTGGTCAGCGGAAGAGGGTCTCCCTCGCAGGGGCTCTGGCCATGAGGCCCAAGGTTCTCATCATGGACGAGCCCACAGCTGGCCTGGACCCTGAGATGGTGCACGAGCTCATGGAGCTCTCGGACGAGCTGAACCACAGAGGTATGACCATGGTCATGTCAACTCATGACATCGAGACCGCCTACCAGTGGGCGGACGAGATGAAGGTGATGCATCAGGGCAGGATCATCTATTCAGGTACTCCAGAGGAGCTTTTCGCAGATCAGCGGCTCGTGGACAGGTTAAGGCTGGTACCTCCCTTCCCCGTGCTCATGAACCAGCAGCTGCATCACCGCCGGGCTCGCCCGCTGGCGCCCCTTCCGAAGAACCTCATGGAACTGGCGGAGAAATGCTTCCCATGCTCGAGGGCGATTGAGGAGTCCGTGAGGTCAAAGGGCACGGTGCGCATCATCGACGTCAACGACCCTGATTATGCCGCCCAGGCCGAGGAGGCGACCCGGAGCATGGAAGACCCTCATTGCTTCTCCGGGGCTTACGGTGCCAAGGCCCGGCGCCTTGCCCGGGAGGGGAAGATCAGCGTTCACAACTCCTTCCATGCCATGGACAACGCCATCCTCCAGGCTAGCCTGGGTAACGAGTACCTCCTGTACACTGAAACGCCGCTGATCTCGCTGGTGGAATCGAACCTTGAGAGGCTGGAGGAAAGAACGGGAGTTGTGCTTAAGGCAGAGATTATGACAAAGCGGGAGAGGGAATGATGCCTGAGGATGGCGGTCGCTTCTTTCAGATATTTCTCTATGGATCACACTGAGGATGTACCAGGGCAGAAAGCCCCCGCGCGAAAGACCGCTCTGGGGACCGATTCAACCCATTACGGTCGACCGGTAGGTCGCCGAGAGGCACCCTCCATCCAGGAGAGAATACCGTCCAGCATGGCCGCGAAGGTGGCACTGGTTGGCACCACTGTGACTTTGATCCCCATCCCCTCCAGCTTCCTCCTCGTCGGTCCTCCCATGGCCGCGACCAGGTGAGCGCTCAGCATGTCTATGACCTTCTCCCGCGGGTACGATCGCTCGGCGGCGTTGATGTATGTTTCCGCCGATAGGGACGATGTGAAGGCGAATGCATCCACCCTACCCGCCATGCTCTCATCGATGAGGTACTTGAGCTCTGGGCTGCCTAGGTCCGGGACCAGTCGATACAGTACCTTCTCTGTCACCTTCGCCCCGCACTCGACCAGCCCGTCATACAGTGACCTCTCACCGTGGGATGAGCGGAGCAGGCACACCCTTTTACCAGCCAGATGCCACCCCATCTGCCGGACCAAGCCGTCGGAGGAGTGCTCCTCGGGAACCATGTCGACCCTTATACCTCGGTCCTCCATGGCCTTAGCCGTCAACGGTCCGATGGCGATGTTGGAACATCCTGCGAGCAAAGAAGCGAGCTTCACACCCCTCTGCGATGCTGTCCGGTCCAGGATCTCCACGCCGGTGGTGCTGGTCAGTACTACGACCTCGGCGGCACCCTCCTTCAGGAACTCGATGATGGCAGCACCCTCCGTGCTGTCAATGGACTGCACCTGCAGGGGGGATGCCGCGACCACCTCCAGCCCCTTCTCCCTGGCCAGCAGGAGCGATTCCTCGAGCTTGTCCTTGGGACGCATCACCGCCAGCCTCATCGCAGATCACCCAGCCGGTGATGGCAGGTCACCACATCGCCAACCACCACGACCGAGGGCGAGCCTACTCCCTGGTCACGGCAATCCTTCACCACCTTCCTCAGGGTGGATATCACCACCCTCTGCTGGGGTGTCGAACCGCGATGGACGACCCCCACAGGTGTGGCCGGGTCCATGCCGGCCTCCATGAGCCGGGACATGTTATGCTCCAACTTGCTCATTCCCATGAGTATCACGATGGTACCGCCGGTCCGGGCTAGGGCCCCCCAGTCGATTCGCTCGTCGGGGCGATCGCCTCGCTCGTGGCCGGTGACGAAGGTCACCATGGGGGCATGGTCCCTGTGCGTCACCGGTATCCCTGCCAGCGCGGGGGCTGCGATCGCAGAGGTGATCCCTGGCACCACATGGACATCGATGCCGGCCTTCCGGAGCTCCTCTGCCTCCTCCCCTCCCCGGCCGAACAGGAAGGGATCGCCGCCCTTCAGCCTGACCACCATGTTGCCTGCCCTGGCCTCGTTCACAATGATCTCGTTTATGCCCTCCTGCGGGACCTTATGGTGCCCGCCCTGCTTCCCGACGTCAATGAGCTTGGCCCCGGGACGGACGTGGTCCAGGAGATCGTGGTTCGCTAGCTCGTCGTAGACGACGACATCCGCCTTCCTCAGCAGTTCCATTCCCTTGACGGTCATTAGGCCGGCATCTCCGGGACCGGCCCCAACGAGATAGGCCTCTCCAGGCATGGCCTAGCCCCCCACTGCCGGACGCAGCAGGTCCGCGATCCTATCCAGCTCCGTTCTCATGTCGCTCAATGGCACCACCTGGTCGACGTGGACGATGTTATCTCGGCTACGTCCCGTGACCGTACCGACGACCCTCAGCTCGCTCCCGTGGACGGATGCCCACACCCCTATCGGTACCGAGCAGCCGCCGCCCAGCGCCCTCAGGATGTAACGCTCGGCCTCCACCTCCGTCCTTGTCCGGATATCGTTCAGGGTCTGCAGGACGTGAAGATGCGGGCTGCCCTCGGCACACACCAGGGCGATGGCGCCCTGGCCCGGGGCAGGGACGAACTCCTGGGGGTTAAGAATGAAACCCTTTTCGATGATCCCCAAGCGGTCCAGCCCAGCCTTGGCGAGCACGATAGCGTCGTACTGCCCGTCCTTCCACTTCCTTATTCGCGTAGGCACGTTTCCTCTTAGGTCCCGCACCATCACGTCAGGCCTCTTGGCCTCTAGCAGCGAGCGACGACGCACGCTTGAGGACCCCACCACGGCCCCAGATGGAAGCTCCTCAAGTGGGACCTTGGACAGGAGCATGTCCTCCACCGGCCCCCTCGGGAGGACCGCCGCCATCCGGGTCCCCGGCGTCAGGTCCACTGGCATGTCCTTAAGGCTGTTTAC
>MVPZ01000153.1 GCA_002067045.1 Methanomassiliicoccales archaeon PtaB.Bin134 | reverse complement strand
TGCCGAGCCCTCTCCCCCCTTCGGCCTCACCGCCGAGGTGGACGGCAGGGACGCGCACCTGGAATGGTACTCGCCGTACGCGGACAACGGGCGCTCCGTCACTGGCTATGTGCTCTACCGCTATCATCCCTCAGGAGATGTCACGCAGATAGAGCTCGGCCAGGTCATCGAATACACCGATCCCGGCCTGTCCATCGCGAACTATACATACCAGATCAGGGCGGTCAACGCGATCGGCCTCAGCGCGAGCAGCAACGCGGCCGCGGCGTCGATATTTCCTGAGGTGCCCCTGGCCCCCCTGAACCTTCTCGCCTCCCCCAGCGACACCTCGGTGACGCTCACCTGGAGCCCGCCGATCGGGGATGGCGGGGCCGAAATAACCTCCTACAGGGTGTACCGCGGCCTCAGCCAGGGGGCTGAGGCCTACATAGGGTCGGCCGCTGGTGCGACGCAGTACTGGGACCAGGGGCTGGAGAAGGGGCAGACCTACTATTACCGGGTGTCCGCGGTCAACTGGATGGGCGAGGGGCCACTGTCGGGAGGCGCTTCGGCCATGCCGGCATCCCATCCGTCGTCCCCCCGCAACCTCACCGCCGAGAAAAACGGTAACGACGTCGTTCTGAACTGGGAGAGGCCGGAGGATGATGGTGGATACGATTCCGTGAACTACTCCATCTACCGGGGCGGCGTGTCCGGGTCATTGAGCTGGCTGGCCGACGTTTCCAATGTTCTGACCTACACCGATCCCGAAGTGGATGGGGTGATGTACTATCACGTGAGGGCCACCAACCCCAAGGGAGGCAGCGAGCCGTCGAACGAGGCCTGCTCCGATCCCGATCTGCCCACGTCCCCCACACTGTACGGGGAGGTGGCCGGCGGGGGCATAACCCTGACCTGGACCGAGCCGGAGGACCAGGGGGGTTCGGCCATCATCGAATACCGGATCTACCGCGGCACCGACTACGGATACCTGGACCTGCTGGCCGAGGTCGGTGACGCCCGCACCTACCTGGACGAGGACGTGGTGGTGACCTACACCTACCTGTACCAGGTCAGCGCGGTCAACGCGCAGGGCGAGGGCGCGCGCTCGCAGGCGGTTTCGGTGCAGATGGGCGTGGTGCCGTCCGAACCCCTGAACCTGACCGCCATCGCCGGGAATGGCACCGTATCCCTGGCCTGGGAGGAGCCGAGCGATCCAGGCCTGGCCATAACGAACTACCGCGTATACCGGGGGATGACACCAGGGGAACTGCTGGTCCTCACCACGTTGGGGAACGTCCTGGTATACACCGATGACGACGTTGTGAACGGGGTCGCCTATCACTACAAGGTGTCGGCGATCAATTCGGTGGGTGAGGGTTACCGTTCAGAAATTGCATCGGCCATTCCTTCCGGGACGCCGGGCGCGCCTCTCAACCTGAGGGCGATGGCGAACTCCACGGGGGTACTGCTCGAATGGGACCCACCGGCGAGCGACGGCGGCTCGTCCATACTCAACTACAGCGTATATCGCGGAGAGGCCGCGGACTCACTGGCCCTGCTTGATTCGGTGGGGAACGCGACCGAGTATCACGACACTACGGCCATAGCTGACCAGGTGTACTTCTACCGGGTAAAGGCGATGAACGCCAACGGCGAGGGGCCCTTCTCCGAGACGGTGAAGTTCGATCCCTCCCTGCCCACCGCCCCCGATCTGTCCGCTGAACTGCAGGGCGGTTCGGTATCCCTGACCTGGGTTCCCCCGGTGAATCCCGGAAGTTCCCCGATCTCGGGCTACAAGGTGTACAGGGGAATGGCGTCCGGAGCCCTCGTCGAGATCGCATCCATTGGCAATGTGACCTCATACACGGACGCCAACGTCAGCAACGGCAAAACCTACTTCTACCGCGTGGCCGCGCTGAACGGGGCCGGAGAGGGGCAGCTCTCCAACGAGGCATCGGTCTCCGTGGGCGCCGTCCCGACCGCCCCCCTTGGCCTGATGGCCACGGCAGGCAGCGCCAACGTCTCGCTGACCTGGGACGCCCCGGAGGACGACGGCGGCTGGGAGATCACCGCCTACAGGGTGTACCGCGGGAACTCCGAGGGGTCCCTGACCCTGCTGATCACCCTGGGCAACGTGACAGCGTTCGTTGATAACAGCGTCACCAACGGCCAGACCTATTACTACAAGGTCAGCGCGGTGAACGAGTTCGGCGAAGGGCCAGCCTCGGAGATCGAGGACGCCACGCCCACCGCCGGGGGCGGGGGCGATGATGGGGATGGCGGCGACAGCACCACGCTCTACATCATCATCGCCGTGGTGGCCATTGCCGCTCTGGCCGGAGCGGCGTTCTTCCTGATGAAAAGGAAGGGATGAGCGCCCCGCCTTCCAAACCCCTTCCCATTCTCATTTTTCGCAATCATGGCCTATCCCTTTATTCAGCGCCCATGTCATCAGCTCCCGGCGACGATGATGGACGGAAGATTGGAGGTCGAGGGGGGCAGCATATGGTACAGGACCGCCGGGGCCGGCGGTGTTCCCCTGGTGTGCCTGCACGGGGGCCCCGGGGCCACGCACGATTACCTGGAGAACATCCTGTCCCTTTCGGATGACAGGATGGTGGTGCTCTACGATCAGCTGGGCGGCGGGAGGTCCGACCGCCCCCGGGACCGTTCGCTGTGGACGGCCGAACGCTTCGTGGACGAGCTGGACCGGCTGGTGCGGCACCTGGGGCTGCAGAGGTTCCACCTTCTTGGGCAGTCCTGGGGCAGCATGCTGGCCGTGCTCTACGCCCAGATGAAGGGCCAGGGCCGCCTGGCCTCCCTCGTCCTGAGCGCCCCCTACCTCAGCAGCCCCCTGTGGGACCAGGACCAGCGGCGGCACGTGGCCGGGTTGCCGGAGAAGGAGCGCAGCGCCATCCTGGACTGCGAGGCCCGGGGGGACTACGCCTCCGTGAAATACGCCCAGGCCATGGACGTCTTCTACCGTCGCCACGTGTGTCGAATGAAGAACTGGCCGGATGCCCTGAACCGCTCCATGCAGGGCATGGGCCTGGAGGTCTACAACAGCATGTGGGGTCCCAGCGAGTTCACCCTCACCGGGGGCCTGAAGGATGCGGACGTTACCGGTTTCCTGTCCAGCATCCGCAGCCCGGTGCTCTACACCTGCGGGGAGTTCGACGAGGCCACCCCGGAGACCACCAGGCGGTACGCTGAGCTCACTCCCTACTCCAGGGTCGTGGAGTTCAAGGGCGCCTCGCACATGCACCACCTGGAGAGCGAAGAGGAATTCCTGTCCGCCGTGCGCGGCTTCCTCAATGAAAAAGATGGGTGACGGGGACAGGGCCCCGGAAATGGTTTTCAGGGCCGGTCTCAGACCAGCCCGGGGATGAACATCTTGGTGCGGGCGCGGTATTCCGCGTACTCCGAGCCGAACTCCTCCATCATGTCCTTCTCCTCCTTCCTGGCCAGGCGGTAGTACATGACCAGCAGCAGGGCGTACAGGACGACGAGCGGCAGGGTGGCCCACTCCAGCATCATGCCCAGGGTGATCAGGAAGAACCCGGTGTATTGCGGGTGCCTGATGTAGCCGTAGATGCCAGAGGTGATCAGCCTGCCCTGGCCCTCCTCCTTGCTCCAGTATCCCTTGTGTATCTGCCTCCAGCCCACCACGACCAGGCCCAGCCCGATCAGGGAGACCATCAGCCCGATGTACATGCCTGAGAGGCCGATGTAGCTGCCCAGGGTGTGTCCCCAGAACACTCCCTCCGGGAGGGTGTATCCGAAGGCCCATCCGATGGCGTACATGCTGAACGGTATCCCGAACATCTCCAGGGCGAAGGCCACCACGAACGCGATGTAGGTTCCGGCGGGCTTAAGCTGGCTCTTCTTGTAGAACGGGATGAAGAGCAGGAAGACCGCGTAGATTCCTATCCACACCGCGACCGCGCCCCATTGCCCGAAATGACTCCAAATGTCCTCTTCCAACATCTTCTCACCTTTGTGATCTTGAATCTCATGCCGTTATCCGGCAACCGCCGCACCCTGGTCCGCATATATAAAAACGGCAGAAACAATTGGTATGATAAGAGGTGTCTAGATGCTATCCAGATGTAAATAAAATAGAATATAATAAAATAAAAATAGGGCCCGGCTCAGAGCAGGGAGGCCGCGAACCTCGCGACCCTCTCCTCCCATCCCTCGGTCAAAGGTCCCTTCATGGTCGTGCCCACCACGTACACCTTCAGGTCGGCCACCTTGGAGGCGCCTTTCCCCTTCAGAATGGATTCCATGGTGGGTATGTTCTGCTGGAACTTCTCTATCTCCTCGGGCAACGGCATCTTCCCGGTCTTCTTGTCCGGGACGGGCTCGCCGTGCGTGGCTATGAGCGCGTACCTAGCTCCGTCAGGCAGCCTGGCCTTCTTCAGGAACCTCCTCATCTTTCCTATCGGCTTCCCGATCCTGGTCGGCGCGCAGAACACGTAGAGGTCCGCCGCCGGCAGCTCCTTGGGCTTGGCGTCCCTTATGTGTCGATAGCCGACCTCGTGTCCCTTGGCCACCAGCAGCCCCTGCAGGTAGGCCACCACCTTCTCCCCGTTGCCGTACTTCGATGCGTGATACATCTCGACCTTCATGATTTTCCCCGGGATGCTATTCCCCTGTGCACTAATAATATTTCGACCCCGGAGCCGACATCGTTATCAACGGCGAGCAACGGCATGCGAAGATATTTATCCGGACGTCAGGATTTTACGCCCGGGGTTCCTGTGGACAAGAGTAGGTACATAATCACCGCAGCCGTGGCATTTCTGGTAGTGGCCAGCGCCGTGGCCGCGAATTTCTATCTTCAGAGCGAGGAGCTGCGCCAGGAGAGGGACGAGCTGGCCGTCCGCGAGGACGTCTACCGCGCCCTGATGGCCCTGCAGTCGGACGTGCAGGAAGAGATCGTGCAGGTCAGCGATGAACTGGCCAAGGGCGCCGCCATTCTGGGCGCCATCGGCCTCAACGGGACTGAGGCGCGGGCGGTCATGAACGAGGTGCTGGACAACGTCACCTACGGCATTGACGCGGTGACCATCGACCCGCAGGGCGTGATCGTGGCCTCCGAGCCCTCGGCCTATCATGGGGCGGAGGGAGTGAACATCAGCGGTCAGGAGCAGGTGCAGCGGATGATCACCACGCACATGCCCGTGATGAGCCAGGTGTTCATGATGGTCGAGGGGTTCATGGCCTCGGACATGCAGCTGCCGGTGTTCGACGCGGAGGGCCGCTTCATCGGAAGCCTTTCCGTGACCCTGGACATCGAATCCCTGCTCAGGGACAAGGTGGAGGCCCTGGACCTCGCAACCGGATTCCAGATCACCTGCCTGCAGGACGACGGGCTGGAGGTCTACGACACCGATGAGGACCAGATCGGCCGCAACCTGTTCACCGATCCCGCCTACGCCAACTACACCGAGACCCTGGAGTTCATGCACCAGTTGCTGGAGTCGAACAACGGGTACGGCACATACGAGTACTACGAGTCCCTGGACTCCGGGGAGCTGGTCACCAAGGAGGTCTACTGGGCCGGCTTCGGCATGCACGGCATGTCCTGGACCCTGCTGTTCATCCATGTGCTGTGAGCGAAAGGGCGCCGGAAAGGCGCCCCCCATCCATTTTATCATCATATCCGTCAATCCGTTGCAGGGCACATGGAAAAGGTCCGCTCCTTGCTGGGGCTACTGAAGCCCGAGCTGCCGGTGGCCGCCGGGATATGCGTCATCGTAGGCCAGGCCCTGGCCTTGGGCGAGGCGCCCGAGGCCTGGCCGGCGCTCTTCGGCTTCCTCATCGGCTTCCTGATATCGGGGGCGGAGATGGTCTCCAACGACCTCTTCGACCTGGAGGTGGACCGGGTGAACCATCCGGACAGGCCGCTGCCGTCCGGCCGGGTCAGCGTCCCCGAGGTGGCGGCATTCACCGCGATCCTGTCCGCGGCCGGGCTGTCCATCGCCGCATCACAGGGGCCTCTGGTCCTGGCGTTCACCGTCCTCATCTGGATACTGGGCCTGCTGTACAACTGGAGGCTCAAGCGCCTGGGGCTGCCGGGCAACGCCATCGTGGCCCTGTCGGTGGGCATGACCTTCGTACTGGGAGGCATGATGGCCGGAAGGCCGGATAGCGGACTGGTATGGACCTTCGCCATCATGGCCTCGCTGTTCGACCTGGCCGAGGAGGTGTCCGGCGGGGTCATGGACGCGGAGGGCGATGCGCTGATCGGTTCCCGTTCCATAGCCAGGCTGTACGGCCGGAGGGCCGCTCTCTCCCTGGTCACCCTCCTGTTCGTCTCGTTCATGGCCCTGGGGACGGTGCCTTTCATCGTCGGATGGCTGGGGTGGTACTACCTGTTACTAATCATTGTCGCGGACGCTGCCGTGGCGTACCTGGTCGTAAAGCTATGGCGTTCCTCCACTCCGGAGGAGGGCCGCAGCGTCCAGAGGACACTGTACCTGACCATGACGCTCTTCATCGTGGCCATTTTCCTGGTGGTCATACTGTGAGCCTGCATGGCACGTGGTCCGCATGAAGGTCACATTCGTCGATTTGATACGGGGTCCTCCGTTTTTCCCCTCCCCGAACTGGGTTAACGGATTGATCGTCCCTCACATTGGTGCCGATCCCAATGGCAGCAAGGGGAGTGGGGCCGCAGGATGCACCTCAGCAAGGATAATGCCGCCTTGTCACGCGGCAACGCCTAACCTTCTGCCCCGGGCAAGGGAATGGGGAGGGTGTCTCAGGACCAAGGATCATTGCTCGGGGCGCTTCCTGCCGAGCTTGTAGCCGGTGCCCTGGAAGATGGCGATGAGAGCGTCCTCCTCGAACACCCTTACCTCGTACAGGGAGGTGTTGCGGGACTCGAAGGTCCTCCTGGCCACAGCCTTCAGGTGCCCCTTCCCCGGCCGCAGGTAGTTGATGCTGGCGCACAGCGCCACTTGCGGTTCCGCTCCCAGGTTGGAGGCCAACGCAAAGGCCTGGTCGGCCAGGGAGAACACCGCCCCGCCGTGCGCGCTGCCCACGGCGTTGAGCTTGTCCCCGGCGAACATGGTCACAGTGACCTCGCCGTCCTCGGTTATCGATTCCGTACGCATATCCAGCTGCACCGCCAGCGGGACCTCCGCCATGCGCTGCAGCCGTTCCACGATCTCCTCGGGCAAAAAGGACGCGTATCTCTGCATCAGGTATCGTCCGGCCCATGGGTTTTGAGGGATATAACCGATAAGGTGCCCGCCGCCGTTTCGGAGCTCCGGCTTCCTGCGAAGTCCCGCATATCCTCCTCGGTAAGCTCCCTCCCCATGACCAGGACGAAAGCCTCCTCCCCGGGTACATCTATCCTCTGAGAGGTGACCCCGAGCCATATGTCGGAGCCTTCCTTCCGGTGCAGCATGGCCCGATACATGGTCCTCTCCTCCCTCATTTCAGCCTTCAATTCGAGATTATGGGCCGCCATTTCCCTGCTCTCAGGGGACACGAAGTCCAGGAAGTTATGGGAGAGGAGGTCCCTCTCCTCGTAGCCGGATATCTCGCAGAACCGGCGGTTCACCATCTGGATATCGCCCTTCAGCGATATCATCCCCATCATCTCCGTGGAGTTGTCGTAGACCGTCTTGAGCAGCATCTCCCTGCGGGCGATCTCCAGCTCCATCCTCTTGCGCTCGTTTATGTCCCGGCTGCTGATGATGAACTGCCCCTCCCCCAGCTCGGACGGCAGGGCCCGGGATATGGATTCGAACCACCGGTATTCCCC
>MVPZ01000152.1 GCA_002067045.1 Methanomassiliicoccales archaeon PtaB.Bin134 | reverse complement strand
TCTTTTGTTTCGTTGCATCGGTAATATTGAGCTGGAGATGATCCTCTATGCCCTTGAAAACCTCCTCAACCTCATATCTGTAGGGACAGATTACTACTGGGTGAAATGATGACTCCCCCTTCATTCTATAACCGACGCTGCACGTTCCAACTTTAACAGCAGGGTTACTCTTTCTTGGTTTTTTACACTCACCTTTTAAAAATGGGCAATACTGATCCTTGCGTGATTTTTGAACTTCTGGTGTAACATTGTTAAAAGGAAAACCAAAAACTTCAGTTGGATGTCTAGTGAATACTGGTTCGGCCATGATAACTAATCGAGCCACACATGGGTAGAGATTAAATATTACAATAGTTACCATATTGTTACAATATAGTGAATTAAAAAGGAAAGGGTTTTCGGAAGTTGCCTAAAGGCATAAAAGATTTTGATAAGGCATAATAAATATTGACTGGCTATATTCAGATGTGCTTCCCGGCGGGAGCACTTTTCTCTGCCCATGGAGCATGTCGAACATGCGTTTATGATCTTGGCAGCGCCTCTGCGAACTCCCTGGCCTTCTTCAGGTCCTCCTCGTTCGGCCTTCCCTTGTTTATGCCCCCGGTGAGCTTGAACGGCCCATAGGTGTCCCAGGCCTTGCAGGAGAATCCTTCGAGCACATCCAATCTCTTACTCTGCAGCCTCTCCTTAAGCTGTGGATGCTGTTTCTGATCACCCTTCCCTCCGGTAGAGATTATGAAGGCCCTGGCTTTCAGCTGGGGAAGGTCATCTACAAGCTGAAGCAGTGCGGGATGGAATTTTCCGTGGAATATGCCCGAGCCGAAGCCAATGACATCATATTCCGAGATAGTGTTCGGATCGAAATCCTCCGCTTTCCTGGTCTCTGCCCCGATCGCCTCGGCCATCGCCTTGGCCACCTTTTCAGTGTTCCCGTGCTCGACCGAGACATAAACGATGAGCGCCTTCATTGGATGGTCGAATCCATCCCAATATAATAAGCTCTGACCTACGAGCACCATGAAGGAACTCGAAATACCGAACGTCTTCAGGCCCCCTTGAGGCGGTGCCCTACGAGGTGCTTTACGATATCCCCTAGAACATGTGGAGTGGAAAAATCAAACAGGTTGAACGCCATACGACCGGTGAGGGCTCAAGGCATGGCCGAGCTGGTTATTGAAACGGACCGACTGACTAGGAAGTTCGGTGAGGTGGTGGCGGTCGATGGCGTCTCGTTCTCAGTGAGCAGGGGGGAGATATTCGGTCTCCTGGGACCCAACGGCGCGGGCAAGAGCACCCTGTTGAAGCTTCTTACCGGGCAGCTTGACGCCACGTCCGGATCGTGCATGGTGCTGGGAGCAGACCCGTCCGTGGATCCCCTGGCGGTCAAGCGGGGCATAGGGATAGTTCCAGAGATCGAATCGCCCCCCTCCTTCCTGACCGGCAGGGAATACCTGCACTTCATCGGATTGGTTCGCGATATCAAGGACATCAAGGCGAGGACCGAGGAGTGGATAGAGCGCATGGATATGAAGGAGGTGGCGGCGGTTCCCTGCAAGGACCTTTCCAAGGGAACGAGGCAGAAGCTGATGGTCGCCGCCGCGCTCATCCACGAGCCCCCGCTGGTGTTCCTGGACGAGCCTTTCTCCGGCCTGGACCCCCGCTACCAGAAGCGGGTGCGGGAGTACCTAGAGGGATATTTGGAACGGGGAGGCACGGTGTTCATGTGCACCCATATCCTGGAGATAGCCGAGAAGATGTGCTCCCGCCTGGCCATAATCGATCGGGGCAGGATCGTGGCCATGGGAGAGCCGGGTGCCATCTGCAATTCCGGTGAGACCCTGGACCAGGCCTTCATCCGGCTGACCGAGAGAGCCGTGGAAAAGGAGTGAGATTATGGGGCTGCTACGCCACCTGCGCCTGGTGCGCATATTCATGTCCGAGGAGCGCCGGCTGAACGCGTCCATGATCGGCGGGGTGCAGTTCCTGATGTTCCCGGTGGTCATCCTGTTCATGTCCCTGGTGCTCGGACTAGCCTCGGAACAGCTGCTGCGGAACCTGCCCCTGGACCAGGCCTATCTGATGCTGCACGCCGTGATGGTGATCTACGGGCTTGGCGTCGGCGGATTGGCGACCTTCGGGGACCGCATCGCTGAGCGGCGCTTCGGCTCGGTCTCCATGGTGCTGCAGACCCCCTCCACCCAGCCCATCTCGTATCGCGAGCTGTTCACCGCCTTCTACGTCAAGGAGATCATCTACTACTTCCTGTACTCGGTGCTGCCTTTGATCGGAGGGATCGCGTTAACTATCCCCCTAACCGGTTTCCAGGTGACGAGCGTGCTCTTCCTGCTGCTGACCGCGACGCTGTCCTTCCTGTTCGGCCTTTCGCTCTCCTTCTTCCTCTCGGCCGTCTACGTGCGCTCGAGGGCGGGCCTGGCCGCGGTCGTCGGCGCTATCGGCCTCATCATCCTTGCGGTATCGATCACCGGCGCTTTCGACCTGGCGAACCTGATCCCCTCGATCGCCTTGCAGCGCACCCACGACCTGGTCCACCTTTTCACTTCGCTTTTGCTCTTCCTGCTTTTCTCGGCGGTGGCCCTGATGACCGTCAAGGTCACCCCGGGAAAGCGCAGCGAGAGGTACGAGGCCGAGATGCTGGAGACGGCCAAGCGCTTATCGTTCGTCGGCGCGGACTCCAGTCTGATGGGCAAGGATTGGATAGACCTGGTGCGATCCCGGACCCTGGTCCCGGTGGTCGGGGCCTACGTCGGACCGCTGGCTGTCCTGGCGGCCCTGTTCTGGTTCCTGGGCAGCGTGCTCACCGTGCGCCTGGACCTCAACATGGTCTTCTACGCCTCCATGATCGGCTTCTTCTCCGTTTCCATATACAGCTGGCTGAACCTGCTGGACAACAACGCCTTCATGCAGGTCCTGCCCATCACCGTCACCCAGGTCATCCGGAGCAAGCTGCTACTGCTGTCCATGGTCGCCTTGCTGACATCCACCGCGTTCCTGACCGTTCTAAGCCTGCTGCTGGGCCAGCTGAGCACGCTCCCCCTGGGCCTGGCTGTCGCATACGTCACCACCGCATATACGGTGACCGCGACGGCCTATCTCACCGGGCTGCGGACTAACAGCTACCTATTCGACCCCCGGGTCCTGGGCAAGTTCAGCGGGCTGAACATTCCACCGCTGTGCCTGCTGGTGATCCTCTCACTCAGCTACTCGAGCGATTCGTACCTCGTTTCGGGTCTGATACTCGCGATATGCGGCCTCATGGCCCTGGCGGCCCTGGTCATGTACAGGAGGATAGGGAAACGCTGGGACCGGGCGGCCTTCGAGTCCTGACCGTTCGTATGCCAAGCCTTGTCATTCCATAACTTAAATCCGTGGCAGTCGTTCCTGGAACGTTCGATTTCGCGGAGTTGTTCCCTTGAGCAGAAAGACCATGGTTTTGGGCGCCACAGGCCAGATCGGTTCAGAGCTTATTCTGGAACTGAGGAGGAGGTACGGCGGGGAGAACGTGATCGGGGTGGGGCACAGCCGATCTCCGTCCCCCGAAGCGTTGGCATCGGGGCCCTACGAGATCGGGAACGTGCTCGAGCCATCACGTATCGAAGAGCTCTGCCAGAAGCACGACGTGGGCACCATATACCATCTGGCCGCGGTGTTGTCCGGCGTAGGCGAAAAGGACCCCCAGTTCGCCTGGGACCTCAACATGAACGGCCTGATCAACGTGCTGGAGATCGCTAGAGAACGCAAAATTAAGGTGTTCTGGCCCTCGTCCATAGCCGTTTTCGGCAACAACTGTCCGCACGTGAACACGCCGCAGGACACCGTGCTGCAGCCCACCACCATGTATGGGGTCACAAAGGTCGCCGGCGAGCTGCTGTGCGACTACTATCACCGCAAATACGGCGTGGACGTGCGTTCCGTGCGCTACGCGGGCATAATCAGCGCGGAGACGTTGCCGGGCGGCGGTACCACCGATTACGCCGTGGCCATATTCTACGAGGCCGTACGCAACAACCATTACACCTGCTTCGTGAACGAGCGGACGGTGCTGCCGATGATGTACATGCCCGACTGCATCAACGCCGCCATCGGGGTCATGGAGGCGCCCCCGGAGCGCATAGGCACCCGCCTGGGCTACAATCTCAACGGGCATTCCTTCTCCGCGGCCCGTCTGGCGGATATCGTCCGTGAGCGCAACCCGGGCTTCACCATCGACTACGAACCGGACTTCCGCCAGGCCATCGCGGACTCCTGGCCAGACTCTTTGGATGATTCCAAGGCCGCCGAGGACTGGGGCTGGAGGGCGGAATGGAGCCTGGAACGCATGGCCGACGACATGTTCGCCAAGCTAAGGAAGAGGAAGGAGGCCGGCGCCCTCTGAAACTACTTGAGCCCGTGCTCGTGCGGGACCGCTCTACCGTCGTCCATATGCCTAAGCGCGTGGGCGTCGCCTAGCGACGGTACCACCAGCGGAACGCCGTCGTGATTGATGACCTTGGCCTCCATGCCGTAGACCTCCCGGATGAGCTTGGCGTCGATGATCGATGGGGGGCCGCGGGCGAAGATGCGCCCGCCCTTCATGAAAAGCAGCTCGTCGGAGCAGTACGCGGCCAGGTTGATGTCGTGCATGGTCATTATGGTGCATATCCTGCGCTCGCGCACGGTGTCCACCAGCAGCCTCATGACCATGTGCTGGTTGGCCACGTCCAGGCTGCTGGTCGGCTCGTCCAGGACCAGCACCTTGGCCTCCTGTACCATGGCCCGGGCGATCTGGACCTTCTGGAACTCACCCCCGCTGATCTCGTCCACGTTGCGCATGGCCAGGTCGCCTAGCCCCACGGCTCGGATCACGTCCCTGGTGACGGCCATGTCCTTCTTGGTGAGGCTCCAGCTCATGTGCGGACGGCGGCCGATGAGCACCGAGTCGAAAACCGTGGTGCGTGTGGCCGAAGAGCGCTGCGGCACGTAACTTATGCGCCTGGCCACCTCCATGCGGCTCAGCCCCTTGACCTCCTCCTCGTCCACGGAGACCATGCCCGAGTCCGGCCTAAGTATTCCGCACATGCACTTTAGCAGGGTGGTCTTGCCCACCCCATTAGGACCCAGGATGGAGATGATACGGTCGTCCCTCCCCTCGAAGGAGACCCCGTCCAGGACCTTCCGGCCGTTGTAGGCGAAGGACAGGTCCTCAACCCTGATCGACGTTGCGATACCCCCTTATGAGTATGTAGATGAACAGCGGGCCTCCGATGAAGGAGGTGATTATTCCAACAGGCACGATGAAGCTGGGATAGCCGGAACCGAACATCCAGTTGAGCAGGTCGCCCATGTTGCGGCCCACGGTGTCCGATATCAGCAGCACCAGCGCGCCCAGCAGCGCGGAGCCGGGGACCAGGAAGCGGTGGTCCCCGCCGATGATGCGGCGGACGATGTGCGGGGCCAGCAGCCCCACGAACCCGATGATGCCCACGAAGGACACCGCCACGGCGGTGAGCAATGAGGCCAGGACCATGCTGGTTATGCGTATCCAGTCCGTGTTCACGCCCAGCCCCTTGGCCACCTCGTCCCCGGTGTCCAGGGCGTTGTAGTCCCAGCGCTTCCACACGAAGAAGGCCATGATGAGCAGCACGGTTATGGCCATGATGGTGTTCTGCTCCCAGTTTATCTTGCCCAGGTCCCCGAACTGCCAGTAGACGATGTTGGCCAGGGCGCTGTCGTTGGAGAAGTACTGCAGGGCCGCCAGCCCTGCGCCGAATATCGAGCTGATGGCCACCCCGGTGAGCACCATGGCCTCCGGGGACACCTTGGTCACCTTGACCAGGACGATGATGATGAGAGTGGCCACCATGGAGGCGGCGAAGGCGCTGCCGGTGACCAGGTAGGGATCGTCTATGTACGTGGTGGTGACCGACTGCCCCAGCACCGTTCCTCCGCCCAGCAGGATGATCCCCACCGCAGCCCCGAAGGCGGCGGCGTTGGATATCCCCAGGGTGAACGGCGAGCCGAGCGGATTGCGCAGCACGCACTGCATTATCGTGCCCGAGGCACCCAGGGCGGCCCCTACCAGGACCGCGGCGACGATGCGCGGGAGGCGCAGGTTCCAGATGATGCGGTCCACGGTGCTGCCCTGGTAGTTGAAGACGGAGCCCATGGCCTCCCAGAAGGTTATGTGGTATGGGCCAACGGTTGAAGCGTATACTGCGATGAGCAATATTGCCGCGGCAAGGCCGACCAGGAACAGCAGCTTCAAGCTGATGTGCCTGAGGTACCTGGTGAGCTCGTCACCCTCTATGGCCTTCACGTCTTCGTCCGTTCAATCCACCTCCGTCGGCTCCTAGCCCGTGGGAATCGCGCAGCGCTCCACTAGGATGGCAAGGTAGAATAACATTTCCTAGAGATTCTTATGCAGTGGCGTTCCATTTTCTGATGGCCATGATTGTAAGGGGACCGGGGGCGGCCCATTCCACCCTCGGTCGTTGAGGAGGATAGAGCGTTTCAACCGGATACCACACCGGCCTGTCCGGTGATGTTCGTGCTGCGGTTCCCCAGGAACCAGGCGTCCATCTCTGCGTAGCAGTCGTAGCCCACGAAGGCTCCGAAGATCTCCGCGGCCTTGTCCTCCAGGACCACGTCGTCGAAGGCATCCGGATATAGCACCGATCCGATGTAGTAAGCTCCCAGCAGCACGTTGTCGAAGTTCACCCCATACCAGATGAAGGGCACGGTCATGAACACGTTCCCCTCCTGGAAGGCGGTCATGGCGTTCAGCACGGAGCTGGAACGGGCCGAGGAACCGTTGTTCCAGTCCGCCAGGAAGGTCTTGTATCCGGTGGGGTCCAGGAACACGTACTCGGGCTGCATCTCGATTATGCTCTCCATGTTGATCTGGTACACCACGCTGGAGCCGCCGGTGATGGTGTTGTTCACCCCCAGCAGCGCGAAGGGGTCGTACCAGGAGGAGGAGTAGTCGAAGCCCTTGGCTCCGGCGTAGGACAGGCAGCCGATGTAGGCGCTGACCTCCCGGTCGGCAGCGCTGACCGTTGACATGCGGGATCGCAGATCGGAGATTGTGTCGTTCATGAAGGACAGCAGTTCAGAGGCCTTGGCGGTCTTGTTCAGAACGTTGCCCATGAGCATGGTCTGGTTGACGAAGACCTCGCTCAGGCCGTCCGAGGCCTCATTGAGCATGGTGTCCAGCTCCAGGATCACCACCACCTTCATGCCCAGCAGCTCGGCGTTGGAGATGTAGTTCTGCTGCTCGGCGGTGAGCGTCCGGGAGGGGACGCTGTATATGATGACCTGCGGGGTGTCCTGCAGCATCAGCAGCTGCTCCGGGTATTCGATCAGCCCGTCGGCCCCGCTGCCGATGGAGCGGTTGAAATTGGATTTGTTGTCGTACTCGAAGGCGTACATGTAGGACTTGGCGTTGTAGGCCGGTCCCTCCCGAGCCTCCACGGCCACGACCTTGTCGGAGCAATTGAGGTAGGACACGAAACGCAGCGCCCCCACCCCGGATGCCACCAGATGGTCGATCTCCATCTCCACCACCGCGGTGACGTTCCTGCCGGCCATGTCGTAGTACAGGGCCGGGCCGTCGCCCTGATCTTCCTCTTCCCCACCCAGCATCACGAATATCGCGGCGCCGATGATTATCACGACCACGGCCACCGCCAGGACCTTGATGAGACCGCTCTTGTTCATCGGGCGGGAATCCCATTCCAAATATTTAGTGTTATCATTTTTAAAAAAGTGTTACGAAGTGGGATTTCCTCGAAAAGGAGTTT
This sequence comes from Methanomassiliicoccales archaeon PtaB.Bin134, assembly GCA_002067045.1. The sequence continues at coordinate 452 of MVPZ01000152.1, read as the reverse complement.
ATCTAAGCGATCTGAGGGAGAAGGAGTGGGCTGGCACCATCCCTATTTATGGGCAGGCATGGATTGGGGAGCGCATGACCGATTGGGAGGAAGAATGGAGGGCCGCCCACCAGCGTTCTCCGCTGAGGACCACCCCTCAGAACCAGGGGCGCTGGAAGGACTTCTGGAGCCAGGATTCCGACTATTACCTTCAGGAATCCAAGGCCGAGGCCGAGTTCCACGAGAAGGTGGTGGAGCGCATGACCGAGACGGGTTGGCTGCGCCCCAACGACGCCGTGCTGGACGTGGGATGCGGCCCGGGGACCCTGGCCCTGCCCATGGCCCGCAGGGTGCGCGAGGTCCATGCCCTGGATGAGGCGGAGGGCATGCTGGAGACCCTGCGGCGGGAGTGCGGACGCCAGGGCATCGTCAACATCATCACCCTGCTCAGCCCCTGGAAGGAGCATTCCGCC
>MVPZ01000151.1 GCA_002067045.1 Methanomassiliicoccales archaeon PtaB.Bin134 | reverse complement strand
TGGTCATGGCCAGCGATTACTTCCGCGCCTACATCATGTGCGGACTGATCACCATGATGTTCCTGGGTGGATGGGACGGCCCCGAGTTCATTTGGGCCGAGGCCTGGTACCTGATGAAGACCTACATCGTGTTCTTCTTCTTCGTCTGGGTCAGGGCCGCCATGGTCAGGATCAGGACCGACCAGATCCTGCACATGGGATGGAGGCGCCTGCTTCCTCTGGCCATAATCAACCTGCTGATCGCCATTGCGCTCAAGACCGCGGGGGTGTTCTAATGAGGATCGAGGAAAGGACCTACACCAAGGCTGACCATCTGCGCCCGACCGGCTACATCGCCAAGTCCCTGCGCGTCACCTTCAGGCAGCTCTGGAGGGCCACCAAGAACCGGCCCAACACCGTGCTGTACCCCTGGGAGAAGCTGGTCTACCCTGACTGCTACCGCGGGCGCCCCGGCATCGTGCTGGACAAGTGCATCGGCTGCGGCCGCTGCGCCAAGATGTGCCCCAACCAGTGCATCGAGATGGTGCCCTTCGGCAATGACGAGAAGAGCAAGGTAAAGCGCCCCCAGGTGAACCTGGCCCGGTGCATGATGTGCGGCTTCTGCGCCGAGGAATGCCCGACCAACGCCATGCTGGTCACCCCCGAGTTCGAGCTGTCCACCTACAACAGGGCGGACATGATGTTCGACCCGGTGCGGCTGCAGCATCCCTACAAGCCCGGATATGAGGTGAACTACCGGTTCGCCCTGCCCTCCGAGATTAGGGCCGGCAGCACCAAGGATTACGCCAAGAACGATCAGGAGGTGCACGACACCATCGTCCTGGACGGGGCCAAGTGCATATCCTGCTCCCGGTGCGCCAAGACCTGCCCGACCGGGGCCATAGAGATGGTGGAGACCGGGGAGCTCAACCCCAAGACCAAGAAGCCGATCAAGCAGCCCAAGTTCGAGAACCTCAAGTGCGTGGTCTGCGAACAGTGCGTGGAGATCTGTCCCAAATCGGCGCTTAGCATCAAGGAGGTGTTGTGATGGACCTTACGACCCTGTTCTTCCTGATCTTCTCAGGATTGACCATAGGATGCGCCATCATGGTGGTCGCCTCCAAGGACATCGTGCACAGCGTGGTGTTCCTGGCCGCCACCTTCGTGGGCGTAGGCATAATTTACATGTTCCTCAACTCGGAATACCTGTTCCTGATCCAGATACTGGTGTACGTCGGGGCCATCAACGTCCTGATCCTCTTCGGTATCATGCTCACCAAGCGCAGGATGGTCGGTGGGGACGTGTGCGAGGTCGACGATGGCAAGAAGGGGAGGTGGTCACCGTGAACCGCGGCGACTCCACCCAGGCCATCGTGGCCAAGATACTGATAGTCGGACTGTTGCTGGAGGTCCTGCTCTATTCCGTGTTCTCCATGGAATGGGGCGATATCGGCAACCTGGTCCTCACCACTGCCCAGGTCGGGGAGGTTCTGTTCAACGAATATGGGGTGGCGGTGCTCATGCTGGGCCTGCTGCTCCTCTCCGCCATCATGGGTGGCGTGTTCATTGCGCAGGAGGATGATGACGAATGATCCCGCTGGAATATGTGCTCATACTGTCTTCGGTCCTATTCGCCATTGGCGCGGCCGGGGTCATACTCAGGAAGAACGCCATCATAGTGTTGATGTCCATTGAGCTGATGCTCAATGCCGCCAACATCAACCTGGTGGCCTTCTCCTCCTACTTCGAGGACGGCACCGGACAGGCCTTCGCCCTGTTCTCTATCGGCATCGCCGCCGCAGAGGTCGCCGTCGCGCTGGCCATACTCCTGAACCTCAACAGGCTCAGGAAGACCGTGAACGTGGATGACATTAACTTGCTGAGGTGGTAAAGATGGACATACTGGAATACGCATGGTTGATCCCCGTCCTTCCCCTGCTGGCCTTCGTGATCGTGGGATTCCTGGGCAGCAAGATGAAGGACAAGGGCGGCATCGTCGCCATCCTCGGCGTGGGCGCAGGCATGGTCCTGGCCCTGTGGACCGCCTACGAGCTGCTGACCACCGGAAGGGTGGTCGAGCAATCCATGGAATGGGTCCTCTTGGCAGACGGCTTCACCCTGGAGATGGGCATGTACCTGGACAATGTGGCGGCCATGATGCTGATCGTGGTCTCCTTCATCGCCTTCCTGGTGGTGGTCTACTCCACCGCCTACATGCACGACCAGGGCCCCAGGCGCCACCGGTACTTCACCGAGATATGCCTGTTCGTGGGCGTCATGCTCGGCCTGGTGCTGGCCAACAACTTCTTCCAGATGTTCCTGTTCTGGGAGCTTGTAGGGCTTTGTTCCTATCTTCTGATAGGGTTCTGGTACGAGAGGCCTGCCGCGGCCCGCGCGGCCAAGAAGGCCTTCCTGGTGACCAGGGTGGGCGACGTCATGTTCATGATCGGCCTGTTCATACTGTTCACCGAGCTGCACACCCTCAACTACGAGCTGGTGTGGTCCGCCCTGGACACCGCCGACAAGACCATGATGGCCTTCGCGGCCTTCTTCCTGTTCGGCGGGGCCATAGGAAAGAGCGCCCAGTTCCCGCTGCATGACTGGTTGCCGGACGCAATGGAAGGTCCGACCACCGTCTCCGCACTGATACACGCGGCCACCATGGTGAACGCTGGAGTGTATCTGGTCGCCAGGTCCTTCCCCATCATCGCCACCAGCGCCGAGGTGAGCCTGTTCGTGGCCGCCATCGGAGGCATCACCGCCTTCGTCGCCGCCACCATGGCCCTCTGCGCCCCGAAGATCAAGGGGGTCCTCGCCTACTCCACCGTCTCCCAGCTGGGCTACATGATACTCGGTCTGGGGGCAGGCGCGTTCCTGTGGCACCACGGCCACCACGTCGAGGCCTCCATAGCCTTCGGCGCGGGCCTGTTCCACCTGATGAACCACGCCTTCTTCAAGGGCCAGCTCTTCCTGGGCGCCGGAGCGGTCATCCACTACGTGCACACCGAGGAGCTCAAGCAGATGGGCGGCCTGGGCAAGTACATGAAGGTCACCATGATCACCATGCTGATCTCCTGCCTGTCCATCGCCGGCATACCCCCGCTCTCCGGGTTCTGGAGCAAGGACGAGGTCCTGGCGGTCACCTTCGAGGCTGGCCACTCCGGGTTCGCCTTCACCGTGCTCTGGATACTGGGAGTGCTCACGGCCTTCATGACCGCGTTCTACATGTTCCGCATGTGGTTCATGGTCTTCAAAGGCCAGCCCAACGAGGGCACCAAGCATGCCACCGAGCACGGTGGCCACAAGCACGAGGCCCCCTTCGCCATGCTGCTCCCGCTGATACTGCTGGGCGCCCTGGCCCTGGGTTCCGGATTCTCCCTGTTCATCGGGGACGGCTTCTTCGGTGCCATCTACTTCGACCACGCTCACGTGATGAGCGTTGGGGAGCGCCTCACCGAGGTGTTCACCTCCCCGCTGACCTATATCTCGATCGTGGCTGCGGTGAGCGGCATAATGCTCGCCTACTTCAGCTTCAACAAGACCAAGATATCCGCGGAGAAGGTCGTGGCCAAGGGAGTCCCCAAGGCCATGCACCAGCTGCTCCTGGACCGCTACAAGTTCCCGGTCGCCTACGACAAGATAGGCTACGCGGGCGTGTACGGCTTCTCGCTGCTGCTGGACAAGTTCGATCGCTACGTTATTGACGGCATAGTGAACGCCATCAGCTCCTTCCTGGTCAGGTCCGGAGGCGTGGTGCGCAAGCTGCAGAACGGGTTCGTTCAGAGCTACACCACCCTGCTGATCATCGGGGTGTCGCTGATAGTGATCCTTCTCTATGTCGTAGGAGCGCTGAGGTGATCCCATGGAAATACCGATGATACTGTCTCTACTGTTGCTCTTCCCCCTGATCGGTGCAGTGGTCACCTTCATGCTGGGGAAGAACCCTAAAATGGCTAAGATCTCCGCTCTGGTCTTCTCGGCCATCCCTCTGGCGCTGTCCCTGCTCATGCTCACCGAGTATGTGCAGACCGCAGGCGGCTATCAGTTCCAGGAGACCTACTCCTGGATCGAGGCCCTTGGCATCCAGTACATCCTGGGAGTGGACGGGCTCAGCGTGCCCATGGTCTTCCTGAGCACCCTGCTGGTGTTCCTGGCGGTCATATTCTCCTGGGACACCGATCACCGCACCCACCAGTACATGGCCCTCCTGCTGGTACTGGAGCTGGGAGTTCTGGGGGTCTTCATGGCCCTGGACTACTTCCTGTTCTACATCTTCTGGGAGGTCGTGCTGATCCCGATGTACTTCCTGATCAGCGTATGGGGAGGACCGAGGCGTTCCTACGCCGCGATCAAGTTCTTCATATACACCCACATCGCCAGCCTGGTGATGCTGCTGGGGATATTCGCCCTGTACTTCGAGGCCGCCGCGGTCAACGGCTACCCCTCCTTCAGCATGCAGGAGATCAACGCGGTGTCTCCGTTCTTCGGACAGACCTTCCAGATAGTCGTGTTCGGGGCCCTCTTCTTCGGCTTCGCCGTCAAGATGCCCTCGTTCCCGTTCCATACATGGCTGCCCGATGCGCACGTCGAGGCCCCCACCGCCGGGTCAGTGCTTCTGGCCGGCCTGCTGCTCAAGATGGGTTCCTACGGTATAATCCGCGTGGCCTTCCCGGCCCTTCCCGACGGGGCTCACGAGTGGCAGTGGGTCATGGTCATCCTGGCCATACTGTCCATCGTCTACGGCGCCGTCATGTGCATCGCGCAGAAGGACCTGAAGAAGATGGTGGCCTACTCCTCCATCAGCCATATGGGCATAGTCATGCTGGGTTTCGCGACCTTCACCGAGCTGGGCATAGCCGCCGGCGTGTTCCAGATGTTTTCCCACGGTCTCATCACCGCCGTTCTCTTCATGATGTGCGGCGTTATGCAGCACAAGGTGGGGACCAGGAACATCCCCCGCCTCGGCGGGCTGGCGGCCAAGATGCCTTACGCGGCCGTGTTCATGATGATAGGCTTCCTGGCGTCGCTAGGCCTTCCGGGCATGGTCGGCTTCGTGCCCGAGTTCTCGGTCTTCACCGCGACCTTGGACGCGTTCGGATGGCTGCTGCTCATACCGGTCTGCAGCGTGGCCCTGACCGCCGCCTACTACATCTGGGCGATGCAGCGGACCCTCTTCGGCCCGCTCACCGACCAGGTGGACACCGAGCACATACACGACCTGTACTGGTTCGAGACCCTGCCCCTGGCAGTTCTCAGCGGACTGATCATACTGTTCGGGATCTTCCCCGCTCTGGTGCTCGACTACATCCGGCCCGCGCTCGCCACTGTACTGGGCCTTCTGGGAGGGATCTAAGTGGACTACTCAGCGATATATCCCGAGATAATATTGGCCCTGTTCGCCATCGCCATACCCGCGGTCAGCATGCTGGTCAAGGACAGCAAGTTCCTGGCCGCGGTGTCCCTGGCCGGTGTAGGCCTATCCATGCTGGCCGTGATCATGCACTTCGTTGACGGATCCGGTCCCGCGGTGTTCGACAACGGGCTGCTGGTCCTGGACGACTTCAGCGGACTGTTCATGATGGTGTTCCTGGCCGTGGCCTTCATCGTCATCCTGGCATCCGCCAAGTTCGTGGAGAACGACAAGCATGTGGCGGAGTACTACACCCTGATACTGCTGGCCACCGTGGGAATGATGCTGGTGGCGGCCTCCACCGACCTGTTCGTACTGTACGTGGGGATCGAGATAACCAGCATATCCTCGTACGCCCTGGTGGGCTTCCGCAAGAAGGACATCAAGGGGGCCGAGGCGGCCACCAAGTACTTCATATTCGGTGGGCTGTCCTCTGCGTTCACCCTGTTCGGCATCTCCCTGATATACGGCCTGACCGGCCTGGCGGGCGACCCGACCACCTCATTCGAGGGCATCGGGGCCGCCGTGGCCACCCTGGGTGATTACCAGGAGATGCTGTGGACCGCGCTGGTGATGGTCATCGTGGGCTTCGGCTTCAAGGTGGCCATGGTGCCGTTCCACGCCTGGGCCCCGGACGTGTACGAGGGTGCTCCCAGCACCATAACCTCCCTGCTGGCCGCCGGCTCCAAGAAGATGGGGTTCGTGGCCATGTTCAAGTTCTTCCTGCTGGCCATGGTGGCCATCAAGGCGGACTGGGAGATCGTGGTGGGGATACTGGCCATAATAACCATGACCATCGGCAACCTGGCGGCCCTGAACCAGACCAACATCAAGAGGATGCTGGCCTACTCGAGCATCGCCCAGGCCGGCTACATACTCATCGCCATAGCGGTGGGTACGGAGTACGCGGTCACCGGCGGAATATTCCACATACTGACCCACGCCTTCATGAAGGGCGGCGCGTTCATCGTGGTGGCCACCCTGGCCACCGTGGCCATAGGCGAGAGGATCGCGGACTACAAGGGACTGGCCAAGAGGTCCAACTTCATGGCCTTCTCCATGACCGTCCTGCTCTTCTCCCTGGCCGGGATACCCCCGTTGGCCGGGTTCGCCAGCAAGGTCGTGCTGTTCTCCTCTCCCATACAGGGAGGGGTGTCCGGAGCGGACTGGATGATCTGGTTGGCCGTGGCGGGTATCATCAACAGCGCCATATCCCTGTACTACTACGCCCGTGTGGTCAAGTACATGTACGTGGACGAGCTGGATGAGGGAGCCAGCGCCGAGAAGCTAAAGCTGCCCCGGAGCATGGCCGCCGCGGTGGCCATCTGCGTGGTGGCCGTCATCGCCATCGGTGTGTACCCCCAGCTGTTCGTGGACTTCTGCAGGGAGGCCGCGACGGCCCTGTTCGCCTGAAAACCATTTCCCAACGCTCTTATTTTTTTCTATTTTTCAAAGACTGGCGCCAGCTCTGGACGCTTGCATCCGCCGGAAAATCCAGTAACGGTTAAGTATGGATTTATCATATCCAGCGACGATGTCGCAGTCCTGGGAGGCCTCCATCAAGGATGAGCTGCACATGGTGGAAGAGGAGATCCGCCGCAGCATCCGCTCGGAGCAGCCGATACTCACCGAGATCTGCGATTACGTCATTTTCTCCGGCGGAAAGCGCATGCGGCCGGGGGTAACATTGCTGTCCTATTTGGCCAACGGGGGGAAGGACGTCTCCGAGGCCATCAAGATCGCCGCGGCCTTCGAGATGATACATTCCGCGACGCTTATCCATGACGACATCAACGACCGCTCGGAGATGCGGCGTGGCAAGCAGTCCGCCTACAAGAGGTACGGGCTGCAGGAGGCGCTGGTGGGCGGGGACTTCCTTTTCGTCAAGGCCTTTGCCATCGGGGGCTTCTTCAACGAGGAGATAGTCAGCCTGGTGGCCGAGGCCTGCACGGCCAGCGCGGAGAGCGAGATAGTGCAGTTCGAGAAGGAGGGGCAGGTGGCCCCCCTGGATATCTACCTGGGCATCATCGAGGGGAAGACCGCCAAG
>MVPZ01000150.1 GCA_002067045.1 Methanomassiliicoccales archaeon PtaB.Bin134 | reverse complement strand
CGCGGTCTGCCATCATCCGCTCCTTCTGAGAGTGATGATCAAACACCTTCGGACGCTGTGCAGAATGACAGCGACCATCCCCGCTCTTGCAGGTGAGACCCGTGCTCGCTGAACGGCCCAGATGGTGCTAGATCAGGCTTGGTGCGAGCGTCAGACATCCGCTGAGCCTATTTTCCCGCACCCTTCCTCGACCCCGATCGCGCCCCTTAATGAGGTTACCTACCGTTCCTTCTCCTTCTCCTTCTTCCAAATCTCCTCCCAGTCCGGAGGGCGTTCGCGGTACCCGCGTGAGCGCCAGTAGGCGATGTTGTTGGGGTTCTTCTGGTTGGAGCGGTCGTTGCGGTACCTCAGGTACTTGTGCATGCTGATGGGCTTGCCCGCCCCGTCGGTGACGCGCAGCTCCTCAGCGCCCTTCCTTTCCTTCATGTCCCTGTCCTCAAGGCCTTCCAGCACCCTGCTTCGCGGGGCCATCAGCTGCAGGACATGGCACCCGAAGCCCAGGTCCTCGCACTTGGAGATGAGGAAGCTGGAGATGGAGTTGGCCTCGCCCACCACGACCGCCTCCTTGTGATGCATGCTTATGTACTCCAGGACCACGGTGATGTCCTTGTCCCCGGTGACCAGGACCAGAATGTCGGGGCAGTCCTGGTCGTGGAGCCTGTCCACGATGGCGCAGTGCATGGACGGGTCCGTCAGGCTCTTCCCGAAGGAGATGGCGCCTGTGTTCACGTCCATGTGCTTGAACGACTTGGTCTCCCTGAACCGGAAGCCGTTCAGCTCGTAGTCCTCCCGGGTCCTCTGCGACCTCCACAGGGTCGCCTCGTCCAGGAACACGTCCGCGTCCACAACCTCCCCCAAGCTCTGGGCGTGCTCCATAAGAATGCTGCCCACCTTCTCCAGGATCTTCAGCTCCCCCGCCTCGAACAGGCCCCGCTCCATGTTGGGACCGTCCACGTAGATCCCCACCGTGGTCATCAACCACCCTCCGACCTCAGCGCTGCCCGCAGACGCTCGTCCGCAGACTGATGCTCTAGCCCCTCGTTCAGGAGGGCCAGGAGAACCCGGGGGATGGGCAGGGTGACGACGTGCTCACCCTCCAGATATGCGAGCAGCTGCTCCCCCAGGGAGAAGCTGTACCTCGCGAGCGACTCATAGTAGTCGAGAACGGTGATCTTGGCCACGATCTTCCGGGCGATCTCCTCCGTCAGATCTTCCCGCTCGGTCCGGGCCATGAGGTCGTGCACCTCCTCCTCAAGCCTCCCCACGTCCGGCTCGGGGAAGAAGGCGGGCCGGGGGTACACCCGGCGCGACAGCGCCAGCAGCTTGCTCCCGATGACCATGACCACTTCCTGAAGGGTGCCGGGGGACACAGGGGCATCATCGAGGAGGAAGCGGTCCGCATCGGGATCGTACACAAGGTCGAAGCCCAGGACCGAGAAGTCCTCCTGACCATGGTCGGGATCGGCGAGGTTGACAGGGAACTGCACCTCCGCGCGGACCCCGGACATCTTCCGCAGCAGGGAGCGGAAGATCCTTGCACCTTCAGGGCTCAGCGGCCGGGGCCTTCCGGCCAGGGTGCCCTCGACGATGGGGCCCTCGACCAGCACCGTCTCCACGCTGAGGGCCTCCTGGAGGTACTGCTCGTCCTCGAAGGTGGGCCCGTGCAGCTCCACCCGGCAACAGTGTATGCGGGGGTCCCTCCGCTCCGCGGCCAGGAACTCCAGAAGGTTGTAGTAGTCCTCGTTCTCCGTCCGGTTCATGCCGAAGCCTCGGGAGGTGCGGAACAGCCCCACGGTGAGCTCCTTCCTGGATGGCGTCATGCGGACGTCGAAGGTGCCCTGGTCTGGGGATATGACCTCCCAGTAGTCCTCCAGCACCTCCGGAGGATGGTAGAACATATTGTCCCCGTGCAGGTTGTTCAGCCGGAAAAGGTTCTTCAGGAAGTACCTGGAGGTCTTGTTCAGCTCCGGAGGCAGGTCCTCGCTTCCCAGGCATATTCGGTGGGTGATGCCAGAGGCCTCCTCCCCGCAGCGCTCGTCCCCGGGCTCGACAAGGTCCCCGGTGCTCCGGCGCAGTCCCCTCCAGTTATCCAAGGAGTACCGCAGCAAACGGGCCTTGTCCTCGTCCACGCTGTCCGCGGTCCGTTCCAAGGCCCCCTCAATCGCTGGGACCAGGGCACGCCGCAGGACGTCGCTTCGGCTCTCCCCGCCCTCGGATATGGCCCTGAGCAGCATGAACATGGTAGAGGTCCGGAGCCTCAGCCTGCAGGACGAAATCTGGGAGTAGCCCTTCCGGAAGACCGCCTCCCCGTCGAAATCCAGGGCCTTGAGGAGCACTTCCACATCTCCCTCACCGGACCTCCGTTTCTGCTCGATAAGGTCCATAACCCCCCGCCGAGGCAAGAGCTCGATGATGCTCCCAGAGGGGACCGGGCAGAGGCCCTGCAGGGAGGCCAGGATGTCTGCGTCCCCTGCCCTGTCAGCAGGAACTTGGCGTATGGGCATGCTCGCTCCTAATGCCCTCGGCACATATGCCCTTTTCGTGGATCAAACGTCCACGGTCAAGCAACCCTTCTCCACAAATACCGGGTAAGTGCGGAGGTCCCACGCCCGACCCTCGATGGCCACCGGTCCGCTGAGGACCTTCCCGTTCCGCACATCGAAGCGCGCTTCATGACGGGGGCATTGCAGTATGTGGCCTTCCAGCTTCCCCCGCGAAAGGTCCGCG
>MVPZ01000149.1 GCA_002067045.1 Methanomassiliicoccales archaeon PtaB.Bin134 | reverse complement strand
CAATATAATAAAATTTATGATGCGGCGGATCCAGACCTCACCTGGCCTATAGGGACGGCGTATGCGGGGAATGGCTACAGCCGGCCCCACTTCTCCTCCTCGGCCAGATCGGGGGCGGGAGTGGCCTCTGCGTTCCTTCGCTTCCTCTTCGGGGCCGCTGCCTCCCTGTCCTCCTCCGGGGGCGTTCGGTCCGTCTCCGGCCTCCACTCCGGACCGGGTTCTTGGAGGGCTTCGGTCCTCGAGGATGGCGGATCGACGTCCCAGCCCGGGTCGGGACGCGGGGCGGGGGCCCGGAAGTTCGGCTGGAAGGGCTTCTGCTTCTTCTTGGCCGGCCGGCGCACCACCGGCCCGGCCTTGAGGTTGAAGGAGGGGGTCCTGGTGACCTGGTAGACGGTCCGGGTCATCAGCATGACGATGATGAAGTAGGCCAGCAGTAGTACCAGGGAGGAGGCCCACCACAGGCGGAAGAGGTAGGCGATGGAGAGTATGGTCACCAGGCTGAGGCTCACGAACCCGGCGATGTAGCGGCTGATGTGCCCGGGGTCCCGGGTGACCACCCCCAGGTTGTCGAAGTTGGTAATGCGCACCACGATGTAAAGGTCGGCCTTCAATGTCTGGTACGTTATGCCGACCAGCGCCGCCCCCACCAGGAAGGAGATGATCTCATAGGGGAAGGGCAGGACCATCACCGCCACCAGGGTTGCGAAGTAGCATATCACCAGCACCTCCAGTCGCTTGGTCCGCTCGAACAGCTTCAGACCGGAGGGGAGGATGATCTTGCTCATGGTTCGGTTGATCAGGGAACCTCCGTACCTTAGGACGGAGGGGGTGACCCTGGTCAGCGCGCCGGTGACCTTGGAGCTGTGCTTCATCAGGCCGGGGGAGATTATGCTCATGACGAAGCAGAAGGCCCCGGCGAAGGGGTTGAGCTCCGCGCCCTTCACCACCGCAGGGGAGCTGCTCCCCACGCTGGCATACATAACCGCCTCGGAGGCGCGGCCGGTTATGGAGGTGCCCATGAATATGGCCGAGCGGGAGGCGAACCCCAGGAGATAGGAGATGGCCGAGACCAGTATGACCTCGTAGAAGAGGACCACCGGAATGGCGATGAGCAGGAGCGGGACGATCATCCCCAGCATGCTCAGGTCTATGAGCATCCCGAAGGCCACGAAGAACACCGCCACCAGGGCGTCCCGGAAGGGGGATATGCGGTCCTCCATCCGCTCCACCAGCTTGGTCTCGGCGAACACCATCCCCAGGAAGAAGGCCCCGATTATGGCCGGAACCCCGGCCACCTGGGCCAGGGCCGCGGACAGGAAGACCAGGCCCAGGGCGAAGAGCACGAAGAGCTCGTCGCTCTTGATCCTCTCGAAGTACTTGATCACCCGGGGGACCACCAGTATGGCCAGGAAGATGAAGAACCCGTAAAAGGCCAGGATGCCCACGATGAGCTGGGACATGCTGCTGCTCCCGGATTCGAACATGAGCCCGCCGGCTATGGTCAGGAGCACCATGGAGAGGAAGCTCTCCACGATCACCATGCCCAGAAGGTATTCCGTCTCCGGGGAGGAGATGCGTTCGAGCTCCTGCAGCGCCTTGCCGGTGATGGCCACGGAGCTCATGGATATGACCCCGGCCAGGAACACCGTGTCCACCAATGGCCAGTCCAGGGCGAAGCCTATCAGGATGCCCAGGAACATCCCTATGCCCACGTCCATGAGGGCCAGTATGATCGCCGGGGTCTTGGTCTTCTTCAGCTTGGTCACCGAGAAGCCCAGCCCCACGAAGAACATGAGCAGGGTGAGGCCCATCTCCGACAGGAACCGTATGAACTCGGTGTCCTTGACCAGGCCGTCGTAGGTGAACCCCCCGATGGTGAAGTGGATGTAGGGGCCGATCAGTATCCCGGCCAGGATGTACCCCAGGATGACGCTCTGCTTCGCCTTCGAGGCCAATGCTGCCCCTATGAAGGAGACCAGCATTATCACCCCGACCTCGAACATCACGCTGTCTGTGGCTATCATCACGCCTTCCCATACCGGTTCGGCCATGCCGGCCAGGGCCTAGGTCGAGCTGACCTTAGCTGCCTCCCGGCCATCGAGGGCCCCGCCTGCAGAGCGTTGACCCTAGTGCATCCCGTTGTGGTCATAGTATTACAAATTATTTATAATTGTCCTATTTCTGGAACGTTCCAGCATCTGAGCGGGCCCATCGTCGCTTTTTAATAAAACGTAAGGCCCTAGGCTTGAAGGTCAATAACATGCCCGAAGACTTCCATGCCATGACCGGGGAGGAGGCTTTGGACGCCCTTGGTTCCGGCACCCAGGGCCTTTCGGACCCCGAGGCCCGGGAACGGCTGTTGAGGTACGGCCCCAACGAGCTAGCCGAGGGACGCAGGATCTCCCCCCTGAGGATATTCCTTGAACAGTTCAAGGACCTCATGGTCATCATCCTGATCATCGCGGCCCTCATCTCCGCGGGAGTGGCCACCATGCAGGGTTCCAGCGAGGAATGGCTGGATGCGGCGGTGATCCTGGTGATCGTCATGGTGAACGCGGTCCTGGGCTTCGTGCAGACCTACCGGGCGGAGAGGACCATGCAGGCCCTCAGGGAGATGGCCGCCCCCCATGCCACTGTGGTCCGCGACGGCAGGGAGACCTCCATCCCCTCCAGGGAGCTGGTGCCCGGGGACGTCATGCTGGTGACGGCCGGGGACAGCATCTCCGCGGACGCCAGGCTACTGGAATCGGCCAACCTCAAGACCAATGAGGCCTCCCTCACCGGGGAGTCGCTGCCGGTCAACAAGCGCGCCGCGGAGGCCTTGGACCGGGAGACCTTCCTGGCCGATCGCAAGAACATGTTGTTCTCCGGCTGCACCGTGGACCATGGCCGCGGCAGGGCCGTGGTCACCGCCACTGGGATGTCGACCGAGCTGGGAAGGATAGCCAAGATGGTGCAGAGGGAGGATGAGACCACCCCGCTGCAGAGGAAGCTGGACAAGCTGGGCAAGCAGCTCGGGATCATGATCCTGGGGATCTGCGTTTTCATTTTCGCGGTGGGAGTGGCGCGCGGGGTCGAGGTCCAGGACATGTTCCTGACCTCGGTCAGTCTGGCCGTGGCGGCCATACCCGAGGGGCTGCCGGCCATAGTCACCATATCCCTGGCCCTGGGGCTTCAACGGATGGCGAAGCGCAAGGCCATCATGCGCCGCCTTCCGGCCGTGGAGTCGCTGGGAGGGGCCACGGTGATCTGCACGGACAAGACCGGCACCCTGACCAAGGGGGAGATGAACATCCGGGAGATATTCCTGGAGGGCACCATCACCGTCAGCGGGGAGGGTTTCGAGCCCAAGGGCAGGTTCACCAAGCAGGGAGAGCATATCAACTTCGAGGAGCGCGAGGACCTCAACCTCCTGCTGGTGGCCGGGGCCTTGTGCAACGACTCCTCCCTTTACCAGGAGGACGGGAAGTGGAAGGTCAGGGGAGACCCCACCGAGGGCACCCTGGTGGTCACCGCGCGCAAGGCCGGCGTGGACGTGGAGGAGCTGGCCAAGAACTGTCCCCGGATCTTCGAGCTGTCGTTCGATTCCGCCAAGAAGCGCATGACCACCGTGCACGAGGTGAACGGCCGAAGGATGGCCTTCATGAAGGGTGCCGCGGAGAAGGTGCTGCCCCTGTGCAGCCTGAGGCGCATGGGCGACCGGGAGGTGGACCTGACCGAAAAGATGCGCGAATCCGTGCTGGCCAAGAACAACGAGATGGCCGGCAGGGCGCTCAGGGTGCTGGCCATCGCCGAGAGGGACGTCACGGACGTGCCCCTGGAGGAGAAGGATCTGGAGCAGGGCTTCACCCTGCTCGGCCTGGTGGGCATGATAGACGCCCCCCGCAAGGAGGCGGTGCAGGCCATCAAGAAGTGCCGTACCGCCGGCATAAGGGTGGTCATGATCACCGGCGACCATGAGCTCACGGCCAGGGCCATCGCCATGGAGATGGGCATCGCCGAACCGGGGAAGGACCGGGTGGTCAACGGCAAGACCCTGGAGACCGCCTCGGATGAGGAGCTGACCAGGCTGCTTATGGACGTCAACGTCTTCGCCAGGGTGGCCTCCGAGCACAAGGTGCGCATTGTGGAGGCCCTGCAGCGCAACGGAGAGGTGGTGGCCATGACCGGGGACGGGGTCAACGACGCCCCGGCCCTGAAGCGGGCGGACGTGGGCGTGGCCATGGGCATAACCGGCACCGACGTCTCCAAGGAGGCGGCCCAGATGATCCTGGTGGACGACAACTTCGCCAGCATCGTCAACGCCGTGGAGGAGGGTCGGGGGGTCTACGACAACATCCGCAAGTTCGTCACCTACATGCTGACCACCAACTCCGGGGAGGTGGGGGTCATGTTCGTGGGCAGCCTGATATTCGCCGACCCGGTGATGCTGCCCCTGCTCCTGCCCATACAGATCCTCTGGATGAACCTGGTCACCGACGGCCTCCCGGCCCTGGCCCTGGGCGTGGAGCCCATCGCCAAGGACATAATGGAGCGGCCGCCCACCCCGCCGGGGAAGGCCCCCGTGGACCGCAGGACGGCGTACCGCATCCTGATGGTCGGTACGGTCTTCACCATCGCCGGCCTGCTGGCCTATGCCTTCGAGTACTACCGGTCCCTGGACGCTCTGGGGGCGGAGGACGCGGTGGCCCGCGCGCGTACGGTGGCCTTCTGCACCATGGTGCTGTCCCAGCTGTTCCTGGCCATATCCTGCCGTTCATCGAGCCAGACCATAATGCGCCTGGGGCTGTTCAGCAACAAGAAGATGGTCCTGGCCGTCCTGGTGTCCCTGCTCATGAGCCTGAGCATCGTGTACGCGCCGGGGATCAGCGATGCCTTCCGCTCGGTGCACATAGGCTGGGAGGAGTGGGTGGTCATCGTCCCGCTGGCCATGACCTCCATGCTCTTCAACGAGGGGATCAAGGTCTACAGCCGCGCCAGGAAGGGAAGGCGATGATCGAGCTCGACGGAGCCCACGGGGAGGGCGGGGGGCAGACCGTACGCACCGCCCTGTCCCTCTCGGCCATAACCGGGGAGGCCTTCCGCATCGTGAACATCAGGGCGGGCAGGCCGGACCC
>MVPZ01000148.1 GCA_002067045.1 Methanomassiliicoccales archaeon PtaB.Bin134 | reverse complement strand
GGCCTGGATTCGAATATCACCCCGATGACCCCGATCGGGCAGGTGACCTTCTCCAATACAAGTCCATCATCCAGCTCGGTGCGCGAGACCACCTTTCCGATGGGATCCTCCTGGCGCACCAGGGAGCGCAGGGACTCGATGGACTCATCCATCTTCTGCTCATCGTAGCGCAGGCGCTTGATCAGGGGCTTGGGCAGGCCGGCCTTCTCCGCCTCCCGGATATCGGCCTGATTGGCCTTGACGATCTCCCCGGCGTGGTCCTGCAGCGCCGCGGCCATCTCCTGCAGCGCCTCGTTCCTGACCGCATGGGTCAGGCTCTGCAGGCGGTACGAGGCCTCCTTGGCGCCCTTTGCGGCCCTCTCGACAGCGTCCATGACGATTCATGGCATGTCAACGGGAATCATGAACCTTTCGTCACGGTGGCACGGGAATCGCCTAGAACATGCTGCGGGCAGCAACTGAAAGAAAGGTTTTCCGGGGGCATCCCGAGGGATGCCAGGCATCCCCGGGGAAGCTCAGAGCGAGGTTTTGACCAGGTAGTAGTCGACGGTGTTGTTCTTCTTCTTTTCCTTGAGCGCGCCGGCCTTCTTCAGTTCCTGGATGGCGTTCATGCACTGGGCCTTGGGCAGCTTGGAAAGGGAGGTGGCCTTCTCGGCGCTGACGGCCTTGTCCTCGGAGGTCGCTCCGGCCCTGACCAGGGCGGTGAACAGCTTCTCTACCTGTGGGGATACCATGAAGGTCGGGAGAATTTTTTCCATTTATTATAGATTGCGGTCCCCCCAATAATATTATTTTAAAATGCAGTTAAATCATATGGCTAAGTTGGCGCTCACTTCGTCTAGTCAGGAAAATCGGTTATGGGCAAATGTCTCGGAACCCCATATTTTCAAGCTCAAATGCTCGATGGTGTTGAGAAAATCGCTTCCGCTGTTGCCGTCCAAGGTAACACTCCAGACCCTCAGACCTTTCCCGCCCCGGAGGCCACCCGGACCTTGTTGACGTCCAGCAGCTCCAGGCGGGTGAGCAGCGAGAGCCCGGTGTTCTGCCCCAGTATCTCCACGGCCAATATCTTGTCTGGCTCGGTGAGGTCCACCCGTCCCCGGTTCAGGGGGTCGGTGAGGTAGGCGATGAGATCGTCATAATGCTCCTGGAAGTGCCTCTTGTGCAGGTGCATCATCCATGATTCGTTCTCCCCGATCCCTCTCCCCAGGTCCTCCGCCGCCCGGCGGATCTCCTCCTTCCCCGAAGACACCCATCTCTCGATGGGCACCCAGTGATGGGAGTACTGGAACCCCACCGGGTCCTCATGGCACATGCGGATCAGCTGGGAGACCATCACCTTGGGGTCCCCGGCCACCTTCAGCAGGAACACCCCCTCCACCTCGCAGGTCTCCAGCCTCTCCACCTGCGCCCCCAGGTCCTTCAGGCGGTCCCGGACCTCCATCTCCGAATGTCCTTTCTGATGGCCGTGGAAGGTCACCAGGAGATTGTGGTCGAACATTTTGCTCGCCTCGATTACACTTTGGCGTACGCGCACAAATAATTTGTCATACGTCCCCCGATCCCTGGACAAATGCCAGCATGGACCGCCAAGTAACCCCTGCGCTATGCCTGCGAGTCATCTCCCGGACCGGCGGCCACCGCCCCCCAGGGGGGCATCCCCAGCCTCATATGTCGTCGTCCAGAGACTCCTCCGTCGGCGCCTTGGCCGAGGCCGGCTGGATCTTGCGGTAGACCTTTGTGGGCGGCAGCTCCCTTCCATCGACCCTGAGCAGGAATCCCTCCACCGGCACACCGAACAGCCTCTGGTTCTCCTCCAGGTAGGGATGGATCATCCGCCAGTCC
Organism: Methanomassiliicoccales archaeon PtaB.Bin134; assembly: GCA_002067045.1. Next base: position 886 of record MVPZ01000148.1, on the reverse strand, counting down.
TCCTCGGTCATCCGTCCGAAGCAGCCCCCGTTCAGCTGGTCCACGGTCACCCGGCGATGGGGATCCCTTACGTATATGGCCCCTCCGGAGGCCAGGGAGAACAGGTTCCCCCCCGGGTAGGGGGTGGGCAGGTCCTCCGCAACCCCGCTGCTGTTGAAGGTCATTCCGTTCAGGATCACGAATCCCCCTCCGTTGAGCGGGTCCCCGGCCATGAACGATTCGGCCAGGTAATCCAGGCAGGTCCCGTTGATGATGACCCTGGGCCTCCCCACGGCGTTGATCAGCGGCCGGCCGGCGGCGTTGCCCATGACATAGGCCGTTCCTCCCTTGGCCCCGTACATGAAGGTCTGACCCACGTCCCCGTGCACCACCAGCCTGCCGGAGGCGAATATCTGCCCCAGCTGGTCCTGGGCGTTCCCGTGCACGACCACCTCGGCGCCGGCCAGTCCTGAGGCCAGGTAATCCCCGGGAGTTCCAAAGACCTCCAGCAGCATGCCCTCGGAGGACTGCCCCAGCCCGCAGCCGAAGAACCTCTGGCCATGGGCGTCGATGGCCACCACGTGCCTCCATCCCTTCTCATAGGCCGACCTGATGACGAAGGATGCCCCATCCTCGCCCTCCATGGGGAACCCCCTGCAGTCCAGGACCAGGGTCCGGCCCTCGCCAGCCGCGGGGACCTCCTCCCGGTTGACGACGCCCATGCGGGTGAACCCTCCGGCCACGGCCGGAGCGCGCGGCACCGAGCGCAGCATGAGGTTAACCGCCTCCAGGGCCTTCTCGGTGATGCGGCTCCTGCGCAGCCTCCCGCTGGCGTACCTGCGGTCGATGATCAGGGTCATGAGCCGGAGCATCTCCCGGAGGTCCGCCTCCCCCTTCGAGGCCCGGG
>MVPZ01000147.1 GCA_002067045.1 Methanomassiliicoccales archaeon PtaB.Bin134 | reverse complement strand
GCGGACCTTTCCACCAGGCCCTCGGCCTTGATGGTCTCAATGACCGTCCTGGCCACCGCGCAGGCCAGTGGATTTCCGCCGAAGGTGGTACCATGCGCACCCGGCTTGAAGGCAGCGGCGATGTCACGGGAGGTTAGGCAGGCCCCTATGGGGAAGCCTCCCCCCAGGGCCTTGGCCAGGGTCACGATATCCGGGACCACGCCCATATGCTGGAACCCGAACCACTTGCCAGTGCGGCCTATGCCGGTCTGCACCTCGTCCACGATGAACAGGCTCCCGCGCTCATCGCAGAGGTCCCTGGCTGTCCTGAAGAACTCCTCCTTGGCCGCGATGATCCCGCCCTCTCCTTGTATGGGCTCGCAGATGAAGGCCGCGGTGTCGCGCGTTATCGCCGACTTGAGCTGCTCCACGCTGTTGAAGTCTATGAAGTCGAAGGCCTTGGAGACCAGGGGCTCGAAGCCCGATTGGTACTTCGGCTGACCGGTGGCCGAGAGGGGGATCATGGTCCGACCGTGGAAGGAGTTCCTGGTGGACACGATGCGGGCGCGTCCCGTCGCCTTCACCGCCAGCTTCAGAGCGGCCTCGTTGGCCTCAGCCCCGCTGTTGCAGAACATGGAGACCCCCAGGGGCCCTGGGGACACGGAGGCCAGCGCCTCCGCGGCCTCGGCCTGCTCCCTGACAAGGTAAAGGTTGGAGACGTGCATCATGCGCCTTGCCTGCTCGCAGACCGTGCTGACTATCGCCGGGTGGGCATAGCCGAGTGCGTTCACGGCGATGCCCGCTACCAGGTCGATGTACTCCTTACCGTCCAGATCGTAGAGGAACTCCTTCTCCCCATGATCGAAGCATAAGTCCTGGCGACCGTAGTTCTGGAACAGGAACTGATGGTCCAGGTCCCTCACTTTCTCTATGTCCATCTTCATCCCACAGCTATCATGGTGCCGCTGTCCTGACCATGCACTAGCCTCTTGATCAGGGAGTGCGGCTCCTTCCCGTTCAACATGTACACTGTCCCCACACCGTTGAGGAGCGCGATGCGGCAGGCCTCCACCTTCGGCACCATGCCTCCAGTGATCACCTTGGCATCTATGAGGCGGTCGATCTCCGAAAGGGTGGTGGAAGGTATAAGCTCCTTGCTACCCTCACCTCCGCGCAGTATGCCGGGCACATCGGTCACAAGGACCATTTCCTTCGCCCCGGCCGCCCTGGCCACGTGGGCGGCCACCGTATCAGCGTTCACGTTCAGAACGCTGCCGTGCTCACCGGCGCAGATGGGGTAGATGACCGGGACGATGCCGTCGCCCAGCATCCTCTCCAAAAAGGACGGGTCGACGTGAGAGACCTCCCCTACGCTGCCCAGGTCGACGTGCACCTCGTGGCCGCTCTCGTCCTCCGTCCTCACCGGAGGCATCTTCTGCGCGATGACCGTACCCTTCTCGGACCCGGCCATACCGTAGGCTTCCACTCCCGCACGGGCCAGGGCCTCCACGACCTGAGCGTTGATCCTCGATAGCACCTCTGCGGCCACCTGGAGGGCGCCATCATCGGTGACCCTCAGCCCGGACACCTTCTTGACCTTGAGGCCGCGCCTCTCCATCTCCTGCGATATCTCCGGGCCGCCGCCGTGGACCAGGATGGGCTTGAACCCGGCGTCGAGCAGAGAGGAGATGTCCTGGCCGAAGCGCTCTAGGTCGCCCTCACCGCTGAGGGCATTTCCGCCGAACTTGACCAGGACACGGCGTCCGCTGTTTCCCTGAGATTGTTCCATGCCGATCCCTTAGGTGGTGTACTCGGCGTTGATCTTGACGTACTCATAGGTCAGATCACAACCCCAGGCCTCGGCCGCACCGTTCCCCACGCCCAGGTCCAGGTGCATGGAGATGTTGTGCTCCGACAGGAGCTTGCGGGCCTTGACCTCCTCCTCGGAGCAAGGCTTCACCTGCGGGACCCCGCCCTCGAATAGGATAACCTCCTCCCCGTTGCTGCCGATGGTCAGGCGGACCTTGTCGATGTCGAACTCGCTGCCGGAGTTGCCCATCGCCGCCAGGACCCTGCCGAAATTGGGATCGGCCCCGAAAATGGCCGTCTTCACCAGGCTGGAGGATATGATCCAACGCCCGGTGGTCCTGGCCTCCTTGTCCGACTTTGCGCCGGTGACCTTAAGCTCGATGAGCTTGGTGGCCCCCTCGCCGTCCAGCACCACCTGCTTGGCCAGGGACTGCGATATGTACAGGACGGCCTCCCAGAAATCGTGGTTGTCGTCAACTGGCTTACCGCCCGCGGCGCCGTTGGCCATCAGCACCGAGATATCGTTGGTGCTCTGGTCGCCGTCGACGTTTATCATGTTGAAGCTCTTGTTGATGCATTCCTGCCACTTCCACTCCGGGGGCTTGCTGAGCACGGCATCGGTGGTTATGAAGCTCAAGGTGGTGGCATGCTTGGTCCTCATGGACGGGGAGATCATCCCCGACCCCTTGGCCATCCCCGCGATGGTGACCACTGTCCCGTCCTTTAAGGTGACCTGGCAGGCGGCCTCCTTGATCGTCTTGTCGGTGGTCAGGATGGCCATGTTGGCGCGGTGGTCGTACTCCCGCCCGGAGCCGAGCTTCCCAGCGATGTCCTTGATCCCCTGCTCCAGCTTGTCCATGGGCAGGTAGCGACCGATCACCCCGGTGGAGGCGACCCCTACCAGCTGGGGGTGTATGCCCAAGGCCTTGGCTGCCGAATCTGACATGGCCATGGCGTCCTTCATGCCCTGAGGGCCGGTGATGGCGTTGGCATTACCGCTGTTGACGACAAAAGCCTGGATCTTGTCGGTGTGGCGCTGGATCATAAGATCTATGGGTGCCGCCCTCATCTTGTTCTGGGTGTACGCGCAAGCGGCCATGGCCGGCCTCTCCGAGTACAGCATCGCTAGGTCCAGCCTCTCCCTCTTGATCCCACAGTGGATCCCTTCCGCCTTGAAGCCTTTGGGGGTGGTCACCCCGCCATCAATAATGTTCATCTCCTACACTCCTAATCCTGGGAAATCGAGACCTACGGTCTCATCCATGCCGAACATTAAGTTCGCGTTCTGCACCGCTTGCCCGGAGGCGCCCTTGACCAGGTTGTCCAGCGCGCCCATCACGACTACGGTGCCCATATCGGCCTTTTCCGCACCTACCTCCGCAAAGTTGGATGCCAATGTGGAGGGGATGGACGGAACGGCTACCCTCCGGACGAACCTCCGCCCGGAGTAGTATTTATCGTAGAGCGCCTGCAACTCGTCCTTGCTTTTATCCTTTTTCAACGTAACGTAGCTCGTTGTGAGCATCCCGCGTATTATGGGAAGCAGGTGGGGCGTGAACACGACGCCTACACCGGACCCGGCAACAGTGCTGAGGGTCTCGCTGATCTCCACGGTATGGCGGTGGCCCACTATCTTGTAAGGGGTGATGGTGGCCCCGCAGTTGGGGTGATGGGTCGCCTTGGTGGTCTCCGCCCCCGCCCCGGAGGTCCCGCTCTTCGCGTCGATGATCACCTTCTCGTCCACCAGGCCGCTTGCGACCAGGGGGGCGAGGGACAGCACCGAGCAGGTTGGATAGCACCCCGGGTTAGCGATGAGGTCGGCACGTGCGATGCGGTCGCGGAATAGCTCTGTCATCCCGTAGACGGCCTTCGACAGCCCCTCGGGATCGCTATGGGGGTGGCCGTACCACTTCTCATAGACCTCGGGGCTTGATAGGCGGTAGTCGCCGCTGAGATCGATGACCTTTATGCCCCTGGACAGGAGGCCAGGGGCGATCTCCATGGATGCCCCGTGGGGAGTGGCCAAGAACACCAGGTCGAGGTCGACATCGTCACTGAGTTGGGCCTCGAAAGAAAGGTCCGTGAAGCCCTGCAGGGATGGAAGGACCTTGGACACCGGGACGCCGGCGTTCTGCCTGGAGGTTATGGCCTCCAGACTGATCTGGGGATGGCGGCATAGTATGCGTCCGAGCTCGCTTCCGGTGTACCCGGAGCCTCCCACGATGGCGGCCTTTATCATTCCAGTTGACCTCATGCGCGATTTTAAGGTCCGATGATAAAAAGGTGCGGATATTAAGCATGATGACCCAAATGAGACAATCGTGTTCCTCACTGTTGCAAAAGGGACTACCTGGCCCTGGGGATTTCTGCCATGTCCGGTAAGAGACTCCGAGGAGTAGGTTTGTCGGAGTTCGTTCAGAAAGCCTTTATAATGTGTCCAATCTCAGCAGCCTCGATCCCAATGGCATCCAGCAAGAAGAAGGTAAATGCTGCTCCCAAGTCGGAAAGGAAGAAGGTAGTACTCGCGTACTCTGGTGGTCTTGACACCTCCGTCGCGATCCGCTGGTTACAGGACAACTACAACCTTGACGTGGTGGCCGTCTCCATCGACGTAGGCCAGCCGGGCGATATGGAGAAGAACATCGATCGCGCCAAGTCCATCGGATCGGTGGCCGCATACGCCATCGATGCCCGCGAGGCATTTGCCGAGGACTACGTATGGCCCTCCTTGAAGGCCAATGCGCTGTACCAGGGCATCTACCCTCTGTCCACCGCTATTGCCCGGCCGCTCATCGCCAAGCTGTTGGTGGATGTGGCGAAGAAGGAGGGGGCGGACTTCATCGCCCACGGCTGCACCGCCAAAGGGAACGACCAGGTCAGGTTCGACGTCAGCATAGCTGCCCTGGCCCCTAACATCAAGATACTGGCCCCCATGAGGGAATGGGTCATGACCCGTGAGGAGGAGATAGATTATGCCAAGAAGAACGGCATACCTATCCCGGTGAAGAAGGCATGCCCATACTCCACCGACGAGAACCTGTGGGGCCGAAGCTGCGAGTGCGGTGTCATAGAGGACGCCTCGAAGGAGCCACCAGAGGACTCC
>MVPZ01000146.1 GCA_002067045.1 Methanomassiliicoccales archaeon PtaB.Bin134 | reverse complement strand
CGGTCCAAGGGCGAGAGCGCCTGGAGCCGGAGGGTGAAGGAGCTTGCGGAAATCTGCGTGTGCAACATAGACATCGATGAGGGGCAGATCAAGCCGCAGAAGGTGCTGCACGAGCTGAGGAAGGTGCTGGCGCCCGATGCATACGTGGTCACCGAGGTGGGGCAGAACCAGATGTGGGCCGCGCACTTCATGCGCCTGCAGGACCCCACGCACTTCGTGACCTCCGGGGGCATGGGCACCATGGGCTTCGGCTTCCCCGCGTCCATCGGCGTGAAGTACGCCCACCGGGACAAGCAGGTGGTGGACATGGCCGGGGACGGAAGCTTCCAGATGGTGTTCCAGGAACTGGCCACCGCCATGACCGAGGAGCTCCCGGTGGTTGTGTGCCTGCTGAACAACGGCTGGCTGGGCATGGTGAAGCAGTGGCAGAAGCTGCAGTGGGACCGCCGCTACAGCAGCACCGAGCTGCGCAACAACCCCAACTTCGTGAAGCTGGCGGAGGCCTACGGGGCCGGCGGGGTGACCGTCACCAGGCCCAGCGAGCTGCCGGACGCCTTCAAGGAGGCCTTCAGCTCCGACGTTCCCTTCGTGGTTGACATCCGCATCGACCCCGAGGAGGACATGCTGCCCATGCTGCCTGGCGGCGTGGCTAGCAAGGACGGGACCATACGCAGCCGATGCCGGTGGAACCAAGCCGGGTGTTAGGGTAGAACATTGTAAATAATGAGGAAAAAATGCCTCAACGCATCTAACGGTGATCAAATGGCTAAGATATATCACGAGTCGGACGCCGACCTGGGCGTCCTGAAGGGCAAGAAGGTCGCGGTCATCGGCTTCGGGAGCCAGGGCAGGGCCCAGGCCCTGTGCCTACACGACAGCGGATTGGACGTCACCGTTGGCGTCCGCAAGGACGGCAAGTCCTGGGTGGAGGCCAAGAAGAACGGCCTGAAGGTGGACACCGTGGCCGGCGCCGTGAAGGGCGCCGACGTGGTCATGGTGCTCATACCCGACGAGGTCCAGGGGGACGTTTACAAGGCCGAGATAGAGCCCAACCTGAAGGAGGGCGCGGCCCTGGAGTTCGCCCACGGGTTCGCCATAACCTTCGGGACCATCAAGCCGCCCAAGACCGTGGACGTGATCATGATGGCGCCGAAAGCGCCTGGCCCCATGGAGCGGAAGGTTTACCTGGAGGGCTTCGGAGTCCCCGCCCTCATAGCCGTGGAGCAGGACTTCACCGGCAACGCCAAGGCCATCGCCCTGGCCTTGGCCAAGGGCCTCGGGTCCACCAAGGCCGGAGTGCTGGAGACCAACTTCCGCGAGGAGGCCACCTCCGACCTGTTCGGGGAGCAGGCCGTGCTCTGCGGGGGCGTGACCGCTCTAATCAACGCTGGGTTCCAGACCCTGGTCAAGCGCGGATACCAGCCCGAGATCGCCTACTTCGAGTGCCTGCACGAGGTCAAGCTGATCGTGGACCTGATCTACTCCGGCGGCATGATGAACATGTGGAGGAGCGTCTCCAACACCGCGGAGTTCGGCGGTCTGACCACCCGCGACCTGGTCATCAACGAGGAGAGCAAGGCGGCCATGGAGAAGATGCTGGACCGCATCTGTTCCGGGGAGTTCGCGAAGGAATGGCTGGCCGACGCCAAGGCCGGGATGCCCCGCATGAGGTCCCTGGAGAAGGCCGAGGGCGACAGCCAGATCGAGAAGGTGGGCACGGATATCCGGGCCCTCTTCGAGAGCAAGAAGTGACGAAACCCTTTTCACCCTTCCACCCTTTCCCTTTCCGGGAGAGGGCATGGAACGTATTCTGATGCGCAGCCGGTACGAGCGCTGGGAGATAGAGCTCAACGATTCGATCACCGCCTACAAGATCTACCAGGCCCTGCCTTTGGAGCGGGAGATCAACGCCTGGGGCGGAGAGATATTCTTCCCGGTGCCGGTGGATTCCGAGCTGGAGAACGGGCGGAAGATAATGGAAGAGGGAGAGGTGGCCTTCTGGCCCGAGGGCAACGCCTTCTGTGTTTTCTTCGGCAGGACGCCCTGCTCCACCACCTCCCGGCCGGAGGCCATCAGGCCGGTCACCCCGGTAGGGCGGGTGCTGGGCAACCTGGAGGCCCTGGTGGACCTGCCTGACCGCACCAGGGTGACCCTGGAACCGCTGGACTGATCACCCGCTGCCCACGATCTCCAGGTCCTCGAACATCACCGAGGGTACGATGCAGTTCCGGTGCACCGTCGGATCGTCAGCGACCGCCCCCACCCGCTTGAGCGCCTGGTAGAAGTTGCCGACCAGCAGGCACTGGTCCACATGACCGGCCACCGCCCCGTCGCGCACCAGCTTGGCGCTGCGCACCTCCAGGGCGAAGCCTCCGGTGATGGAGTTGACGTCCGGAGCGGCCAGCTTCTCTATGACCATCCCCTCCTTCATCCCCGAGATCATGTCCTCCACGCTCCCCTTGCCAGGTTTCCAGGCAAGGTTCACCGGGAGGGTTACCCCTCCCCGCCGGTACAGGTTCAAGGCGTCCGATGGGTCCCGTCGGAGGCAGTTGCCCGTGGGCGCCACATTGCCCATCTGGGCGTGGTATCCGTCGTAGAGCAGGGTCTTCAGCACCCCCCTCTCCACCAGGGGCTTCTCCTTGGTGGGGGTGCCCTCGTCGTCGTACCTGCCGGAGAGCGCGGAGCGGGCGTCCCAGGGCTGGTCCCTGATATCCACCAGGCCGTTGCCCACCTCCTTTCCGACCATCTCCCCCCAGGGGGAGCGGCGGCGCAGGGCGTTCTCCCCGTCCAGGGCGTAGCCCACCGAGGCCAGCAGCATCTCCGCCAGCTCTTCCGGCGGAAGGACCACCGGACAGGTGATCTTGCCCTTGAAATGCTCGGCGTCCCTGGCGTTCATGGCCTTGCGCCTCAAGCGTTCGCCCATAGCCTCGGCGTCCAATGCGGCAAGGCCGGATGAGTAGTAGCACTCGCAGCCCTCCCCGGGCTCCGGCCCCTTGGTCATGGTCGTGAAATGGGCGTAGGCCATGGTGCTCACCTCATGGAAGGCCGCGCCGTTGCTGCTGCACAGCGCCCTCTCCACCAGGGCCACGCGCAGGAGCCCCCGGGGCACCTTGACGTCCTGGCCGGCCGCCTTGACGATGTCCTGCACCAGGGACCCCAGGTCCTCGGTGCTGGCCGAGGCCACGTCCTCGCTGCGGGCGTCCAGGTGCCCGGAGGGCTGCTGGAATCCGGCGAACCTCTTGAAGTAGGGATCGGGGCGGGAAAGCCTGGCCAGCGATACGGCCTTGGCCCCGCACTCCTCCAGGTCCCTGGAGGCGTACAGCGTGGAGCTGGACTGCCCCATCTTCCCATTCAGCAGCACCCGCACGGAGACGCCCTGGTCCAGCTTGTCCTCCAGGTTCTTGATGCGGTCGTCGTCGATGTAGGCCGACAGGGAGCGCACCCGCACCAGGTAGGCCTCGGCCTCCTTGGCCCCCTCCTCCAGGACCTTGTGCACCGACTTCTTGGAAAGCCTCTCCAGGTCCATTCAGTCACCTCCCAGCACGATCTTGAAGCGGCAGTACGGCCCTCCGGAGGAGACCGGCACCCAGTCCTCGATGCCTTTCCCGCAGGAGCCCCCGTCCAGTTCCACCTGGTCGCCCAC
>MVPZ01000145.1 GCA_002067045.1 Methanomassiliicoccales archaeon PtaB.Bin134 | reverse complement strand
GGTCTACGAAGAGGTGGACGGCTGGGCTGGCTGGGGAGGGGACACCGCGGCAATGTGCAGGAAGGGGTACTCGGCACTGCCCCGCAACCTACGCAAGTTCATGGACATCATCACCACCAACACGGGGACGCCGATCGGCATAATCTCACTGGGGAAGGGAAGGGATGAGACCATAGACCTGCGCAAGAGGCGCTGGTCGACCTGAGCTATCACAGAACGGCGCGGTCGAACCCCTTGGCCCCGAAGGGCTTGGTGGCATCGATGGCCATCTTCGATGTGGTCCCCTCGGCCGAGGGATCGAGGGATGAACCTGCAGCGTTGTTGATCACCAGAAGGGAGCGCGATGCCTGGAACCGGGTCGCCTCCGCCCATTCCACCTGGCGGTCGTCGAATATGTCGATGTCCTCGTCCACGATGGTGACCTTCTTCATCGACGGGTGACCGGAGAACGCGGCCAGGGCGGCGTTTATGCCGTCACCTTCCTTGTTCTTGGTTATGGACACGACCCCATTTAGCCAGCAGCATCCGCCCTCAGTGAGGCGGACGCCGTGGACGCGCGGGACCACCTGGTTGACGGTGCGATATATTATCGGTTCCCGTGGCAGGCCCATCATCAGGTAATGCTCGTACCCGCCCGGAAGCAGGAGATGGAACACAGGGTCCTTCCTCAGGTAGAGGCGGTCAACCTCGAACACCGGCGCCGGACGCACCGAATCGTACGTACCGGTGATGTCCATGAACGGCCCCTCGTCGACCATACGAGAGGTGATACGCCCTTCGAACACGATCTCCGACTGCGCCGGCACCAGCAGGCCGTTGTTGAGCTTGGCTACATCCAGTGGCGAGCCCAGCGTCCTCTCCTTCAGGGCGGAGGCGATGTGCATCTCATCGGTGCCGTAGTCTGTGGATGTGGCCGCAGCTAGCAGTATCGGCGGGCACAGGCCCATGCAGAATGCCACCGGGAGGTCCCTTCCCTTGGCCTGCGCTCCCTTCCACATCGTGTACAGGTGCCGGGGGACCAACCTGAGGGCGAAGGAGCGCTTGTCCAGCAGGTACATGCGGTGGAAGCTGACGTTGCGCTTCCCCTCGAACTCGGCAACGGCCACAGCTGAGGTGATGTATCGGCCCTGGTCCCCGGGGAAGTATTTGGGTATGGGCAGGGAGGTGAGGTCGAACTCCTGCCTGACATCGTCCATGAAAGGGGCGTCACCCACCTGCTTCGGCGGAGCGGGGTGGGCCATGGCCTCCAGCATCATAGGGATCAGCTGCTCTTTCTTGATCTGCATGGCCTCGGCGATCCTCTCCCGAGTGGACCACAGGTTACCGGCTGCACGCATGCCATGGAGCTTGGAGAACAGGACTGGGCGGGTCTGGTCCCTCATCAGTATCCTGGAGACCTCGAGGTCCAGGGAAACATCCTCATCGACCTTGACCACGTCCTTCATCTTTGCTAGAAGATCACGCAGGGCCATGCCTGGTAATTGTGCATGATATTATAATAATGGATGGTGGTCTGAGTGTAACCCTCCAATCATCTATTTATCGCCTCCCGGCTATCGGCCGGATGCAGCCAATTGTGTGATTCGAGACCATGAACATCGAGAGAGTTGAAATCAAGGGGCGCGGTTTCCAGGTGCCGGGTATCCTCGTCTCACCTGCCTCGCCCAAGGGTGCAGCGGTGATCGCCCACGGCTACGGCGGCTGCAAGGAGGAGCTGCTGGGCCTGGCCTGGAGGGTCGCCGAGCAGGGCCTGGCGGCGTGCACCATCGACCTGCGTGGGCATGGGGAACACCAGCTGACCATGGATGACGAGTTCCTCGCAGACATGGGGGCCGCGATACGATACTGCCGAAAGTTCGGGAAGGTGGTGGCCATCGGCCACTCCCTTGGAGGCCGCCTCGCATTGCTGAGCGATGCCGACTATGCTATCGGCATCTCGCCTCCGCTTGATCCGGACTATTGCGCCCGGACCCGGGAGCTGCTGCACAAGGTGAGGAGCTACCGCGTCAAGCAGGAGCGCCCCAGCGCGGTGTTCGACTACCTCAAGAGCCTCCCGCCAACCAGCAGTGATCGCTCTGGACGCACCTTGATCATCTATGGTTCGAGGGATGTGGCGGAAATTGTGGTCTCCTGTAACGATCTCAAGGCCAAGGGGGGAAATGTCCTCCGCATCGAGGAGGCCCGGCATGGGGACACGCATCAGCTGGAGAGCACATTCTCCGCCATCGCAGACCAGCTGGCCTTGTGGTTCGATGGCCGTCGGGAATAATTCGAGAGAACGCTCATAACGGGCGGTGGCGATAGGCCGCGCATGTTCATACCCTGTAGCGGGACCAAGATCCACGAGGCGTTGCCCGGCGTGGTGAGGCGTCAGGTGGCCGTGGCCGAGGGCGTCCAGCTGATCGAGTTCAGAATGAGCAGGGGAGCGGTCATCCCCTGGCATGACCATATCAACGAGCAGGCAGGCATGGTAATCAGCGGAAGCCTCGTCCTGACGATCGGCAAGGATGCCATGACCCTCGGCCCAGGCGACGGCTACGTGATACCATCAGGCGTGAAGCATACCGTCGAGGTGCTCGAGGACTCCGTCGCCCTTGACGTGTTCTCCCCGCCCCGTGACGACTACCGGGACCTTGTCCCGTGATCCGCGCCGCATGAGCGGACCAGTAGGGGGTCCTCCTGAGAAGCATGCTCTCTGGACCAATCCTAGGTGCGAAAGGTAGAATAACGGGTTGTCCGATGGCCGAGCAATGTCCGCCGATCTCCGAGAGGTCATCAGGAAGTATGCGCTCCAGAACGCCGCTCTATATGGGGGCAAGGCCAATCCCAAGGCCGTCATGGGGAAGGTGCTGGCGGAGCAGCCTGCGCTGCGGTCCCGGGCGAAGGAGGTCGCGGCGACGGCGGACGAGGTGTGCCGGGAGATAGCAGGCCTGTCTGTCGATGAGGTGCGAAGCCTCGCTGAAGCTTCGGACCGCGACCTGTTCAAGAAGACCAAGACGGAGAGGAAGCACGAGCTTCCGGAGCTGCCGGGAGCGGTCGAAGGCAAGGTGGTCATGCGCGTGGCACCGGGACCATCGGGGCCGCTCCATCTTGGCCACACCCGGGTCTCCATCTTAAATGACGAATATGTTAAGAGGTACAAGGGCAAGTACATTGACAGGATCGAGGACACCAACCCTGACAAGATCGATCCCGATGCCTACAAGATGATACCCGAGGACCTGAAGTGGCTGGGCGTGGAGGTCCACGAGACGGTGGTCCAGTCGGAGCGCTTCGAGCTGTACTATTCCGTTGCCCGCCAGCTGATCGACATGGGTAAGGCGTACATCTGCACCTGCGAGGCCGAGGCTTGGAGGGATATGAAGGAGAAGGGGCAAGCATGCCCTCATCGCGACCAGAGCCCCGAGGAAGGGCACGAGCTCCTGGACAGGATGCTGTCACACTCCTTCGGAGAGGAGGAGGCGGTGCTGGTGGTGAAGACCGATCTCGCGCACCCCAATCCTGCCATCAGGGACTTCATCGGCCTCCGCATCGTGGACTCC
>MVPZ01000144.1 GCA_002067045.1 Methanomassiliicoccales archaeon PtaB.Bin134 | reverse complement strand
CATGGAGGCCGGGTCGCGTATCTGGATCTTGGCCTCGACCTCGGTCTTCTTGACCTCCATGGCGGAGGATATGAGAGCGATCTTGGCGTTCTTCACGACCTTCGGCATGCGGGGGTGGATCTTTTCCTTGTCGATGACAAGCCCGTTTATGAGCTCGGTGTCCGCTATGGACCCGCCGGTCTTTGCCTCCACCTTTATGTTGTCCACATCCACGATGGTCTTTCCATCGCGCTTCTCGGCGATGGACTTGATGGCCTTGACGGCCATGTCGGAGAGCATTTCCCTCTGGTCGCCCACGGACTTGCCGGTCATCGCGGTCATGGCCACGCGCTTCAGCATGTCATCGGTCTTGCTGTCCACGGCGATCTTCTCGAGGATCTTGACAGCCTCGAGGGCCGCCAGCTTGTAGCCGTTGGCGATTATGGTGGGGTGAACGTTGTGGTCCAGGAGCTTTTCGGCCTGCTTCAACAGCTCACCGGCGAGGACCACGGATGTGGTGGTCCCATCGCCGCACTCGGTGTCCTGGGTCTTGGCGACCTCCACGACCATCTTGGCCGCGGGGTGCTGAACTTCGATCTCCTTCAGGATGGTCACGCCATCATTGGTGATCACAACATCTCCAAGGCTGTCCACGAGCATCTTGTCCATGCCCTTCGGTCCCAAGGTGGAGCGTACCGCGTCAGCTATCGCGCGGGCAGCTTGGATGTTGTTGCCCTGCGCTTCCTTGTTCTTGGTGCGCTCAGTGCCTTCTCGAAGCACGATGATAGGTTGGCTTTGTCCTAGAGAATATGCCATAAATTATCCTCCTTTCCGTGGGGGCGATATTTTATCGCTTCTATATAAGAATTATGGTTTTTCGTCGCCCCGCGGGCAGCTTATGGGGTCGCTCCGACCCTGTAATGGATATATCTGTTTAATGCCATTCCCTGAGAGATGGGGAAAGGTCCAGATTTGGCCATATCGGTTGAGGACCTCACCAAGAGCTTCGCAGACCTCAAGGCGGTGGATGGTGTCAGCCTATCCGTGCAACGGGGAGAGATATTCGGGTTGCTGGGCCCCAACGGTTCAGGAAAGACAACGCTCATCCACTGTCTTATGGGCATTTACAGGTTCGAGGGAGGGTCCATCAGGGTCCTGGATCACGAAGTCCCCGGCCAGAAGCTGGAGGTTCGGCGCCGGACGGGCTTCATGCCTCAGGAGATCTCCATCTACCAGGACCTCAGCCCGGAGGAGAACATGCTTTTCTACGGCCGGCTGTATGGCCTAGATTACAGCACGATCCGTAAGCGTACCGATCGCCTTTTCGAGTTCCTTGACCTTGAGGAAAAGCGCTCTGTATCGTCAAGGACACTTTCGGGAGGGCAGAGGCGGAGGGTATCCCTTGGTATAGCCCTCCTCCCGGACCCCGCTCTCATAATATTGGACGAGCCCACGGTAGGTGTCGATCCCCTGCTCCGCAAGCAGTTCTGGGACCACTTCCAGGAGTTGAAGGGGCAAGGCAAGACAATCCTGATCACCACCCACATCACCGACGAGGCACTTAGGGCGGACCGGGTGGCGCTCATGATCCGCGGAAAGATCCTCGCCCTGGGGAGGCCGGGGGACCTCATGGAGCAGGAGGGGGTCAGCTCGCTGGAGGACCTCTTCCTGCGCTTTGAGGGAGGTACTTGATGCGACCGGCAGTGGCCATCGGCCTCAGGGTCATAAGGCAGTTGACCAGGGACAGGCGCACCATCGGGATGATTCTTATCGTTCCGCTGGTCATCACCCTCCTGTTCGGTTACGCCCTCCAGGGGGAGACCCAGCACAATCCTATCATCATCGTCAGCGAGGGGGCGGTAACGCCTCTGAAGATCAAGTTCGTGGAGGAGCTTCGCGCCGACCAAAAGGTCAATGTGGTCGATGTCTCCGCGGACATGAACGCTTCCTGGGAGAGGGTCCGGGCCCGGGAGGTGAGCGCGCTGGTGGTGATACCCTCAGAGCTAGCCGCCGACCCTCCCAACACCTCGTTGAAAATCACGTTCAAGGTGTACGCGGACGAGGCCGAGCCGTCGGTAAGGAACAGTGTCCTAGCAGCGGTAAGCGGGGCCATGGGCAGAACGGTCCAGGAATCGGGCCTCCCGGTGCAGCTGTCGGTGGAGAGCTTACCCGTATGGGGCGAGGGGGTCCTGTCCGGCCTTGACGTGTCCCTACCCGGGGTCATAGGCTTCATCATCATGTTCCTGGTCCTGCTGCTCTCGGTCCTTCTGCTGGTCAGGGAGGACCTGGAGGGGACCAAGGTGAGGTTCTACGCTGCCCCTATCAACCGCTGGCAGATGATGTCCGGGTACGTGCTGGGTATGACCTTCTTCGCGGTCCTGATCTCCCTCGTCGTGCTGACCGTGTCCATAGTGGTGTTCGGGGCCACGGTCAGGGGGGACCTACTTCTGGTCGTAGGCTTCGTGATACTGTTCTCGATCGGCACCATCATGCTCGCCATCCTCCTGTCGCGTCTGGCGCGGAACGAGTTCCAGGCAGTGCAGCTGGCGCCCATGATAGCCATCCCCTCCATCGCCTTGTCTGGGTTCCTGGTGCCTATACAGACCCTGCCGGTGGAGCTGCAGTACATAGCTGGCTTCATCCCCCTTACCTATGCAATCGATGGGCTGAAGACCATCATGCTGCGCGGTGGTGGCCTTGGGGACATAAGCTTGGACCTTTTGGCCTTGGTCGTCTACGTGGTCCTGGCCTTCACGGGGGCGGTCCTTTCCTCCAAGGAGACAGTGGCCTGAACCTCAGAACGCCGACATTGTGCGGACCCCGGCCCCCCTCAGGAGGCTCTCAAGGTTCGCTGTGGTCTCCAAGTAGTAAGCATCGCTCTCAACATGGGCCTCGAACTCGGCCAGCGAGGATGGTGAAGCCTCAGCCATCCTCCGGCACATGCGCGCCTTCATTCCCGGCCGCAGGTTCAGGCGGTCGATCATGACCGAGCGCACGC
>MVPZ01000143.1 GCA_002067045.1 Methanomassiliicoccales archaeon PtaB.Bin134 | reverse complement strand
CAGCGAGGCCGACATGGACACCGAGCTGGGGCAGGAGTTCAGCGAGGTCCGTCATCCCGACGATGTCACCGTGCGCCACAAGGGCTACCAGACCGGGAAGATATTCTTCTACAACCAGGTCCGCCAGCTCAACCGCTCCCACAACCTGGTGGGTAAGGTGACCAACGGTCAGAACCTGGTTCACCTGGTCCCGGCCAAGGGCAGGGTGCTGGTGCGTCCCGACCCGGTCCGCATAATGACCATTGGCATGACCCAGGCCCAGGCCCAGGAGTTCCTCATGGGGCTGGGGAAGGAGCAGAAGCGGCGCGGCGACGTATCCGACGAGGCCATCGTGGTGGAGCAGGAGCCGGAGATGACCATATTCGCCATGAAGGAGAAGGCCGTTGAGACCATGGGGGTACCCAAGGACAAGGTGTTCCCGCTGACCATGGACCCCGAGTCATCCCCGTGGACGGTGCGCTACTTCCGCAAGGTCACCGGGCTGGACCACAAGCCCGTGGGCACCATGAAGGTGCACTTCACCTTCGAGGGCATGCCCATGATCACCTTCGAGGGCAACCCCAAGCTGGCCGCCGACCTGTACCCCGAGGAGCAGTTCAAGGGGCGGTCCGTGCGGGGGGAGGTGGCCATCACCAACATGTCCCGGCCGCAGCGCGGACTGATCGGCATACGCCTGGAGGAGAGCGAGGAGTTCGGGCCCACCGGCGAGGAGCCGCACGGGGCCAACATGCTCGGCCGGTTCGTGGGCGACCTGGGCGCCATGATGTCCGGGGTGGAGGAGGGGCAGATCATATACGTGCGCAGGGCCACCGCCGAGGAGGCCGAGGCCAAACCGGTCAAGTCGTCTGCGGCCCAGAAGCCCAACGCCGAGGTCAAGGAGAAGGCTCCAGGTAAGAGGCCCAGGGCCGCTGCCAAGAAGGCTCCGGCAAGGAAGGGCGCCAAGAAGCCCAAGGGGGATTGAAATGGACAAGGACACAGAGACCAGACTGATATTCATCGCCCCCAGCTCGGACCTCACCCCCGACCGCATCGCCAGGTTCGTCCATAACCTGGGCAACGAGGTCACGGCCAAGGAGACCTGCTACGGGGTGGTGCTCCAGGGGCCCCGCGAGGCCGTCCTGAAAACGCTCACCGAGGTCCGCAAGATGGACCCCAACCGCATATTCTCCAAGATAAGGGCCTTCCCCGCCGGGGACATCCGACGCTGCCGGGCCCATCACGGTTCCAGACCGGGCTTCGCCCAGCTGGAGAAGGAATGGAAGGACCTGTGCCTGGTGGAGTCCGGCCTGGTCTGCCTGGAGCGCGGAGAGGTGCCCCCCGAGCCCAAGAGGCGGGGCAAGCTCCCGGTCAAGGAACTCAAGAAGCTCATCGACGAGGTGCCGCAATGAAGATATTCATGATGCCGCCGAACAGCCTGATATTGTACGACCTGATAGAGAGGTTCGGCCACGAGCCGCTCAGCCTGATGAAGGCGCTGAGGGACCGCGTGACCTCCAACGAGATAGAGGCGCCGCCGCTGAACGTGACCCTAGACGACGTCAAGCTCGGGCTCAAGTACGCCGGCATAGAGGTCCCTTCCGGGATCCGCGGCAGGCTGGCGGTGTACGGTCCGCTCATCGAGCAGGCCGAGGCGGCCATATTCATGGAGGACGCCCCGTACAGCTTCGGATGCGTGGGATGCCAGCGCACGAACGAGCTGGCCAAGCTGCTGGTGCGCAAGCGTAAGGTGCCCATCCTTTCCCTGGAGTATCCGTCCAACGAGGAGGAGGCCAAGGACATGGTCTACAAGGTGAAGCAGTTCCTGGAGGGTTTGAAATGATCAAGATCGCCCAGTTGTCCTGCGGGACGGAGTACAGCGCGGTGCAGGGGGAGATCGAGAATGCCGCGGAGACCGTGGGGGCCAAGATGGTCTACCCGGACGTGGACATGGAGAAGATCGACAAGGCCGTGGAGGAGTTCGGCTTCAACCCCGCCAGCCCCCAGCTCAAGCTGATGATCGCCAGGGCCATGGAGCTGGCCAACGATAACTACGACGCCGACGCCATATTCATCGCCACCTGCTTCCGCTGCGCCGAGGCCGCCCTGGTGCGCACCGAGCTGAGGAAGTTCGTGCAGGAACGGGTGCGGCTGCCGGTGGTCACCTACTCCTTCACGGAGAGGACCAAGTCCGCGCAGCTGCTTACCAGGATGGAGGCCCTGGTGACCATAGTGGAGCGCAAGGAGCTTCTGGCCAGGGAGAGGCAGGTCGGCCTCACCGCCGGGCTGGATTCCGGATCGTCGACCACCAAGGCGGTCATCATGCGGGACAACGAGATCATAGGGAAGTACTGGCTTCCCACCGCGGACGTCTATTCCTCCGCGGAGACCGCGCTCACCAACGCCCTGGCCGAGGCCGGGGTGAAGCTGGAGGAGCTGGAGGGCATCGGGACGACCGGATACGGGCGATTCACCCTGGGCAAGAAGTTCAAGGCCAAGCTGGTGCAGGAGGAGCTCACCGTCAACTCAAAAGGCGCCGTATGGCTGGCCGGAAGGCAGAAGGGCGAGGCCACCATCATCGACATCGGCGGAATGGACAACAAGGCCATCACCGTGCGCGACGGCATCCCGGACAACTTCACCATGGGAGGGATATGCGCCGGTGCTTCCGGCCGTTTCCTGGAGATGACCGCCAAGAGGCTCAAGGTGGAGATCACCGAGCTCGGCGCCCTGGCGGACCAGGGCGACCACGGCAAGGTCAAGATGAACTCCTACTGCTCCGTCTTCGGCATACAGGACCTGGTGACGTCCCTGGCCGCCGGCAACACGCTGGCCGACGTGGCCTCCGCGGCCTGCCACAGCGTGGCCGAGCAGATATACGAACAGCAATTGCAGGAGATCGAGGTGCGCCACCCCATCATCCAGGTCGGGGGCACCTCCCTGATATCCGGCCTGGTGACGGCCATGGAGCACACCCTCGGGCAGCGCCCGATAGTGCCCAAGGACTCCCAGTACATCGGGGCGGTGGGCGCGGCCCTGCTCTCCTCCGGGCTGCTGGGGTGAGACGTTGGTTGAATTCGAGCTGGAGGGGACCGAGCAGTACGCGCTCGAGTCTTACCAGTGGCTGCTGGAGCGCATCCTGATCGACATGGGCATCACCAACATGATCGAGCGGGTGAAGTTCGTCATCCGCCCGGACCAGACCCTGTTCATAATCTCCCTGAAGGTCAAGCAGGCCGGGGGCAAGCGCCCGGTGCACGACATCGCGGAGATGGAGCAGCAGGAGGGGGGCACGTTCATCACCATCAAGGACGAGTCCTACGCCCCCCGGCTGCTGGCCAGCCTTTGGAGGCTGTACGGCAGGGAGCGGGTGCAGCAGCTGACCCGTCTGGAGATATTCGTGGAGGGCGTTCCCGTCCGCGAGCTGGAGGACCTCAAGCTGGACCCCGAGGAGGGGGTGCGCTCGCAGCTGCTGGACGCCATGTGGCGCCTGCTGCCCGAGGGCCTCAAGATCCGCAACGAGTACTTCAACGACAATGTGATGACCATCGTGGCCACCGAGCACGGCATGACCGTCGATTTCATCGCCGAGGCGCAGAAGGTGCACACCAGCATGAAAAAGGGGGAGGAGGACTGATGTACGAGGTTCTGATGTTCGACGGCGGGGTGCACAAGGTGGACGAGCTGCTCGACCTGATAGAGGACGTCGGCGGCTTCGTGCTCCAGCGGACCCAGGTCCAGGTGATGATAACCCTGACCTTGGCCATTCCCGCGGAGGACCGCCCGCTCATCGAGAAGAAGACCGCCGAGCTCGGGGGCAAGATCGTGGAGGTGCCGCTGGCCGGAACGGAGATAGCGGTCATTGGACCGACCCTGGGCCGCCATCACATGCCCCATCCCATCTGCGACATCGCCGAGCACCTGCGCAGGTACGGAGCGATCACCATAGTCATGGGGCTGGCCCGCGGAAGAGGCCGCAAGACCTGCCAGATATCCGCGGCGGAGAAGGCCATCATCGAGGAGTACGACGCCGCAATATTCATGCTGGGCAACTTCAAGGAGTGCGTGACCCACGAGAAGATCGACCTGTACAAGGATATCCAGATCCCGGTGGTGACCG
>MVPZ01000142.1 GCA_002067045.1 Methanomassiliicoccales archaeon PtaB.Bin134 | reverse complement strand
CCCCGCCGCTATGGCCGTCATACCAAAGCTCAGAATAGGGCGGTTGTATAAAAGGATTTCCTTGGCCGCTTCACAGGAGAACATATATGGCGGCGGCGACGGCGCCCCCGAAGGCCATGGACATGATGTTGTTCTGCAGCTTCCCTACCATCCCCCGCCGCTCCAGCGTGGCCCCTATAAGGCTGTCCATCATGCATCCGGCCACGCCGATCACCACCGGGATGACGAGCAGGGGATCGAAAAGCTGCTGGAAGGCGAAGAGCCAGCCTACATAGGACGCGGCGATGGAGGCCACGATGCTCCACGATGTGCCCAGGACGGACACTCCCCCGTCGGTCCCCGGCGGTACCCGCTTTCCGGTCGTTATGAGGTATGCCCGATCTGACAGGACACCTAGCTCGCTGGCCGTAGTGTCAGCGGCGGCCACCGCTATCGAGGATATGTAGGCTATGGATGCCAGGGTCGACTCCTGCTCTCCCAGGAGGAAGGATATGACGGCCACCGCCGCCGGCACCAGCCCGTTCGCGAGGACATTGCGGTACGTCCTCTCCCCCTTCTTCCCCTCCTGGAGGCCCTTGGTTTCCTTGATCTGGAACCGGAACTTGGTGACGAAGAACCCCATGAAGGTGAACACGATTAATGTGAGAAGCCAGCCTATGGAGCCCAGCCCTCCGATGACTATTCCCACCAGGAAGGAAGCTATGGAGCCGCTCAAGGTCAGAAGGCCGAACCAGTAGGAGAGGACCGACAGCACTGCACATAATGCCAGCACTACGGCCAGGCTTTCCAGGCTCAGCATGAGAGTTCAACAGGGAGGTCGCATATTAATGTTGTCAGCAGGGGAAAGGGTGGACGGTGGGGGAGAATCCATACCTTGGGGGCACACGAGAACGAGGGAAGGACCTGTCACTTAGATGCTCGATCGCCATCCTACAAGCCTTCCCCCTTCTCCATGGGGGCGAGGTCCAGGACGCTTCCCCGCAGGAGCCTGCTGGCCTCTTCGTTGATACCCCTCACCTTTTCCATATCCCCGTCCCAATCGGAGAGGGTCTCGGAGAAACGTTCCTCGGCATGGGCGATGGCCTGCCTCATGATGTGAGGCACCCTCCCCTCGCGCTTGCCATGGAGCACCACCGCCAGGTAGATGTTCTCCCCTTTTTCCACCAGGACCTTCTTCTCCCCGAAGTCCATCCGGTTCAGTCCGGTGGAGGCCTCTTCCTTGAAGGAGTCCCTTACGAAGTCCTGGATGGCCACCAGCATGCTGCCCATGATCTGATCGTCCATTCCCGGCTTCAGCCTCCTGGTCTGATGGGCCATGAGGTTACCGTCACGGTATATCATGAACACCTCATCGACCACCATGGTGGTCCTCCGGTAGTACAGCAAGAGTAGCGCGACGGCGACCGCCGCTGCCGCTGCCATCGTCAGAATCCATGTGCTGTCCGGCCTCTCCACCACCCGAACGTTCAAGGTCGCGGACAGAGAACTATGCCCACTCGCGTCCTCTGCCTCGACATGATAGCTTAGAGTGCCGGTCCAGGGTAGGCCAGGGATGGTGGCCACGTAGCTGTCGGTCCCGGCGATCCTGCTCATCACCAGCGCCCCGTTGATCTCCCCGCACTCGTAGACAAGGAGGACACGTTCTACGTGTGAGACGTCGGTGACCTTCACTCGGACCACCGTATCCACTCCCGCATAGGCCTCGGTCAGCACCGTGGCGTCGTCCAGATCGATGGAGGGCGGGCTGGTATCTACGATGATATTGAGGGTCGCGGAGTCCACCTCCCCCCATCGGTCCCGCACCTCCAGAGATGTCTGGTAGATGCCGTCCGTCGAGTACTGGTGCGACGCATCGCTGACGTTCGACCACGGGGTCCAGCCGCTGCCATCACCAAAGAACCATCGGTACTCCAGCCCGGAGACGTCTGTGGTCGAGTCCAAGCTGCCGCTCCCGTCGAACGTCACCTGCCCTGCACCTGAGATCTGACCGACGAACTTGGCGGTGGGCGGGACGTTGTTTATGGCCACTGTCAGGAAGCGCTCGGTGAACGAGTTGGCATCATATATGCGCACGCACACCCGGTACTCTCCGGGTGCCGGGAACGAGCAGGTGGTCTGATTGATCGAGATGCCCGGGGTCTCCTTGAACCCAGACGAGGGGTCGTGGTCAAGGTCCCAGGCGTACCTGACGATCGGCAGGTAGGATGGCCAAGCCGAGACCCGGAAGGTGATGGGCTCGTCCATGAGGAAGCTAACGCCTCCCGCCACGGTGAGCAGCTCCCCCGCCCCGGGATCGGTCCCCAGCACTGTGATGGTGCGGTTGAACGAGGAGGCCAGCCCCTCCCGGTCGGTGATGGTAAGCGTTACGATGAACTGTCCCGGACCGGGGTACGATAAGGTGACGTTCTGAGATGTGAGCACCCGTCCGTCCCCAAGGTCCCACGACCAGGAGGCGATGCCGTCGTAGGCGTAGGAGGCATCGGTGAAGAGGACGGGCTCACCTTCGGAGAAGGTGTACTTTGGCGAGCTGAACGAGGCCACCGGTGGCAGGTCCTGGACCACCACGGAGACGTTCGTCGTGCTGACATCGCCGTCCTCATCCCAGACCATATGAGTGACCACATACGTGCCCTTGGTCAGGTAGCGGTGCTCCGCATCACGCGTCGTCACCGCCGGGCTGGAGTCTCCGAAGTCCCATAGGTAATTTGTTATTCTATCTGGGAAGGACGAGGAGTCGTCGAAGAAGCCGATGAGACCTCCCTCATGGATGGTCGAGGAGGACAGGTGCGCGGCCGCTATGGGCCCGGAATCCTCGACAACGACGTGGAACTCCGCCCGCCCCCTCATCCCTGCCCTGTCAGTGACCTCCAGGTAGCCGTCGTAGGAGCCGTTGGCGCCGTAGGCATGATGCCCGCTGGCGGCCACGGAGGTGTTACCGTCACCGAAGTCCCAGAGGTACGCCAGAGAGGACCGGTCGGAGAAGGAATCCGTGCTGTTGCTGGCATCGAAGGCCATGAGGGTTCCCTCTGCGGGGGTGAGGTCAGAGATCCACACCTGGGGCGAGGGGGCAAGGTCCCTCTGGAACCACAAGCTCAGCGCACTGCAGGACGACGAGGAGGCTACAAGGTCGTCCCGCCGGTCCCCGTTCATGTCCCCTGCGAATATCCCCGCCGCCCTCCCACCGGCGGAGAGGTTGATGTTGTTGGAGAACGAGCTCCCCGTGCTCAGGAGGAGACCTACCTGGGAGATGGACGAGTATCCTACGGAGATATCGTCAAGCCCGTCGTCGTTGAGGTCGGCGCTGCTCAGATTAGAAACAGCTCCCGCGAGGAACGCAGTGCTGGACGCTGGGGTGTCGCTGTAGAACCCCAGGGCGCTGTTCAGGAACACCCTCACCTGCCCCAAGGCCGAACCTGCCGCCACATCATCCCGCCCGTCGCCGTTGAAATCCCCCACGGTCACGGAGGTGGGCGCGCGGCCCACCATGTTGAGCCAGGCACTGGGGGTATCGGGGAAGCAGTCCCCTATCGAGGGGGACCCCTTCACGAGGTATATCTCTACGCGTCCCGTATCACTGTTGAGGGCCGCGATCCCCCCACCCACGGACGTGGACGCTATCTTGCCCGTGGACACGGCCGTGCGGTTCCCTACCGTGCTCGCCCCGGCCCTTTCCAGGACGGGCGTGGACAGAGGATGGTATATGATCTCCAGGCCATCACGGCCGCCGACCACCAGTACGCTCTCGCCGAGCGCCCCAACCACCCCTCCGCACATGGACCGGGGGGACGTCAGGCCCAGCGTGACGATGGCATCCGGAGCCTTCTTGGCCATTATGCCGCTGCCGCCCCTGAAAACGCTGACGGTCCCCGCTTCCCCGTTCAGGACCGCCAGGTCGCCGGTGCCATCGCCGTCCAGATCACCGATGAACAGCCCGCACGGGCCCGCCTGAGCGGGAAGGGTCGCCTGGACATCTCCGCTGACGTCATAGATCAAGACCCGGTCCTCCCCCTCCACGATGGCCACCACGGCATAGAAGGAGAGGTTACCAGCACAAAGCTCGGTGAACCTTCCACCCTCACGGAAGACGTTCACATCGGCATTGCCGACGGTCCCGTTGACGTACGCGTAGAAGGTAAGCGAAGGAGCGTCTCCTGCCGCTCCGTTCGATAGGACGTAGATGCCTTTGGCACTTGAGCCGTGATCGAGCGTGAGCACCTTCGCCGGAGCATCATCCACGGGGAAGCGGTGTTCGTAGTCCGCGTCCACCAAACCCCCCTCATTGGTGTACACTCGGCAGCTATCGTCCTCTGAGACCAGTGCGAGGTCGGGGAGGCTAGAGCCGGAGAGGCCCCCGAAGGACATGGCCACGGCACCTCCCAAGCCGTCAACGATGGCGGTGGCCGATGTAGGGATCCCTGAGCCAGGATTGGCCCGGATCTCCACCCGGTCCTCACCTGAGTTGATGATAACGAGGTCCCTGGGCCCATTGCCCGTGAGGTTCACCACCTGGATGCCAGCTAGCGATCCTCCGATCTCCACCATCCTCGAGCTCCATGCTGAGGAGAAGGTGGCGGGCTGGGTCAGGACCAGGACCCTATCGCCGCCCAGTTCTCCCGCGATGAGGTCGATGCGTGCGTCCGAACCGTCGTATCCTGGGGCTAGGTAGGTCAAATGGGTCAGCTGGGGAACGCTGATCTGGACCTGGTGATACGCCTGGGTGAAGGGCCATCGGATAAGGGAGATGGTGGCGTCGATGCTCTCGCTCGGGTCTCCACGGCAGGCCACCGCCAGATCGTTGTAGCCAGATCCCTCGAAGTGACCTATGACCACCTGCTGAGGATCGGGAAAGGTGCTTACGTCCAGCGCTGTGCTGAAGCCGGAGCTCTGGTAGAACAGGGTCACCTTGGGATTTTCTCCGTTTATGTCGGTATAGGCTGCGGCCACATCGTCCTTTCCATCCCCGTCCAGGTCTCCGATGGCCAGGCTCCGAATGTCGTCCATGCCCCCGTGGGTCAGGGCCAAGGGGGTGGAGCCAAGGATGCCGTCCCCTAGCCCATGGTAGATGAGGATGGTAGTTGCATTGGCGACGGCCACATCCGTGATGCCATCCCCGTCCAGCTCCCCCAAGGCCATGTCCCTTATGCCATCGGGCAGGTCAAGGCCCTCACGATGAGAATCGAAGATGGTTCCCTCTGAGAAGATGGTCTCAACACCGTAGGGGACGGCGGAAGAGGTAGAATCGTTGACCTCGGGAACCCCCGTCATAGGAACTGACGCAGGGACTGCCAGCAGCAGGGCTGCAGCAAGGACCGGCAGTATCCAGAGGGACGCCCTCTTCTTCCCCAGCATCTCTCCCACCTTTTATACCAAGGCAGAAGGCCAGCGTATTTAATTCTACCTGGGTGAATACTAATTTCAAAAAATGAATCGAGAATTATATGAC
>MVPZ01000141.1 GCA_002067045.1 Methanomassiliicoccales archaeon PtaB.Bin134 | reverse complement strand
GCCGCCACCGTGCACTTCCGCTTCAACGTCCCCTTCTTCACCGTGCTGTCCAAGAGCGACCTGCTCAAGCCGGAGGAGCTGGAGGCGATAGACGGCTGGTCCGATTCCCCGGACGCGCTCTATGACGCGCTCACCGGCAACATAGACTCCCGGGCCCTTCTGAGCATCGAGCTGTTCAAGGCCCTGGAGTCCATCGGCGCGTACAAGAGGGTGGTCCCGGCCTCCGCCGTAGAGCCGTCCGGCCTGGAGGACATCTACGACATGGTGCAGCAGGCCTTCGAGGGCGGCGAGGACCTCTACGACGATTGATTTAAGTCTCCTCGGGTCAGTATTGTCGGCGTGAAGACCTGGATACTCACCTGCCCGGAATGCGGCTCGGGGGACCTGGTGTACGAGACCGGGATGGTTCTGGGACAGAAATACCGCTGCCTGAGGTGCGGGTACATGGGCTCCTTCGCATTGGAAAAGGAAATAGAGGTTTGTGAAAACGGTTTCGAAGAGGGCGCCCGCCGATCAGGCGAACATGACGCCTGATTCGGTGCACTTGGCGGTCTCGTTCTCCAGCACCTTGCATATGGCCCTCTCGAAGTCGGCCATGGTCACGGTGTCCCGGTTGTCGCGGATGGTGAACATGCCCGCCTCGGTGCATATGGACTTGATGTCCGCGCCAGTGGCCAGCTCGGTCTTGGAGGCCAGGGTGTCCAGGTTAATGCCCTCCTCCACGCTCATCCGCCCGGTGTGGATGCGGAATATCTCCCGCCTGGCATCGAAGTTCGGCACCGGCACCTCGATTATGCGGTCGAAACGGCCGGGCCGCAGCAGCGCGTCGTCCAGAATGTCCGGGCGATTGGTGGCGCCGATTATCTTGATGTTGTCCAGCGGGTTGAAGCCGTCCAGCTCGGCCAGCAGCTGCATCAGGGTGCGCTGCACCTCGCGGTCCCCGGAGGTCGCCACGTCCAAACGCTTGGCCCCTACGGAATCAAGCTCGTCGATGAATATGATGCTGGGGGCCTTCTCCCTGGCCAGCTCGAACAGCTCCCGCACCAGCCTGGCCCCCTCGCCGATGTACTTCTGCACCAGCTCCGAGCCGACGAAGCGTATGAACGTCGCGTTCGTATGATTGGCCACGGCCTTGGCTATGAGGGTCTTGCCGGTGCCCGGCGGTCCGACCAGCAGCACGCCCTTGGGCGGCTCTATGCCCACCCTCTTGTACAGCTCAGGGCGCAGCAGGGGGTCCTCCACGGCCTCCCTGACCTCCAGGATCTGGTCCTCCAGGCCGCCGATCATCTCGTAGGTGACCGTGGGCTTGTCTATGATCTCCGCCCCGGTGACGATGGGGTCTAGGGACTGCGGGAGAACGGACATCACCGCCAGGGTCTGCTTGTTCAGGGCGACCCTGGCCCCCACGATCAGGTCCTCCGGGGGAACGTACTCGGAGGTGGTGACGATGAAGTCCGGGCCGGTGCTGCTCTTGACTATGACGCGACCGTCGATCAGGATGTCCTTGATGCTGCCGATGATCAGGGGAGGGGACTTCAGCCGCTCCAGCTCGGAGCGCATGCGCTTGATCTCCTTCTGCAACCTGAAGAGCTCGCTCTCCACGTAGCGCTTCTCGCCCTCCACCCGCCTGACCTCCTCCAGGAGTTCGGTGTTCTGGCGCTCCAACAGTTCCAGCTTCTCGACTATCTCGTTGGAGATGGATTGGTCCAGCTCTTCATCCAACAAATGCGGCACCTTCGAGCATTGATTAAACCGCCCTCTATTTGAGCATTTGCCATTCAGTGTCACACAGGATAATGGGACGAAGGCAACCAGAAATGCCCCAAGGCCCTGCAGCAGTTCCTTGCACGAGCCATTGATCAGGCCAGGTCATCCTTCGATGCTTGATATCGTAGGCGCCCGAACCCGCTCGGCTCATGTTTAAATTATTCTTCCTATATTAGCTCGGACGATAGAGATGATATGCGAAATGTGCGGGAAGGAAATGGCGAGCCTGCTGCCGGTGAGGATCGAGGGCACGATCCTGAACGTCTGCCGCGACTGCGCCCGTTTCGGGGACAACGTCAAGTCGGGGGGCAAGCAGCAGCCCGGGGCTGAGCCATCCGTCATCCAGGCCCGGCTGCAGAACCGCGAGCGGCGGATGAAGACCAGGGACGTGTACGAAGGGGGAGAGGAATCCATCGAGCTGGCCGAGGACTTCCCCAAGAGGATAAAGGAGGCCCGGGAGAAGATGGGCTGGAAGCAGGAGGAGCTGGCCGCCAAGATGAACGAGAGGGTCAGCATCGTGCACAAGCTGGAGAGCGGGGGCATGCACCCGGACGACGCCCTTATCAAGAAGGTCGAGAAGACCCTGGACATCAAGCTCAAGGAGAAGGTCATGATCGCCCCGGTGGAGAAGGCCTCCAACAGGAAGGGCATGACCCTCGAGGATTTCATAAAGAAGAAGTGACGGGTCACGTTCTTTGGGGAAGGTAGAAACCATTTTGTGTGGTTCCATCCCTCCGGGGATCATGGAATGCACCGTGCATTACCGGGTGGTCGGCAGGGACGAGGTCGCCCAAGCGGACATGGACGGGAAGGCGTTGGTGGAGGAGGACTCCCTGGTCCTCTCGGCCGGAACTGACAGGACAGTGGTGCCCTTCCGGCGCATGACCAGGATATCGGAGTCCGGCAGGACCCTGATGGTGACCACCTTGGACGGCGAGGTCATCGCCATCACCAAGGCCGGTTTCAAGCACGACGACCTGCGCCGGGCCCTGATGAGGGGCCGCAACTCCCTCATGCTCAGGGACCGTCTGATCGAGGAGGCTGTGGTACGGCAACCCTTTCGTTCGTCGTATGAGATAAAGGCCGGCAGCTCTTCCCTCAAGGGCGAGGGGGAGCTATCACTATACGAGCGCTCGCTCGTGATCTCTCCGGACGACGGACAACTGTTCCGGGTGCGGCTGGCCCTGATATCCAAGATCGAGAGGTCCCAGCATCGGCTGGTACTTCAACACCGGCACGGATCGCTGGAGCTGTTCAAGATGGGGGCAGAGACAGACCCAATCACCAACCTCATGTGCAAAAGGCTGGCCTTCCTACGGGAGGAGGCCGGGGCCTTGCTCAGGCAGGTGCTTCCGGGCGCGGCCTCGTCCACCCTGGGAAAGGTCACCGACCTTATGATGGACGGCCGAGCGGCCAGCGGCAAAGAGGTGAAGGAGGTGGACCCTGGCATGTGGTCGGCCCTGGTGGACCGGGTACGGAGTTCTGGCCTGGACGAGGAATTCATGTTCCTCAGCGCCACCTCCGGTGACCATGTCCGCATTGGGTTGGGGAAGGGCGAGAGGGACAGCTACATATGGTTCCTGGCACCCATGAGCACTTCATCGGGAGGAGATCCAAAGGTCATAGCCTTCGAGGCCGAGTCCTCGGGGGACCAGGGACGGGCCACATACCTCTTCTCCTACGGACGGATGGCCGAGTTCACCGGGTATGACGACACCTCGGCGGTCACCGAAACCTTGGCGGAAGCCCTACGTGCCATCGGTCTGAGGCGGGAGCCGGTAATGATGTCCGAGCTGGAGATGCACCGTCCCGAGAACGCCAGGTACCTGAACGCCCTATACGCCATGCCAGAGCTGGTGGCCCTCAGGAAGGCGTTCGTGGGAAGGGCGGTTCACGACGAACGATGGATGGACTCAGTCCAGAAGGTCCTCGACAGGGCCTGAGCCGTTTCATCCTCTTATTAATCATCGCAAAGCAAATAACATTCAATAATGATGAAGGACGGAGGAAGTGGGGGAATGGCATGGTAGGATACAAGAAACCCTGCAGGCACTGCGGCGAACTGGTCGATAGCGATGCGAATATCTGCCCGTGGTGCTCCAAGGCTTCGCCTACTGACTCCCCGCGCTGTCCCAAGTGCCGTTCGCCGATAGCCGAAGGGCAAAAGGTCTGCTCTAATTGCGGACTGGAGCTGAAAATGGTCTGCCCCAGGTGCGGAAAGACCACCTTCTTGGGCGACCACTGCGATGGATGCGGGGCAAGGTTGATGGCCAAGTGTCCCAAGTGCGGGGCGGAGCAGCCTCCCATCGGGGACCGATGCGTCGGCTGCAACAAGAAGATCAAGGGAGGTTGGAAGATATGAGCGGAGGAAAATTGGTCGCATTCACGTCGAACATGGAGGACAATAGCACCGAGGCTGGTTTCCAGTTCACCTTCTTCTGTGACCTATGCCAGGAGGGCTACAAGACCCGGTTCGTGGAGTCCAAGAGCTACAAGAAGGGCAAGCTCTTCCGCGGGCTGGGGAGGGTGGCCTCTGTGGCCGGGGACCTGACGGGAAGGGGAAACATCGGTTACGCCGCAGATGTTGGCTCCGGGGTCGTAAGCGATAAGTTCGAGGGCATGTCCCCCGAGTGGCACAAGGAGCACGAGAAGGCCTTCGAGCTGGCAGGCAACGAGGCCAAGGGACACTTCAAAAGGTGCCCGCGATGCAAGAAGTGGGTGTGCGACAATGACTGGAACGAGGAGTCCGGACTATGCGTGGAGGACGCTCCTCGAGAGGCCGTCGAGGTCTCCGCCGCCCGGGCCCAGAAGATGAAGGAGGACATCGAGGAGAGGGCCCGCAACACCCAGGTGTTCACGGGGGAGATCGAGGCCCGCCAGACAACTTGTCCCAAGTGCGGCAAGCCAGCCGGGGCCGGCAAGTTCTGCAACAACTGCGGGAATCCCATGGGCATGATCGAATGCCCGGAGTGCGGGGCCAAGAGCCCGGCCGGAACCCGCTTCTGCGGGGAGTGCGGGCAAAAGCTCTGATCACTTGCGCAGGACCTCTTCCTTCACCTCTAGTAGGTACTTTCCTACGTCCACGCCGACGTCCCTCCCTATTAGCAGGGCGGCCACCTCGGCGTCCACGGAAAGCCTCTCCACGACCTTGTTGATGCGGGCCACCACCTCGCGCTTGTTCCATCCGGACTTGGCGGCAATGTCGTCGATGAGCACTGAGAACACCGGCAGGGGCTGGGCCTCCTTCCTATCCTTGGGTCCGGCGGGTTCGCGAGCGGGCTGCGCGGGCGAGGCCCCCCCATCGCCCAGCTCCTTCAGCAGGTCCCGGGTGGGCTTGTAGTTCAGGGGCACGTCCACGCTCTTGTGGTCGAAGGTGGGCTTGACGTATCCCTCGGAGAGCTCCAGCAGCCCCTTCTTAAGGGCGGCCTCCAGGATGCGCTGGGCCTCCCGGGCTTCTATCCTTCCCGCCCCGGTGGGGTCCGACCACTTCAGCTCGAAGAACAGGGCGTTGATGAACTCCCTCTCGGACAACAGCTTCTTGCCCTTGCGGTTGAAAACCACGGCCACGGTCCTTTGGAGCTCGCTCATTCGATCGTTCTCGCTAATCGCTTGCCTCAATATAACCTTGCCCCAACCCCACCTGAACAAGGATAAGATAAAATACGGCCCACCTGTTACGCGGTAAGGCAGCTCCCCGCTGGAACTGGCATGTTTTGATATGGGTGCGCGGGGGAGCTACGATAGCGTTATATAGAAGAACAAACATTCCAAGCCCGCTAGCTCAGAGCTAGGTGTCAAGTTGAGTTGATACCAAAGGGAGGTTAGTAGCATGTCAATGGGAAACGCACCTATACTGATACTCAAAGAGGGTTCCAAGCGCGAGAAGGGCAAGGACGCCCAGTACAACAACATCATGGCCGCCAGGGCCATCGCTGACGCTGTCAGGAGCACCCTCGGCCCCCGCGGAATGGACAAGATGCTGGTCGACTCCATGGGCGATGTCGTCATCACCAACGACGGCGTCACCATCTTGAAGGAGATCGACGTCGAGCACCCCGCGGCCAAGATGCTGGTCGAGGTCGCCAAGACCCAGGACGAGGAGTGCGGGGACGGCACCACCACCGCGGTGGTCCTCACCGGCGAGCTGCTGAAGAAGTCCGTGGACCTGATAGACGCCAACGTGCACCCGACCATAATCACCGCCGGGTACCGCATGGCCTCCAACAAGGCCATGGAGGTCCTGGAATCGGTCGGCGTGACCGTCGAGCCCAAGGACCGCGAGACCCTTCTCAAGATCGCCAAGACCGCCATGATGAGCAAGTCCATATCCGGCTCCAAGGACCTGATGGCCCAGGTGGCCGTGGACTCCGTCACCAACGTGGCCGAGAAGGTCAGCGGCAAGTGGACCGTGGACATGGACAACATACAGGTCACCAAGAAGCACGGCGGGTCCATGGACGACACCCAGCTTATCCCGGGCATCATCGTGGACAAGGAGCCCGTGCACCCGGCCATGCCCAAGAGGATCGAGAAGGCCAAGGTCGCCCTGCTGGACGTGGCCCTTGAGATCAAGAAGACTGAGATCGACGCCAAGATCGAGATCACCGACCCCACCCAGATGCACGCCTTCCTGGACGAGGAGGAGCGCATGCTGAGGACCATGGTCGACAAGATAAAGGCCGTCGGCGCCAACGTGGTCTTCTGCCAGAAGGGCATCGACGACCTGGTGCAGCACTTCCTGGCCAAGGAGGGCATCTACGCCGGACGCCGCGTGAAGAAGGGCGACATGGAGAAGCTGTCCCTGGCCACCGGGGCCACCATCATATCCAAGATCAACGAGCTGGACAAGGCCGACCTGGGCAAGGCCGACCTGGTCGAGGTGCGCAAGATCCAGGAGGAGGAGATGACCTTCGTCACCGGGTGCAAGAACCCCAAGGCCATGTCCATCCTGATCCGCGGCGGAACCGACCACGTGGTCGCCGAGATCGAGAGGTCCCTGGACGACGCCATGAGCGTGGTGGCGGTCGCGATCGAGGACGGCCGCATGCTCACCGGCGGCGGCTCCACCGCCGTCGAGGTGGCCCTGCGCCTGCGCGAGTACTCCTCGTCCGTCGGAGGACGCGAGCAGATCGCCATCGACGCCTTCGCCTCCGCCCTGGAGGTCGTGCCCACCGCCCTGGCCGAGAACGCCGGTCTGGACCCCATCGACATACTGATCGAGATGAGGAAGTCCCACAAGGCGGGAAAGAAGCACGCCGGCGTCAACGTCTTCACCGGACAGGTCGAGGACATGCTGGCCAACGACGTGGTCGAGCCGTTCCGGGTGGGAAAGCAGGCCATCAGCTCGGCCACCGACGCCGCTATCATGATCCTGAGGATCGATGACGTGATCGCCTCCAAGGGCACTCCCGGCATGAGCTCCAGGGACATGGTCGGCAAGGATGGCCTCGGCGACGTGGACTAAACCAAAAAGGAGGGGGAACGCCCCTCCCTCAACAACCTTTTCAATTCTCACTGACGGCTAACGGGTGGGCCCACAATGGAAGAGATATCCAAGGAAAAGAGGCCCCCGCAGGCGGGGGAGGCTCAAGGCGAGCAGCTCAGGCCGGAGGATGCCATGGAAGGATGCAAGGCCGAACTCATCGAGGCCAAGGCCCAGGCGGAACGGAACCTGGACCTGGCCAAGAGGATACAGGCGGATTTCGACAATTACAAGAAACGGTCCCAGAGGGACCGGGAGGAGCAGGTCAAGGCGGCCAACGACCGGCTGCTGTACGAGCTCCTGGGATTCCTGGACGACCTGGACCGGGCGCTGGATGCCAAGGCCAGCCCGGACGAGTTCAGGAAGGGCGTGGAATCCATCAATACCAACTTACGATCAATGCTCCAGTCCAAGGGGCTGGTGGAGACTCCCTGCGAGGTCTTCGACCCCGCGCTGCACGAGGCGCTGTGCGTGGGGGAGGGCGAGGAGGGAAGGGTCCTGGAGGTGTACCAGAAGGGGTACTGCCTGGGGCCAAGGGTGATACGCTACGCCAAGGTGAAGGTTGGCAAGAGCAAGGAGAGAGGTGAATCAGATGGCTAAGATCATAGGCATAGATTTGGGCACTAGCAACTCGGCCGCGGCGGTGATGGAGGGCGGCCGTCCGACGATTATCCCCAGCGCGGAGGGGACCAGCATCGGAGGGAAGGCCTTCCCGTCCTACGTGGCCTTCACCAAGGACAACCAGCTCCTGGTCGGTGAACCGGCGCGCAGGCAGGCGGTGACCAACCCGGAGAACACCATCGCGGCCATAAAGCGCAAGATGGGCACGGACTACAAGGTCAAGGTCCTGGACAAGGAGTACTCCCCGCAGCAGATATCCGCGTTCATCCTGCAGAAGATCAAGAGGGACGCTGAAGCGTATCTCGGAGAGGAGGTCACCAAGGCGGTGATCACCGTCCCCGCGTACTTCAACGACAACCAGAGGCAGGCCACCAAGGATGCGGGAGCCATCGCCGGGCTGGAGGTCATCAGGATCATCAACGAGCCCACCGCGGCCGCCCTGGCCTTCGGGCTGGACAAGGCCGGGACCTCCCAGAAGATCATGGTGTTCGATCTCGGCGGGGGAACGCTCGACGTCACCATCATGGATTTCAGCGACGGGGTCTTCGAGGTGGTATCCACCAGCGGGGACACCCAGCTGGGCGGGACGGACATGGACGAGCTGCTGATCAGGTACGCCGTCAACAACTTCCAGAAGGAGACCGGGGTGGACCTCACCGCCGACAAGATGGCCATGTGGAGGGTGCGCGAGGCCTGCGAGAAGGCCAAGATCGAGCTCTCCACCACCATGTCCACCGAGGTCAACCTGCCGTTCATCGCCGCCGGCGCGGACGGCCCGAAGCACCTGGCCTTCAACCTTACCAGGGCCAAGCTGGAGGAGCTGGTGGAGCCGGTGGTCAATCGCTGCCGTGGACCTATCGACAGGGCCATCAAGGACGCCGGCCTGGGCGCGGACAAGATCAACGCGGTCATTCTGGTGGGGGGTCCGACCCGCATGCCGGTCATCCAGAGGTTCGTGGAGAGCGTGGTCGGCAAGAAGATCCAGAGGGGCGTGGACCCCATGGAGTGCGTGGCCATGGGCGCCGCGGTGCAGGCGGCCGTGCTCGCCGGAGAGGTCAAGGATGTGCTGCTGCTGGACGTGACCCCCCTGTCCCTGGGCATCGAGACCCTGGGGGGCATAGCCACCAAGCTCATCGAGCGCAACACCACCATACCCACCCGCAAGTCGCAGGTGTTCTCCACCGCCGCCGACGGGCAGACCAGCGTGGAGATCCATGTCACCCAGGGCGAACGCCCCATGGCCAAGGACAACACCTCCCTGGGCCGCTTCATGCTCATGGGGATCCCGCCGGCGCCGCGCGGCGTGCCGCAGATCGAGGTCACCTTCGACATCGACGCGAACGGCATCGTGAACGTCAGCGCCAAGGACCTGGGGACCGGGAAGGAGGCCAAGATCACCATCACCGCCTCCACCAAGCTCTCGACCGAGGACATCGACAAGATGGTCAAGGAGGCCGAGCAATTCGCCGAGGACGACCTCAGGAACAAGGAGAAGGTGGAGATCATCAACCAGGCCGACCAGCTCACCTACGCCACCGAGAAGGCCCTGGCGGAGCTGGGGGACCAGGCCTCCAACGAGGAGCGCAGCAAGATCGAGGCCCTGGTCAACGACGTGCGCGAGGAGATCAAGAAGGGCGACGCCGCCTCCATCAAGGCCAAGACCGAGGCCCTGCAGAAGGAGTTCTACGCCATCTCCACCCGCATATACCAGAACATGGCCCAGAAGCAGCAGGCCGAGGGGCAGCCGGACCAGGCGCCCAAGGACGACAACGTGGTGGACGCTGACTACAAGATAGTCGACGACCAGTAGGCGACCCCATGGCCGAGAAGCGCGACTACTACGAGGTCCTGGGCGTGGACCGCCAGGCCGGCGAGGACGAGATCAAGAAGGCCTACCGGCAGCTGGCCAGGCAGTACCACCCCGACGTCACCAAGGAGGACCCCAAGGTGGCCGAGGAGCGCTTCAAGGAAATATCGGAAGCGTACGAGGTCCTGATGGACAAGCAGAAGCGGGACCTGTATGACCAGTACGGGCACGCCGGGGTCAACAGCCAGTTCCAGGGCGGCGGGTTCAACTGGAACGACTTCACCCACCAGGGCGACATCCGGGACATATTCGGGGACATGGGCTTCGGCGGCGGCAACATATTCGACATGTTCTTCGGGGGCGGGCGCTCCCGGGGCCCTCGCCAGGGGCAGTCGCTCCGCTACGACCTGGAGATCACCCTGGAGGAGGCCTTCGAGGGGGTGAAGAAGGACCTCACCCTGCCTCTCACGGTAAAGTGCGACGCCTGCGGGGGCACCGGCTCCAAGAGCAGGAAGGAGGAGGTGTGCGCGCAGTGCGGAGGTAAGGGGCAGGTGCAGCGGGTGGAACGCCGCGGCTACTCCCAGTTCATATCCGTCGGCGCGTGCCCCAAGTGCGGCGGCTCGGGCAAGGACATCAAGGACCCCTGCCCGGAATGCGACGGGGGCTGGACGCGCAAGCGCCAGAAGATATCCCTGGACATCCCCAAGGGGGTCGATTCCGGTATGCGCCTGCGGGTGGCCGGGGCCGGGGAGCCGTCACCGGACGGGGGCCCTCCAGGCGACCTGTTCGTGGTGGTTAACCTGAAGGACCACAAGGTCTTCCAGAGGGACGGTCCCGACCTCTACCTGACCCAGGAGATCGGCTTCCCGGAGGCCGCCCTGGGCGCCTCGCTGGAGATACCCACCCTGGAGGGCAAGAAGGTGGAGATGAGCGTTCCCGCCGGGACCCAGCCGGGGGAGGTGCAGCGCCTGAAGGGGCTGGGCATGCCTCACATGAACGGGCACGGGCGCGGCGACCTGTACGTGCGCCTGAAGCTGGTGGTGCCCAAGAGGCTGACCGCGGAGCAGAAGGAGCTGCTGCGCAAGTTCGATGGGGATGGCTCGAAGAAGCGCATCTTCGGGCGCGGCAAGTGAGCTCAGTGGTACAGCAGGGCCAATAACAGCAGCAGGTGCAGGGCCGCGAACACCGGCACCAGCATGAACAAAGCCTTCCTGGTCTTGTGCCTGAACCTTCTCATTCCCGCCAGGGCCCCGAACGGCCCCAGCAGCGCCAGGAGCAGCAACATCCTCTCCGATATGCGCCACCCCCCGGTCCGGGCCCGGTGCTTGTCCAGGCCGTAAGCGGCCATGGCCACCAGGTTCATCAGCAGGTAGATGCCGGCCAGCCATATCAAAGGGTCCTTGGTCCACTCCATGGCCGGTGATGGGCCTGGGGCTGCTTATCCTTTCCTCAGGTCAGCGCATCACCCCGAAGCGGTCCCACTCCCGCATGAGCGGTGCGGCTATGGTCTCCGGGTCGAACTCCAGGCCGAAGCGGCGGAAGTACCTCTCCAGGGCGCCAAGTCCGGCGCGAAGGGCCCTCTCGGCCTCGGTCAGCCTGGTGTACGGCGAGTCGCCGGTACGGTCCACCCGGATGGCCTCGGAGAGGTCGATGAACCATGGATCGCCCTCGGCCACCAGGATGTTGTAGGGGCTTAGGTCGGTGTGCACCACTCCTGCTCTTCCCAGGGCCGTCACCCCCTGCAGCACCCTTTCCATCAACCTCGCCGGGTCTGGCGGGCGATAATCCTGCAGCCGCGGCGCGGGTCCCCCGCCCCCGCCGAGGTAACGCATGGACAGCATGTTCTCCACCCGCGCCGCGGGCGTGGGCACCGGGGCTCCCCCCTTCCAGGCCTGCAGCAGCATGTCGTGCTCGTGCGCGGCCATCCATCCCGCGGAGTTCAGCTTGATGGGCCTTCCACCCCGATGGGAGGTCTGGTACAGCCGGTACACCTTCACCGCCAGGGGAGCCCCCTTGTAATTGGCGAGGTACACGTCGGCCTCCTTTCCGGAGGAGATCATTCCATCCACCCCGGTGGCCAGTCCATTCTCCAGTATGGACTGGACGGTCTGTCGGTATCCACTCTCGTGGAAGTCTATGTTCCCTGTTCTGATGCGCCAGGCCACGCTGGCGTCAAGGTACGGATCGTTGGGCATCTTTCACTTCTTTTTTCTGAAAGCGTTCGAAAGGCTGGCGAAGAAGAAGGCCAGCGAACGTTCAGAGCGGTCCCCGGCCTTCTGCTGAGAATCGGTGTGGCGACATCATATCCGGGAACCTCCTGGTCTCATGACCACGGCTTCGATGGCCGGTCCCGTTAATAAAATTTTCCGACGGGGGGCGCCTAGGCATGCTATCGCTTGTCATCAGAAACGATTATTGCGGGGTCAGCGTTCACTAGTGGCTAGCGATGGCCATCCGACTTCCCAGTCTCCGGTCGCACGAGGGCTTCGACCGCCGCGTGTGGACGCTCTTCTACGGGCGCATCATCTCCTCCCTGGGCTTCTCAGTGGTGATGCCGTTCCTGTCCATCTACCTGCACGTGGAGATGGGCATATCTATGACCGCGGTGGGCGTGGTGCTGCTCATCTCCGCGGTGGTGGGGGCCCTGGGGCAGATCGTGGGCGGGGAGCTCGCGGACATAATCGGCCGCCGCAAGATCATGATCATCGCCATGGCCGCCCGCTGCATGATGTTCCTCGGACTGGCCTACGTGATCTCCGGAGGGGCGGACATACTGGTGATCACCATCATGATCTCCATGAGCAGCCTGGCCGGGTCCTTCTTCGAACCGGCCACCAACGCCCTGGTCGCCGACGTGGTGGAGCCCAAGAAGCGCCTGGAGGCCTACGGGCTGCTGCGCATCGGCGGCAACGTGGGATGGACCCTCGGTCCGCTCCTGGGCGGCCTGCTGTCCATGATCTCCTACCCGTTCCTGTTCATAATCAGCGCGGCGGCCACCGGCACCGTGTCGGTGATAGTGTTCCTGTTCGTGGCCGAGAGCATATCCGCCGGCTCCAAGCGGCAGAAGCTCTCCCTGCGCGACCTGGGCCGGCTGAAGGACGACCACCGCTTCCTGGCCTTCTGCATGATCTCCGTCCCCCTGTTCATGATGTTCGGGCAGATGGCCTCCAGCTACGCGGTGTTCTCCACGGACGTGATCGGCATAAGCAACGCCGAGCTGGGCTACCTTTACGCCCTGAACGGGCTGATGGTGGTGTTCATGCAGTTCCCCATCTCCCGCTCCATCAACCACTACCGCATGACCAGGGTGATGGCCGCGGGCTCCCTGCTCTACGCCATGGGATACGGGCTGGTGGGCCTGACCCCCGGCCTTGGCGAGGCCCCGCCGTCCTGGTTCTACTCCCCCGGCTTCCTCTACCTGGCGGTATGCATGTTCGTGGTCACCCTGGGGGAGATGGTGGTGTCCCCGTCCTCCATGACCCTGGTGGCCAAGATGTCCCCGGAGAGGGAGAGGGGACGCTACCAGGGGATGTACGGGCTGGTCAGCAACTTCGGCTTCTCCGCCGGCCCGTTCTTCGGCGGCCTGCTGTATGACCGGTTCACCGGCGACCCAGTGCTCATGTGGCTGGGCATAGGTTCCTTCGGCCTCATCGCCGCCCTGGGGTTCCTGGGGCTGGGAAGGACCCTTCCCCAGAAAACCGACCGGATAGACGAGAACGATGGCTAGTGGGGCAGGTACTCGATGGAACGTAGGTCCCCGTCGATCCTGGCCATCATGCCCATTCCCGCCCGGGGGTCCAGCATGGCGAAGTAGGCCACTATGCCCGAGTCCCTCACCAGGTGCAGCAGCTCCGGCTCCATGACCGCGCTCCCTATGCTGCCCTCGTCGGAGATGGCCGCGAACGAGAAAAGATACAGGAAGTAGCGTTCTTCGGAATCCGAATCCCTGAGCGCGCTCAGCGCCCGCTCCACCTCCTCCCTGGGAAGATTGATCCCCAGCACCACCGTGGCCAGATTCCGGCCATCGATCCGCAGCCTCACGCATTGCAGGTCGGAGGTCTCCTCCAGCACGCGGAACCTCTCCCGCAGGCCCCTGAGGCCCTCCGGCAGGCCGCCCTCGATGAGCGAGGCCAGGTACCTGGCCGGGTGGTCAAGGGCCAGGTCCGGCAGCTCCTGGTGCAGGAAGTCCCGGCAGGTGAGCACGCACTGCTCCTTGACCGCATCGCAGAACTCTTTCTGGTCCACGCCCAACCATTCCAGCAGCGATTATTTCTGCCTTGCGGGACCTCCGTCGGCAGGGAGGAAGGAAAAAGGAATTATACCGCTCCCTCCCAGTTCCTGAACGATGAGGGTGGTTGCCGTGGTCACCGAGGACTTCCGCTTCTTCTACGGGGCGGTGAAGGCCCTGAAGGAGAGGGGGCAGCCCTTCATCTCCCTGGGGTTCGGGGACCCGATGCCGCTGAACGTGGAGCTGGTGCTGACCACCGAGGCGGAGCGAAAGAGGCTGAGGGGCCGGAAGGTGATCGCCAGCGACGACCCGGAAAGGGCGGTCAGGTCGGCCCTGGCCCTTCTTCAGGGCGGTTCGTTCAACCGTCTGGTGGTGGGGGTGGACCCCGGACCGCGGCCTGGCATAGCCATACTGGGCGATGGGCGGGTGCTCTTGGCCGACAGGCTGCTGGCCCCCGAGGACGTGGCCCCGGCCATACAGGACTTCCTGTCCCTGGTCCGGTCCAACGAGCTGCTGCTGCGGGTGGGCCACGGCGATCGGACGAACCGCGATCGGGTCATAAACTCCCTGTGGGACATCACCCGCAACATCGAGGTGGTGGACGAGACTTCCACCACCCGGCGCACCGGCAACCCTGACGCCGACGCCGCGGTGTCCATCGCCCAGAGCAGGGGGCAGCTGCTGCCCTTCCGGCCGGTGGTGGAGCCCACCCAGGGGGAGCTGCGGGACATACAGCGTCTCAGCCGCATCGAGAGCCAGGGGGCCCTGACCATCTCCACCTCCCTGGCCATGGAGGTGGCCCTGGGCAAGCTCAGCCTGCGGGAGGCCCTGGAAAAACAGAGGGGGAAAGGGGTTTCAGAGGGCGACCCGTGAGAAGGCGGGCACCCTGGCCAGGACCATCCCCTGGGTCTTGATCGGCTCCAGGCGCACGGCCAGCTTCAGGGCCTCTTGCAGCTTCCACTCGTGCTCGGAGTAGATGGTGAAGAGGGTCTCCCCCTTGTCCACCTTGTTCCCGACCTTCTTGTTGAGCAGCAGCCCGGCGCCCTTGTCCTTGGGCGAACCGGCCGTCCTGGCCACGCGCACCAGGGCCTTGTTCATGATCTGACCGACGTAGCCGCTCTGCTTGGCGATCACGTCCACGCTGTACTGCCCCACCTTGATGTCCGCGGACCTCAGGTCGGGGTTCCCGCCCTGGGCCTCCACGATCTCCTGGAACTTCTTGAGCGCCTTCCCCGACTCCAGGATCTGCTTGGCCTTGTCTATGCCCTGGTAATCCCCGCCCATCTCGAAGAGCATCCCGCACATGCTGACCGACTTCTCGATCACGCTGTTCGGCCCCTTGGCCCCCTCCATGATGGAAAGGGCCTCGATGGACTCCAGGGCCGGCCCTATGGCCCGGCCCACCGGCTGCCCGCCGTAGGTGATGGCGCACTCCACCTTGATGTCCAGGGCCTCGCCCAGCTGGATGAAGTCCCGGGCGTAGCGCTTGGCCTCGTCCATGGTGGGGACCTTGGTGCCCTCCCCCATGGGGATGTCGATGACCAGGTAGTCCGCGCCCACGGCCTTCTTCTTGGCCATGACCGAGGCCAGCAGCTGGGCGTGCGGATCGATGCCCAGCGGATACTCGGCCTTGATGATCAGGTCGTCGGCCGGGGCCAGGTTCAGGGACCCTCCCCAGGCCAGCACGCCTCCCACCCTCTCGGTGGTGGCCTTGAGCTCGGAGGGGGACATGGCCACGTTGGCGAATGTCTCAACGATATCCGAGGTGCCGGCGGCGCTGCTGATGGCCCTTGACGATGTCTTCGGCATCTTGCATCCCGCGGCGGCCATGATGGGCACGATCAGCAGGGTGATCTTGTTGCCCGGGCAGCCCCCGATGCTGTGGTGGTCGAATATCGGCCCGTTGCTGAACTTGATGGTCTCCCCCCCGGCCACCATGGCCTTGGTGAGGTCCACCGTCTCCCGCATGTTCATCCCGTTGATGTAAAGCGAGGTCACGTAGGCGGAGAGCTCGATGTTGGAGAGGGAGCGGGAGGAGATGTCGGCGATGATGGTGTTGATCTCCTCGGTGCTCAGCTCCTCCCCGTTCATCTTCCTCTTGATGTACTCCACGGACTCCGGCTTGCTGGCGGTGACCACCTCAACCTCGTCGCCGTCCTGCGAGCCCAGGGTGTGCTGGGCCGCGCCCATCAGCCCTATCTCCCCGCGCTTGATGACCGTGTCGCTGGTGTAGACGATGGCCACGGTGACCTTGCCGTTGAGGGAGAGCTTGACCCTCTCCCGTTCACGTATCCCGAGCTCGGCGCAGTCGTCATCGTGCAGGAGCGCGGTCACCTCACCGGTGTCCACGTCCACGTAGCGGGCCTTCAGCTTCATGCCGATCCCCACTTCCTCAGGGCCTCGGCCAGCTCGGGGTGGTCCTTGGCGTACACGTCCAGCTCGATGCCCTCGAAGGCCGCGTCCACGGCCTGCGCCATGGCCTTAGCCCCGCCGCGCACCCCGCCAGGATGCCCGGAGACCCCTCCGCCGGCCTGGATCTGCAGGTCCTTCCCGGCGATGTCCACGAACTTCTTGATCATCCCCGGGTGCACCCCGCCGGAGGCCACGGGCATGACCGTCTTGTACGGCAGCTCCCCGGTCAGGCACATGTCCCGGTTGGCCAGGTCCTCGTGCGCCGCGCCCTTCATCTTGCCCACGCCGAAGGTGCCCACGTGCAGGGCGTCCCCTCCGACCATCCTGGACAGGGTGGCGAACACCTTCATGTTGATGCCGTGGTCCAGGTTGCGGGTGATGGCCCCGTGCATGGTGCGGTGCACGTGTATCGGCAGCTTGATGGAGGGGTCCTCGGCCAGCACCTGTATGGCTCCGAAGCCGGCGGTGAGGACGTCCACCATGAGCTCGGTGGCCCCCAGCTCCTGGGCCCGTTCGGCCACCTCCAGCACCTGGTGGCCGTTGGTGGTCACATTGATGGCGTGGATCATGACGTGCCCGCTCTCGCTCTTGACCCGGTCGAGCGCCTCGGCGATGGCCACCACGCGGTCCTCCAATGGACAGAACTTCTGGTTGCTGAGCGTCTCATCGTCCTTCCCGTTGGTCAGGCCGCCCATGCCCGCCTCGTAGACGTACTCGGCGGTCTCCTTGGGGGACAGGCCGATCTTGGGCTTGACGATGGTTCCCACCAACGGCTTGCTCGGCCGCTTCAGTATGGAGCGCATCCCCTCGATCCCGAACTTGGGGCCCTTGAACTCCCTGAGCATGCTCTTCGGGAAGGTGACGTCCTCCAGGCGCACCGCGTGCAAGGCCTCCAGTCCGAACAGGTTGCCGGCGATGATGCTGAGTATCTGCGGCACGCCACCGATGTCCAGGCTGAAGTCCTCCACCGGGAAGGCGATGGTGGCCACGTTCCCCTCTATCCTGGTCACCTTTCCGCTCCTCTTCAGGAAATTGTCCTCCTTGAGGGTGGAGAGCTTGGTCCAGGTCCCGGTGGACTGCTCGGTGGCGATGGCCGCGGCGGCCGTGGTCATCTTTAGGTCGGTGCCGACCTTGTACTTGCATATGACGTGCGAGTCCACATCGATGGGCTCGTCCAGATGTAGGTATCTCTCTTCGTACTCCATGTTATCAGTCCTCGTAGAATATGAACTCCTGTCCCAGCTCCTTGACTATCACCTGGTAGGCGGCGTAGGGCGGGATTACCCCGATCTCGGTCACTATCGAATCTATGTACTCGGGCGGGGTGGCGTCGAACACCGGGTTGAAGACCTTGACCTCCGGGGGGACCTCCCCCGGTCCGACCACCTCGGTGGCGTCCCGCTCCTCTATCTTCACCAGCTCCCCGTATATCGTGCGGGGGGAGAACTTGAACGTCTCCGCGCACACGGTGAACGGTACGCGGGCCTCGTTGGCCGCCAGGGCCACCTGCGAGGTGCCGATCTTGTTGATCAGCGCGCCGTTGGAGGCGATGGTGTCCGCTCCGACCAGCGCGAGGTCCAGGTCCTTCATCACGTAGCGGACCGCGGAATCGATGATCATGGTGCAGGGGATCCCCAGCCTGGCCAGATCGTTGGCGGTGAGCACCCCCTGCCTCCAGGGGCGGGACTCCGTGCAGTAGGCCTCGAAGCGCTTGCCCTGGGCCCAGGCCTCGGCCATCACCGCGATGGCCGCCTTGCTGTTGCAGTGCGTGAGCACCTTGTCCCCGTCCC
This sequence comes from Methanomassiliicoccales archaeon PtaB.Bin134, assembly GCA_002067045.1. The sequence goes on along the minus strand of MVPZ01000141.1, from coordinate 6,524 downwards.
GGATGCGGTTCGCGCCCAGCTTCCCTATGGTCTTGAGGGCGTTCTTCGAGCGCCTGATGAACCGGTCCGCGTTCTCGGTGACCTTTCTCCGGTACTCCTCGGCGGTCGCGGCCGCGGAGGTGTCCTTGAAGACGTACTGCACGCCGTTCCAGAGGGAAATGGCCGTGGGCCGGGATGCCAGCAGGACGTCCCTGCCCCGCTCCATGCGGGACCTCAGCGCGCCCAGGTCCGCGCCGTCGTAGCCCTCGGCCTCTTCCTTCAGGGCCTGGGCCGCGCGGCGGGCGATCTCCGCCGCGCCCCTGATCTCCATCGAGCGTATACGCTCCGCAACCTCATCGGCCGACATCCCATGAGTATCGTACCTTCATGCACATAAAAGTTCTTGGTCCAGCATCACAGCCCCAATCGTTTCCGGAGCGCCTCCCAGGGCAGGGCGTTCAGCACCTGTTCCGGGGGCACCCACCCCCGTTTGGCGGTGGCCACCCCGAAGAGCATGTAATCGAGCTGCCGGACGTTGTGGGCGTCGGTGTTTATGCTGACCGTCACCCCCCTCTCCCGGGCCATGGCGCAATGCACGTCGCTCAGGTCCAGGCGCTCGGGGAAGCTGTTGACCTCCAGGGCGACCCGGTGGTCCCTGGCGGCCTGCATCACCCGCTCCATGTCGAACTGGTAACCCTCCCGTTCCCCGATGATGCGGCCGGTGGGGTGGGCCAGGATGTCCACGTGCTCGTTAGATATGGCGTTGAGCAGCCTCTCCGTCATCTCCCCGGGGGGCATCTTGAAGCGCGAGTGCACGGCAGCCACCACGATGTCCAGGTCCGCGAGCAGTTCCTGGGGGTAGTCCAGTCCTCCCCGCTCGTCTATCTCCACCTCCGCCCCTGCCAGAAGGCGCAGCCGGGGGTGGGACTCCTGCACCTTGCGCACCAGGTCCACGTTCTCCAGCAGCCTCTCCGCGCTCAGGCCGTTCCCGATGGTCAGGGAACGGCTGTGGTCCGTGATCGCCAGGTACTCGTACCCCCGGGCCTCGGCGGCCGAGGCCATGGCCTCCACGCTGTCCACCCCGTCGCTGGCCTCGCTGTGGGTGTGCAGATCTCCGCAAATGTCGGACAGGGTCACCACCCTTGGTATCTCCTTCCGGAGGGCCAGGGCGATCTCCCCGCGGTCCTCCCGCATCTCCGGGGGCATCCACTGCATCCCCAGCGCCTCGTACACGCCCTCCTCGTCCTCCCCGGCCACCTTCTCCCCGTCGGAAAGCCGGAATACCCCGTACTCGTTGACCTTGAACCCCTGCTCGTTGGCCAGGGAGCGCATGGACACGTTGTGCTCCTTGGAGCCGGTGAAGTACTGCAGCGCCGCGCCGTACGAGGAGGGGGAGACCACCCTCAGGTCCACCTGCACCCCGTCCGCCAGGCGTATGGAGGTCTTGGTGTCCCCGCGCAGGAGCACCTCGGCCGCCTGCGGGTAGGACACGAAGGCGTCGGCGGCCCGGCCGGAGTCCGCGCTCCCCACCAGGATGTCTATGTCCCCGATGGTCTCCCTCATGCGGCGCAGGGAGCCCCCCAGGCTCACCAGGTCGAAGCCGCTGGCCCGCATGTGCTCCTCTAAAGCCCTTCCTCTTGGATAGGCGTAACCCAGCAGCATGCGCCCCTGCCGGGACTCCAGGTACCTTATGCCCTTCAGGATGTTCTCCTCGCTCCTCTCCCCGAAGCCCTTCAGCATCCTTATGCGATGCTGCTCCGCGGCGGCCTTGAGGTCCTGCAGGTTGGTGACCTTCAGCTCCTTGTACAGCCGTCCCGCGGTCTTTGGACCGACATCAGGCACCTGCATGACCTGCAGGAGTCCGGCGGGGAACTCGTTCCTGAGGTCGTTCAGGTATTGCAGCTCGCCGGTGCGGATGATCTCCACGATCTTGTCATGGATAGCCTTGCCCACTCCCGGCACCTGGTCCAGGTGGCCGCGGATGTACAGGTCCTTGAGGTCCTCGGTGAGGGAGGCTATCTCCCGGGCCACCCTGCGGTAGGCCCGGACCTGGAAGAAGGTCCCCTCCTTCAGCTCCAGGAGGTCGGCCACCTCTTCCAGTACGGAGGCCACCTTGGCGTTGATCTCCACCTGACCCCTCAATCCTCCTTCTTGCACACCCAGCGGCATTCCTTGTCCCCGCCGGACATCTTGTGCGTCTGGCACCAGCCGTACTCGGGATTGATGACCTCGCAGAACCCGTCCACGAAGCGCCCGAAGAGCTCGCACAGCTCAGGGGGCTGGTTGGAGAAGGGGCACTGCTTGGCCACCTTGACCACGGAGATCTCGCTCTTCTCCACAATCTCCCCCTTGACCCCCAGGGCCCCCTCCCAAAGGTCGATCAGCGAGGATATGGCGATGCCATCCCGCTCCAGGATCTCGTACTCCTCGAGGGCCTTGACCGCGGCCATCTTCCCCCCGGTCCTCATGATGGGGGACATCATCTCCAGGGTCTTCTTCGAACCGTGGGTCTTGACCATCTCGGCCACCGCCGAGGACAGGAAATCATGCAATATCTTGCTCATCCCCTCTGATCTGCTGCTCATGACCATGGCCTTCACCACGGTCGTCCACCAAATGGTGATGGCCTCCTTGGCCATGCTCTCCATCTCCTCTCTGGTCAGATTGACTTCCTTGCTCTGCATAACATTTCCACCCGGGACCGCCCACACGCCCCGTCACTCTATCTCCTTCAGCCCTTTAGATAACTTTTCCCGTCAGCGCATGGACGCGTCCTCCGGCAGGTCCAGGGGCCATAACGCCATCTGGGGACCAGGAAGGCCCGACCGGCCGCGGCCTTGGAGGGCCGTCCGCGACCATATGGTCCATGGACGTTCCATATGGTCTGAAAAACCTTCACAGGGCCCTACCGAAAAAGTAAATAGTGTCAGGCTTCCTAAATGCCCTTGATACGCGCCTTCTGGGGGGTTGGAGCACTGAACGAGAGCAACATAGTCTACATCGGGCAAAAGCCGATCATGAATTACGTACTAGCGGTGGTGAAGAGGTTCGGGGCCGGGAACACGGACCTGATAATACAGGCCCGCGGCAAGTCCATCAGCAAGGCGGTGGACGTGGCCCTGATCAGCGTGGATCGTTCAGGGGGCGAACTGGCGCTGGGGGACATCAACATCCACACCGAGGTGCTTCCGGGGCTGGACGGCAGCCCTCAGAACGTGTCCTCCATCCGGATAGGCATGCGCCGGCCCTAGGACATCTCGTTTATGAGCAGGTGGACCTCGTTCTCCGCCAGGTTCTTGGGCTCGTAGGGCAGGAGCAGCAGCGACTGGGCCTGATAAACGTCATCCTTCAACTTCTGCGCTATCTTCAGGAAGGAACGGAAATCGGTGTTGGTGATGATGAAGGTCATCCCGTCCAGCAGGATGACCGAGGGTTTGCCCTTGTTCCTGGTCAGGAAGTTACGTATGCTGGTCTGCATCTTGGCGGTCTCCGTGGGCAGCAGGTACTCCTCCCGGTCCTGGTCCCCGGCCATGGGGTCGGCCTTGGTCAGCCAGAGCACGGTGCAATCCCGGCCCACGAAATGGCGCACGTCCCGGGGGCACATCCTGGAGATGCAGAGCCCGTCCCAGCCCGCCTGCACCAGGTCCCGGAAGGCCTCCATGGCCTCCTGGTTCCCCTCTCCCTTAAGAAGCACGGTCTTGCCCGGTCCGGCCTCCTGGCGGGTCGGGGATGCCTCCTCCCGGTCCAGGTCCAAGCCCATCTCCCTCTCCATCTGCCTCCTCCGCAGGGCCAGCTTCTTGGGCACCGCGGACCTCTGGTTCTTGGCCAGCAGCTGGATCTCCGTGCTGTTGAAGTTCTTCCTGCAGGTGTTGCCTATCAGCTCCTCGAGCGCCTCGCGCAGGCCGTCCTCGTACCCCTTCAGGTAACCATCAGCATATTCCCTGCTCAACCCATCCCTCGCCGTATTATGTATGGCGGCGGTGGAATAATTAACTAGCGGCGGCGAATGGTTTTTAGAGCGGGGATGGGTTGCCGTACCATGCCTCGCCGGGCGCGCTTCCGCGGGATCAAGAAGACACCCAAGAACATGGAGAGGGAGATGCTGGCCACATCCAAGAGGCTGGCCGACGATCCCTCATTGGCCATACCCAGGCTGGTGGAGGAGGTGCGCAGGTCCCCCTTCGCCCGCCTGGAGAAGGGCCTGGACAAGGTGCTGCGGTACCGGGACGATCCGGAGAGGCTCATCAAACTGGCGGGAAAGGGCGACCAGCTGGTGCGGGCCTACGCCGCGGCCATTTCCCTGGCCGCCTCCGGGAAGCTTCCCTATCTGACCACCGCCAACCTGCCCGTGGGTCCGGTATCGTTCGCCATGCGCGGAACGGTGGACAAGGAGAAGCTCATCGGAATGCAGCACTTCGACGACCCCGACCTTAGGCTCCTGGCCTACTGGGACCTCGCCAGGGAGGAGCGCCTGCACATCTATTCCACCGAGGAGGGATTGCTGGCCTCGGTCACCGGACCGAAGGCCCCGGAGCAGTACGTCAAGGAGATGCTCGACAACCTGCCCTACCGGGTGAACGAGGGAAGCTGCGGGCATCAGGGCCGGCCGATGGTGCGCATAAAATGGCGGTCGGCCAGGAAGGAGATCGCGGTCTGCGCCGAATGCGCCGGGGACGTCAACACCGCCCAGCATCTGATGGCCAGGGTGGCCGCGCCGGACCCCTACGACGATCTGGACGTGGTGGTGGAGCATTCGTACGGCGGGGGAAGGGCGGAGTGCCAGGGGGATTTCCCCATGCCCCAGTCCCTGGTGCAGAGCTACCTGCAGGGGGACCTGGACGATGCCGGGCTGATATCCGCGTTCGTCAGGGCCAAGGGGGATTGGATGCGCTCCCGGGGCCAGGTGTACATCCTGGGCCAGGAGTGCTTCGGCAAGGACGGCGCGGCTTTCCTGGAGGCGCTCAAGGGCAGCGAGACGGAGAGGTCGGCGCTGAACGCCGTGCTGGGCAAAGGGGTCCCCATCGTCTCCGACCAGAACCAGGCCGGCAAGGTGATCAACGAGCTTTGGGAGGCGCACGGCCGGAACATGCTGGAGGCGGTCTCCGATCCGGCCACCGCCGACAGGGTCCTGGGCCTGAAGGACCTGACCCCCGGGCAGATGCTGGCGGAGGCCAGCCGGCTGGTCCGCGAGCGGGAGGTGCTCTGCGCGCTCCCGTCCTATTCCCAACTGGGTCAGGTGGGCCAGCTGGCCGACTCCCTGGCCCGCTCCTTCAAGACGGAAGGGCTCCCGGCCATGCTGAGATCGGTGGAGAGGACGGAGAAGCAGCATTTGCTCCGGGCGGTCTGCTACGCCTTCCTGGAGGCGGTGGGCGAGGCCGCCTCCCGAAAGTGGCAGTTCAGCCAGGAGGAGAGGGATTACGGCGAGCACCTGGCCGTTCACGCCAGGGCTATGATCTCCTCATGCGGGGAGGAGTACCATCAGGGGCTTCTTCACCTTCTAAGGGACAGCGGCTCCAACGAGTCCGCGGTCATTTCACCCTGATGTCCACCACCATGTGGGAGATGGAGGGGGCGTAGGCCTTGACCTCCCTTATCCCCAGGACCTCGTAGGGTCGGCCGCCGCTGCCCTGGCTCACCCTATCCAAGAGCCCGTGCGGTATGCGGTCGATGGAGCAGGTGTCTTGATAATGGATGATGCCGCCCTTCTTGATCAGGGAGAAGGCCTTGGGGAGGAACTGCCAGGTCACGTTCACATAGCCCATGACCACCCGGTCCGCGAAGCCCTCTCCGGGCAGGTCCCGGTTGTCCCCCTCGAAGACGGTGACGATATCCTCGACATGGTTCAGTTCGATGTTCCTCCGCAGGAAGCGCACCGCCTCCGGGTTGATCTCGCAGGCGATCACCCTCTCCGCTCCGGCCTTGGCCGCCAGGGGCATGGTGAAGTAGCCGATCCCCGCGAACATGTCCACCACCGTCTCCCCCCGGCAATCCAGGGAGGCCATGCGCAGCTTCTCGTCGAAGTTGCCGGAGGAGAACATGACCCTGGTGGGGTCCAGGCGGTACAGTATTCCGGATTCTGAGTGGGTGGTCTCGGTCTCCCTTCCGAACAGGAGCTCCACGTCCGGCCGGCGCTCCACCCCGCGTATGACTCCCTTCTCCAACAGAACGGTCCGGGCCTTCAGGACCCTGGCGTATGCTTCGGCTATCTCCCCGCGGTAGGGCAGCAGCGCCTCCGGAAGGCGAAGGACCAGCACATGGCCCAGCCGCTCGTACTTTTCGGGAAGCAGCGCCTTGAGCTCCTGCGGGACCTCCAGCGCCTCGGCGATCCGTTCCTGCGGGGGGCGGTGGCGGTCCTGGGGCGACAGCTCCGCCTCCACCACCTGGTACTCGGGAAAGGGGTTCTCGCCCCTCAGGGGGAGGAGCACCATCCGCCCTTCCCGGCCCGGTCTCCATTCCAGGTCCAGCTGCCGGCGGCGGTTCAACCGGTCCTTGATGCTGTCGGCCTCCTCCTTGGGAACGGCTAGCGCTCTCACGCCTCACCTCCA
>MVPZ01000140.1 GCA_002067045.1 Methanomassiliicoccales archaeon PtaB.Bin134 | reverse complement strand
TTCCTCACAGCTTCACTATGCGGTCAGTCTCTTCTGTTCCGCCTGTTCTGATCAGCAGCAGCTCGTGGTCGCTGAGCCTGTGGAGCTCCAGGGAGAGCTTTTCCCCGGCCTCGTAGCTGGCGACCATGTCGATCCTTCTCTGGACGGGATCCAGGGGGGAAAGCTCCAGGGATTTGACCCCGTCATAGAAGCGGGCCACCGGTCTCCCTCCCTCCTTTACCCCCAGGTTACCCTTGCCCCAGGTGCATCCCGAGGAGAATTGCACGCCGTCGATCAGGCACGATACGGGCGGTTCCGTGCCTGTGAAAACCGTTCCGTAGAACTTGCCCTTGAAATGCTTGCGGGCCACCAGCCCCATGCGGTATCCTAGAAGAACGTACGGGCCAAGGTGTCCGTGGAAGTCCGCCAATCGTCTCAGGTCCTCAGGCATGTCGGCCATGATAGATACTTAATCCTTCAACATATAAAAATCATGTTTCACCGGTGAACAGATTAATATCCGGGAGGCGGTAGCGGAAACGTTATGGAGCTTCGGGCGCCCCGGCGCTACATGCTGTTCATCGCCTCGATCCTGGCGGCCTTCTCCCTGGCGGTGATTATCTCGCCGCTGACCCTTCCCGCCGGTTCGGTCCCGGACCTGGACGGCAGCATCGGCGTAGTGGACAACTGGGAACGGCTTCGCGACGTCCCCTGGCCCCAGAAGGCCGTGTACCTCATCGGGGACATCAACTGCCACCAGCAGGCCGAGCGCTCCTTTCATGTGAACGGCAATCAGATGCCCTTCTGCGCAAGGGATCTGGGCATCATGATGGGGGCCACGGCGGGAACGATGCTGTTCATGCTCCTGGGAAGAAGAGCGCACTGGGAACTGCTCCTGCTCATGCTGTTGCCCATGGCCTTGGACGGGGGGCTGCAGGCCCTGACCTCCTACGAGTCGGACAACGCCATCAGGCTGGCAACAGGGGCGCTGGCCGGCCTGGCCGTGGGATGGGGGGCGGGCGCGCTGGTCCAGAACTTCTTCGAACGGAGGGATGAAGGAATAGCCGTCCCGAAGGGGGATGGCCAGGCATGACCCCGCCCACCGCTGGAGACTGGGAAAACACTTATATAGAATCGTGATGATTGTGCCACCAGTCATTCCATATCATTCGTTTTTACACGGTTTTGGAGGACATGATTCATATGGACAACATGAAGACTGGTACTACCACCATAGGGATAGTCAACGCTGACGGAGTGGTCCTAGCGTCCGAGCACCGGGCCACCATGGGCAACTTCATCGCCCACAAGGAGACCCAGAAGGTGTTCAAGATCGACGATAACCTGGGGCTCACCACCGCCGGCCTGGTCGGCGACGCGCAGGTCATGGCCCGCTACCTCCGGGCGGAGGTGGAGCTGTACAAGCTCAAGAGGACCGCGCCCATGACCGTAAAGTCGGCAGCGACCCTGACCTCCAACATCCTGAGGAGGGGAGGAGGCGCCTACGGTTATTACTACGTGGGCCTGATCGTTGGGGGATACGACCGCGAGGGCGGGCACGTGTTCTCCCTGGACGCGGCCGGCGGCTCCATACCCGACCGATACATCAGCGTCGGTTCCGGCTCCCCCTACGCCTACGGGGTCCTGGAGGACCATTACCAAGACGGGATCAGCCTGGATGACTCCATCAACCTGGCCATCCGCGCCCTGAACGGGGCCATGAAGAGGGACTCGGCGAGCGGCGATGGCATGGACATCGTGACCATCACCAAGGATGGCTACGTGGAGGTCTCCCAGGAGGAGATCCTCAAGCGGGCCTCCCGGATGGGGATAACCGTCCCCAGGCCGTAAACCCCTTCCCAACCAACTTTCCTGTTATAATTTCCCTAAAGTGAACGTCATGAGCGCAGAAAAGATTCTCGAAGAGGCCCGAGAACAGGTCCGCAAGATAGTGCCATCGCACATCGATATCACGGCCATTGATTTTGAGGGGCCCATAGTGGTGATCTACACCAAGGACATGGAGGCCTTCGCCTCCGGGAACGACATGATACGCCAGCTGGCGCAGGGCTTGAGACGCCGCGTGGCAATACGCCCTGACCCTTCCACACTGGCCAACTCCGAGGAGGTGGAGAAGAAGCTCCGGGACATCATACCCGAGGAGGCGCAGATAACCAACATCTCCTTCGAGGACGACACCGGCGAGGTTACCATCGAGGCGGTTGCCCCGGGCCTGGTGATCGGAAAGCAGGGGGCAGTGCTCAATGAGATCAAGAAGGAGATTGGCTGGGCCCCCAAGGTAATCCGCGCTCCCCCCATCCCCTCTAAGACCGTCTACGAGACCAGGGCCTACCTGCGCCTGGTCCAGGCCGAGAGGAAGGAGTTCCTGCGCAAGGTCGGAAAGCGGTTGGCGCAGGGCAAGCCCGAAGGCGAAAGCTGGGTCCGCATGACCTCCCTGGGAGGCTTCCGCGAGGTCGGCCGATCGGCCACCCTGCTGCACACCCGGGACAGCAAGATCCTCATCGACTGCGGCATGTGGCCTTCCAAGACCAGCCCACAGCCCACACCTTACTTCTCCGCACCGGAGTTCCTGCCCTTCGATTCCCTGGACGCGGTGGTCATCACCCACGCCCACCTGGACCACTGCGGACTCCTCCCGGTGCTCTTCAAGTACGGCTACGACGGGCCGGTGTACTGCACCCCGCCCACCAGGGACCTCATGTCCCTGAGCCTGCTGGACGCCATCAAGGTGTCCTTCGGGGAGGCCAACAAGAACGAGTACGAGGCCAAGCACGTGAAGGAGGTGGTCAAGCACTGCATCACCGTCAAGTACGGGGAGACCACCGACATCGCCCCGGACATCCGGCTGACCATGCAGAACGCCGGCCACATCCTGGGTTCCGCGGTCTGCCACTTCCACGTCGGCGACGGACTGTACAACGTGGCTTTCACCGGGGACATGAAGTACGAGAGGAGCTGGCTCTTCAACGCCACCACCAACAAGTTCCCCCGGCTGGAGACCCTGGTAATCGAGTCCACCTACGGCGGGTCGAACGACATACAGCCCAGCAGGATCGACGCCGCCACCCAGCTGCGCGGGGTCATCGAGAGGGCCATAATGCAGCGCAAGGGCAAGATCATCGTCCCGGTGTTCGCGGTCGGCCGTTCGCAGGAGGTCATGCTGGTGATCGAGGAGCTGGCCCGCACCGGCAAGGTGGACAAGGTGCCGGTGTACCTGGACGGCAGCATCTGGGAGGCCACGGCCATCCATACTGCGTACCCGGAGTACCTCAACAGCCAGCTGCGCACCCAGATATTCCAGATGGGGCAGAACCCCTTCCTGAGCGACATGTTCAAGCGCGTGGACAGCCAGGAGATGAGGGAGCGCATCCTTCACGACGTGGAGCCGTGCATAGTCCTGGCCACCAGCGGCATGATGAACGGCGGCCCGGTCATGGAATACGTCAAGGCCTGGGCCAGCGATCCCACGGCCACCCTGGTGTTCGTGGGATACCAGGCCGACGGCACCATCGGGCGCAAGATCCAGAGAGGGGTTAAGGAGCTGACCCTGTCGGACAAGGGCAAGTCCATAACCGTGGACTTCCGCATGAACGTGGAGGTGGTGGACGGCTTCTCCGGTCACTCCGACCGCCGGCAGCTCATCAACTACATCGCCTCCCTGGACCCCAAACCGGAGCGCATCGTCATCGGCCACGGTGAGGAGCACAAGTGCCTGGAGCTGGCCTCCGCCCTGTACCGCAAGTTCAACGTGGAGACCAGGGCCCCCATGAACCTGGAGACCATACGCTTCAAGTGAGTGAAAACCACTTTCCTTTTTCCAATTTTTGCGGTCCTACAGCCTTGAATTAAAAAAAGGCGGGGGAGTGGCGCCCCCCATTATCCTCAGAAGCCGTAGATCTTGGACATCTTCCTCTCCAGGTACCTGAGGAACGGGGTTACCGTGATCTCCTTCCCGGTCACCACCCTTATCAGGTCGGCAGGGTCGTAGAGGTCGCCCTTGGAGTGCACGTTGCTTCGCAGCCATTGCAGCACCGGGGCGAAGTCCCCATTGCGCACGCCCTTGCGCCACTGCGGCAGGTCCTTCTGCATCTTGTCCAGGAACATGCCTGAGTAGATGTTCCCCAGGGCGTAAGAGGGGAAGTAGCCGAAGGCCCCTCCGGACCAATGGGTGTCCTGCAGCACGCCCTCGGCGTCGTTCTCTATCCTCACGCCCAGGTAGTCGGAGTACTTCTGGTTCCAGAGCTGCGGGAGCTCGTCCACGGTGACCTTGCCGGCGAATATGTCCTTCTCTATCTCGAAACGCACGATGACATGGAGGGCATACGTCACCTCGTCGGCCTCCACCCTTATCTTGGAGGGGTTCACGGCGTTCGCCGCGGCGATGATCTCCTTGTTCTTCATGCCCTTGAAGCCCTTGGGATAGAGCTTGCGGAAGCGGGGCAGGGCGTAGTTCAGGAACTCAGGCGAACGGCCGACCACGTTCTCCACGAAGCGCGATTGCGACTCGTGGATGCCGTAGGAGCAGGGCGTCCCTATGGGCTGGTACATCCATTCCCTGGGGATCCCCTGGTCGTAAAGGGCGTGGCCGCCCTCGTGCATCACGCTGAACAGTGAGGAGAAGAAGCGGTCCTCGTAGTAATGGGTGGTGATGCGCACGTCATCGTAGCTTCCGGTGGTGAAGGGGTGCTCGGTCTCGTCCAAACGACCACCGGCCTCCGGGGACACGGTGTCGTAGCCGATGAAGGACATGGCCTCGGTGGAGATCTTCCTCTGCACGTCCACGGGGATGTTCCGGCCGAGCAGGGACAGGTCCGGCTTGGTGGGGGAGGACTGCACCTTGTCGATGAGCTTGATGAGGCCGTCGCGCAGCTCCCTGAACACCGCGTCGATACGCTCCGCGGTCATGTTGGGCTCGAACTGGTCCAGAAGGGCGTCGTAGGGGGTCTTGCTGCCCTTGACCTCCATCAGGATGGCCGCGGCCTGCTTGCGCAGCTCGATCATCTTGGCCAGGTCGTCGCTGAACATCTTGAAGTCCTTGGCCGCCTTGGCCTTCTTCCAGGACCCGTTGCATATGGTCTGGTGCCTGGCGGTCTCGGCCACCAATGCATCGGGCAGCCTGGCGCTCTCGTTGTAGCTCTTGCGCAGCAGGCTCAGGTTCCTGGCCTTTATGGGATCGAACGCCCCAGCCTCCCTCTCACAGACCTCCAGGAGGCGGGCGATCTCCGGGTCGGTGATCTTCTTGTGGATGAGCAGCTCCAGGGCGGAGAGCTGCTCGGCGCGCATGCCCAGACCCCGGGGGGGCATCTTGGTCTCCATGTCCCAATGCAGAATGCTGATGGAGGAGCCGAGCACGAAAATGTCCTTGGATCGGGCCATGAGCGAGTCGTAGGCTTCTAGGGCATCGTTGGTCATGATAATCGGAAGCTGTATGGCAGGGGCTGAAATAACCTTTGCCATGATACCTGGGACCGCTGGATGGATCGGGATGCCGGAATTGGCCAGCATTTTCCCGCACAATGCCGAATCGTCAACCGTCGATTGTGCATCCTGTCGGCGATGCCAAGTTATTTAACGGCATAAACGCAACTTTTTTCGGGCGTCTGTTTTTCCGGGAGTTTCTCGGCGCGCCCGAACGGGGGGAGGTGTTCGTGGTGGCATCGAGGTCACAGCGGATGTTTAGTGCCGATGTTTATAAATATAAAAACTATTTTAAAAAAATAAGGACCGTTACTGCTTCCCTTTTATTGCTGACCGTGCTCCTGGCCGGACTGATCGCCCCTTCCGGTGAGGTCGAGGCCATCTCATACATACTGAGCGTGGACGACCCCAACGGAGGCGAGAACATATTCGGAGGGAGCGTCTTCGACATAAGGCTGAGCACCTCGGTGGCCGGAGGCGTGCTGGTGGTGACCTATTCCACCGACGGGGGGCTGACCTTCCCGAACGAGATCACCACCAACGCCAACGCCGGCGGTTCGCAGGTGATCCCCTGGCATGTGCCGAACAACGTGGACACCACCTCGGCTAGGGTGCAGGTGGAATGGCGGAACCGCACCTCGTCGCCGTACACCGTGTACCGCGCAGACCAGAGCAACGGGAACTTCAGCATCACCCCCAGCGCGAATCTGGAGTTCATGGACTTCCCCTCGACCATGAGCTACGGACGCAACGAGCTTATCCGATGGAACCTGTGGGACGGAACCGGGCAGGTGGGTGCGCTGATGATGCAGGTCAGGTACAAACCCGAGGCCACCTGGGGAGCCTGGTTCACCCCCACCGGGATATTCTCGAACATCCCCGCGGAACAGGGCGGGGTTTGGTTCATGACCGATTATTACGAGAGCGCCCACGGGCAGATCAGGTTGCGGGCCTACACCTCCCTGCCGGGAGGTACCTTCATCAAGGAGATAGTCAGCCCGGAGTTCGAGATCAGCTCTCCATGGATAGAGATGACCTCCCTCAACGGAGGAGAGACCCTGGTGGGCGGGAGCACCTATGAGATAACCTGGGCCACCGCGAACGACGCCTCCGGGATAATCACGGGGGCCTATCTGAACTACTCCCTAAATGGCGGTTCGACCTGGTTGAACATCATCGCCAGCACGGCTAACGATTTCAGCTACGATTGGGAGGTTCCGGAGGGTATCAGCTCCGACCATGTGCGCATAAAGGTGGGAGTGTACCACACGGAGTTCTCGGAGCTGGCCCACGATGTGAGCGATACGGACCTGCGAATCATCAGCAATTCCAACGTTCCCTCGGTCAGCCTCATCACCCCCAATCCCTCCATACCGGGGCAGCTGGTGCTGTTCGACGGGGATACGTACGACATAACCTGGAGGTACACCCTGGCCGCCGGTACCGCCCACACCTTCCGGCTGTACCTGTCCCAGAACAACGGCTCCACCTTCACGCCGTTCGCCAACCTGACGGCATCCACCACCTCCTATTCCTGGCGGGTGCCGGCCCTGGATATTCGAACGGCCAAGATCAAGGTGCAGCTGGACGTGACGGGAAGCATAGTGGATGATGCGTTCTCCACCAGCAGCAACCCCTTCTACATCTTCACCGAGACGGTCTGGAACCGTCCGCCGGTGGCCGTGGCCCCCAACAGCCTCAGCGCACTGGAGGGGGAGCTGGTGGTGCTGGACGGCTCGGACAGCTACGATCCCGACGGTGATGCGCTGTTCTATTATTGGGAGCAGGTGGACAGCCTGGGCTTTGACGTCGCGCTGTCCGACCCTTATGACGACCGCCCCTCCTTCAGGGCGAACATACGGGACTACAGCGTGAGCCTGGTGTTCCAGCTGACCGTGAGCGACGGCGGGGACATCGAGGTCCCGCACTACACGGACAACATGAAGAGGACCAGCGTACTGATCACCCCCACCGGCCCGAGCATAACCGGCTTCACCCCGGCCCTGGGGTACGAGGGCACGGACGTATGCATCACCGGAAGCAACATGATGGTGCTGACCGCCACGGTGCCCACCTCGCCCAGCCCAGCCAATCCGAACCCGGACGAATCCTTCAACTTCACCCTGGCTAGCGGTATCCCGCTGGGGCCGAGGACGATAACAATCACCACGGCCGCCGGCACCGCAGAGTCCGAGGACGAGCTGGACGTCCATCCCAGGCCCTGGTACTGCCTGGATCACGGGTTCACCTTCGGGAACATCGACAAGGATTACCTGTCCTATCCCTGGCTGGTCTGGGAGAACGGCGATTACCGCAGGACCTTCGGGAATGACGTGTACCTGTGCCTCTGGATATGCTTAGGGCTTCCCTACTGGACGCCCTGGGACGGCTGGGACTGCCTAGGGTATCTCATCGACGAGCCGTTCTGCCCCGATCCCCTGGCCGCACTGTGGTACGGGATCGCCTACTGCCACCTGGCCCAGGGCGGGGAATGCTTCGGGCTGAGCGTGGTGAACCTGGAGCTGGCCTTGGAGAAGCTGGAGCCCGAGGAGATACAGCCAGGGGTGTACACCGTGGACGACCTGGAGCTGGTAGGGGCGCTGAGGGAGAGGGTGGACTTCATGCATGGCTCGCAGGTCTCCGCGGAATGTGTGCACTACTGGGTGGCCGAGCATCTGTACAACCTCGCGCCCTCGGTGCACGGGCTCTCGGGCATGGGGCTGGTGCTGTCGGCCATTGAGAGCTCCATCGACAGCGGGGACCTCGGAGTGATATCCATAGTCGACGGGGGCAGCGGGCACATCGTGGTGCCCTACCAGGTCGTGGACATAGACGCGGACACCACCCGGGTGTACATCTGGGACATAAACAAGCCCGAGTGGTCCCGGGAGAGCACCGCCGAGACCGCGCTGCTCGACGTGGACGCGAACATGAACCACCCGCCCTACATCGAGATAGACAAGAGCGGAATGTACTGGGAATGGTCATACTACTTCAGCCCGGGACAGGGCTGGTGGGGAGGGACCATGGGGCTCACCTTCGTGCACTCGGACGTGGTGACCGGGGACCGCACGCTGCCGACCACCCTGGACGGGCTCTGCGACCTGGTGTTCGGATGCGCCTCCGGGTCGGTGGAGGACCAGGAGGGGAATGTCATGGAGATGCTGGACAACGGCACCTACCGCATGGAGATCGAGGGGGCTTCGCCCTTCACCCTGCATTCAGGGAACGGTATCGGCCTGGTCGGATTCCATCTGCCCGATGGCAACTACACCACGCGCATCCACGGTTTTGAGCATGGCATCTACAACTGCACCTTGTTCAAAGGGAACAGGACGGCCTACGCCATCGAGAACGCCATGGCCGAGAACGGGACCGAGGACTCCCTAAGGCTGTTCATGGAGGAGGGGAGCCCGTACTGGGGCACCATGACCTTCCGCACCTCGGACGAGGAGAAGGTCTACTCCGCCGCCATGATCAAGCGCTTCGACGAGCGGGAAAGGGTGTTCAGGATCATCAACGCCAGCATATTCGAGGGCGACCGGGCCATCATCAACACCTCGCATGAATGCGACAGGCTGGTGTTCCGGAACGATGGGGACCATGACTTCACCTTCGATGTGCGCTTCCAGGGGAACGTGCTCAGCGAGGAGGCCTGGGATAGGCTGAACGGAACGCTGACCGGTCTGCCGACCTGCGAGGCCTTCAACATCGAGATAGGGCCTCATGAGACCCTGACCATATATCCAAGCGACTGGCTGGACCTGGAGTCCTCCGTGGTGATGGTCGAGAGGGAGCAGGGCGAAGGAGGTCTCGACATCATGCTCCTGGTCCTGATCATCGGCATAGCGGTCATGGCCGCGGCGGTGATATGGTACCTGATGTACTGGAGGAGGCGCTAGATGGTAAGCCTCTGGGAGAACATGCCCAGGAGGTCCAGGGCGGCCCTTCCCCGGGGGGTTATGGAGTAGTCCCCCCGGTTGCGCTGCTTGCTGACGTAACCCTCGTCCAGAAGCGGGCGCAGGTGGAACTGCAGATGCCCCGTCCTCATGTCCAGCTCCCGGCTCAGGTCGGTGAAGGTGCGGTCCTGGGCGCCAAGGGCGCAGAGCACCTGCAGGCGGGCCGGATGGGCCAGGGGGGCCATCATCCTGGATATCCCGTCCAGGTCCATGGAGCCTTCCGGCGCGGGAGCCGGTCCAGGCGGTGCGGGGCCGCCTATCCCCTCCGATATCCTCTGCATGAAGGACACCAGGGACCTAACATCCCTGACCATGCCCAGCTGGAGGTCGTGGCATTCCCGGCTCTGGCAGGGGGAGTGCAGCCCTCCGATGAGCGACTCGGCCCGGTCCAGTTCTTCCATGGCCGATGGGAAGTCATCCCTCATGAAGCATGACGATATGCCCTGGAAGATGGAGTCCAACTGCTTGCGGCATTCATTGCGCAACGGGCAGGAGGAGAGGCAATCGATACGTTCCATGTTCGCCTCCAGGTAGCCGCGGTAATGCTCGGTCATCACATATTGGACCTGGGTCAGGACCACCTTCTTGAAATCCTCGTAGCGAACGCTTTGCACCGTATGGCTCAATCGCCCGATCTCTTCCTTGAGCTGGTCCAGTGACCTTGCCATCTCTGCTTCGCTGCTCATTTTAGTCAAGTGTTATATTAATTCATAATATTAATGTATTATTCTTTGCTTCCCAGTTTCAGGTGAAATAGATGGAGTTCAAGGATTTCGTGCAGAACGCCAGCAAGGAACAGTTGACCGCCCTGGGGACCCTGGGAATGTGGATGCAGGAGAAGGTGCCCGTATACTGCACCTGCCCCTCCAAGTGCAATCAGAGCTGCCAGCTGGCCAAGGAGCTCAACGAGGCCCTGATGCTGGCCGGCCAAAGGCTGCAATCCATGTAAGCGCCCCAAAGGCCTACAGCGGACCTTCATGTCCGGGGACCTCCCGGACCGGCAAACCCCACCTTCAACATTTCTTCAACATCGCCCGCAGAACCTGATATCCGTTCAATAGGGAGGAGCGCGCCCCGTCGGCCATACATCATATAAATGTGTTTTGAAAAAATTATTTCACTGCTGGACCCATGGTCAATGAACGTGACATACGAATGCGAGGAGGAATGCAGGAAGGAGCTGATAAGGAGGGTGACCGTGGACAAGGTCAAGTTCATCGAACTGCAGTTCTCGGACCTCCTGGGCAGCGTGAAGAGCGTCACCATACCCGCCCGTCGGCTGGATATGGTGTTGAGGGACGGCGTGTACATAGATAGATCCTCCATCCTGGGCTACTCGACGGTCAATGAATCGGACATGCGGGCCATTCCCATCGCCGGTTCCTATCAGACCTATCCCTGGACCATGGGCGGGGACCGGAGGACGGGAAGGCTGCTCTGCACCATCTTCGACGCCTCCACCAGGGACACCGGCGAGGATCGTTTCATAGGCGATCCCCGCTACATACTGGAAAAACAGCTGGCAAGGGCCAGGGAGATGGGATGGACCTATCAGATCGGGCCGGAGATCGAGTTCTTCCTGTTCAACACGGACGGTGACGGCAGGCCCTGCAGGGCCCCATCCGACCGCGGCGGTTACTTCGACCTTATCCCCAGGGACCGGGGCGAGGAGGTGCGCAAGGACATAATGTGGACCTTCGACGCCATGGGCTTCGATGTGGAGGCCTCGCACCACGAGGTCGCCCCGGGGCAGCAGGAGGTGACCCTGCGTTACTCCGACGCCCTGACCGTGGCGGACCGCATGACCACCATGAAGCTGGGCATCAGGACCATCGCCAAGCAGCATGATATGCACGCCACATTCATGCCCAAGCCCCTGGAGGACGCCTACGGCTCGGCGATGCATGTGCACCAGTCCCTGATAGATGGGAACGGAAGGAACGTGTTCGACGATCCGGACGGTGATTTCGGTCTGAGCAGAACAGCCCTTTACTTCATCGGCGGATTGCTGGCCCATGCCAAGGAGACCTGCGCGATCATGACCTCCCATATCAACTCCTACCGCCGGCTGGTGCCGGGATTCGAGGCTCCATTCTGCATCACCTGGGCCAACAGCAACAGGAGCGCGCTCATCCGGGTGCCTGCCGGAAGAGGGGGTAGCACCCGGGTGGAGCACCGGAACCCGGACCCGGCGGGGAACCAGTACCTGCAGTTCGCGGTCATGCTCGCCGCTGGATTGGACGGGATCGAGAACCGCATAGATCCCGGAGAGCCCTTCGAGAAGGACACCTACGCCATGGACCGGGTGGAGATAGAGCAGAACGGAATAGAGACCCTACCGGAGGACCTGGGTGAGGCCTTGTCATACATGCGGGGAAGCCATCTGGTGCGTGAGGCCCTGGGGTCGCACACCTTCGAGGCGTTCCTGCATGTCAAGGAGGCGCAGTGGGACCGCTTCCGGCGGCACGTCACCGACTTTGAACTGGAAGGGTGTATAGAGGTCATTTGACCGGCCGCATGGCCTGGGGGCGGTCGCATCGCCCCCTTCGGGCCATAGATCGGATTTGAGAAAAGTAATTGGGGCCGGCCGGTTGATTGAGGCCGAGCCCCTCGGCCGGACCGGTCTTCAACCGGTCCTCGCCAGATGGACATCCATCTGCGGGAACGGTATCTCGATCCCCTCGCGCGCGAAGGCCTCGAACACGCCCTTGGTCAGGTCGCCCTTGACCTCCCAATAATCGGCGTTATCGGTCCAGGCCCTCATGGAGAGGTTGACCGAGGAGCTTCCGAGATCGGTCACGATCACCACCGGTGCAGGGTCCTTGTGCACCTTGGGGTGACCGCTCATCAGCTCCATGGCCACGCCGATGGCCTTGTTGACGTCCCCCGAATAGCTGGTGCCCACGGAGACGTCGACCCGCCTGGTGGGCATGCGGCTGTTGTTGGTGATGGGGCTACCCCAGACCGTCTTGTTAGGCAGGGTTATGTAGACGTTGTCAGCGGTGATCATCTCCGTGGACATGATGCCGATGGCGTTCACCCGCCCGGAGAATCCGTTGACGGTGATCCACTCATCCTTCTCGATGGGGCGAACCAGGGCCAACCAGATCCCGGAGAAGAAGTTCATCATGGTGTCCTGCAGGCCGAAGCCCAGCACTAGGCCTATGACCGCCGAAAGGGCAAGCAGAGCGGAGTTCACTTCGAACCCGAGGGCGCCCAGGAACACCAGGAGCAGCACCACGTAGAGGACGACCTTCAGCACGCGCAGCAGGAAATCCACCAGCAGCGCGGGCATATGGGTCTTGCACATGACGCGGCGCAGCATCTTTCCGATTATCTTGATCGCGACGAAACCGACCACCAGGATGATCAACGCGACGATCAGCTGTATCAGTTCTATGTTCGTATATGGGATCGTATCATTTAGGTCCAATCAATCCCTCCTAGGGGTGGGCCGGGTAGTCACCGGCCCTTTAAAAAACTGTCCCAGGTTCCTTTCTGAACCGAGAACGGATCTGCCATGTTGATGGCCTGGAGACCTCCCATGAGGGGGCGATGGTCCCTCGCGCTGATTGAAATAATATTAAAATGATTTATTCTGCAGGCTGGAGAGGTAGTCCATAACTGGGAAGCAAGGGAGGTTCGAGAGCTCGTGAACGCGGAGGGTGAGGCATCCAACACCGGTCTTCCTGGCCTGGACCGCATCCTGAACAGGGTTTTGCTGGGCGACAATGTGGTCCTGCAGGTCGATTACATTGATGATTATCTGAAGTTCGTGGCCCCTTTCTGTCGCGAGGCGGGCAGGCAGGGGCGGGAGCTGGTGTACTTCCGCTTCGCCGACCACAGGCCGGTGGTCCCGGAGGAGTTCGGAGCCAAGGTCTTCGAGCTCGAGCCCAACGCTGGATTCGAGCG
>MVPZ01000139.1 GCA_002067045.1 Methanomassiliicoccales archaeon PtaB.Bin134 | reverse complement strand
ACGTTGAACATGCCCACGGTGATGATGTTCTTGTCCGTCCAGTCCTTGTCGGCCACCCCCACCAGCACCACCGGCGCCGGCGGCAGGGACATGACCGCCCCCATGTGATCCAGGTCCACCTTGTCGTCCATGCTTACCAAGTTAGCACCGCTAATAGAACGGGAGCGGTGTGGTAATAAAGCTTTTCAGCGCTTGCGGATGACGTCGCCCAGCACCCGGAACTCCCCGGACCAGTACATGAGGGTCTTCTCGCGGTCGGCGTCCTTGGCCATCTCCGCGTGCACCACCTCCCCCAGGTACCACACGTGGTCGCCGGCGTCCACCCGCTGCCTCTTCACGCACTCCAGGTTGACCACGCAGTCCGCGATGACCGGGGAGCGTATCTTCTTGGAGGGCAGGGGCTCGAACCCGCAGTCCTCGAACTTGTCCACCTCCCGCCCGGAGTGCTGCCCGCAGTACAGGACCTCCTCTACCAGGTCCTTGCCGGGGATGTTGATGGAGAAGTCCTCGGAGGTCTCCAGGAGCTCATAGCTGTGGCGGGCGGGAGATATCCCTATGCCCAGCACGGGAGGGTTGAACGAGAACATGTGCACCAGGGCCACGGTGAGAACGTTGCGTTCGCCCTTGGCGTCGCCCACCGCCACCAGTACCACCGGGAAGGCGGGAAAGGCCCGGCATGCCCATATGGGGTTGACCTCGTTCTTCTCCAACATGACTTTCCCCTTGGGGATTTTTAAGGTCATAATATAATGTTTGGTAACCTTGTTCCGCAAGGATGGAAGATTAAGCGCCGTTAATCCATCCAGCGGACCCCCTAATGCCCTGACGGACAGTTTATTAGCGTCCCCGCGCCTACCCGGGAGGAGAAAGATGAAGGCCAGGATTGGAATTATCGGAGGCACCGGGGTCTACGACCCGGAGATGTTCGAGCTGAAGGAGACCGTCAGGCCGCACACCCCCTACGGGGCGGCCTCGGACGAGATACAGGTCGGGGAGCTCAGGGGAGTCCCGGTGGCCTTCCTGCCCCGGCACGGGCGCGGACATGTCCTCCCGCCGCACATGATCAACTACCGGGCCAACATATACGCCATGAAGCAGCTGGGGGTGGAGAGGATCATATCCCCATGCGCGGTGGGCTCGCTGCAGGAGGAGTTTCAGCCCGGGGAGATCGTCCTGGTGGACCAGTTCATCGATCTCACCAAGTCCCGAAAGTACACCTTCTTCGACGGCCCCCGGACGGTGCACATCGGGGCGGCCGACCCTTTCTGCCCGGAGATGAACGCCCTGTTCGCCAAGGAGGCCAAGAAGGCCAAGATCAAGGTGCATTCCGGGGGAACGTACGTGTGCATCGAGGGGCCCAGGTTCTCCACCAGGGCCGAGAGCCGGATGTATCGGGCCTTCGCCGACGTCATCGGCATGACCCTGGCGCCCGAATGCGCCCTGGCCCGGGAGATGGAGATGTGCTACACCAGCCTGGCCATGATAACCGATTACGATGTCTGGGCCGACCACCCGGTGGACACCGCGGCCATCCTGAAGGTCATGTCCGAGAACATGGACCGCATACGCACCCTGCTCTCGGCCACCGTCCCCAAGGTTCCCCAGGAACGGAAGAAGTGCGAGTGCGGCAGGGTGCTGGAAGCGGCCGGGGCCTGATCACAGCCCCTTGATGATGTCAAGGGCCTGCTCGGCATGCTCCTTGGAGCGCAGCATGGAATTGAAGACCAGGCGTATCCTCCATTCCTTGTCTATGACGTAGGTGATGCGCGCAGGAGTTCCGCCAATGCCGAAGGCCCCGAAGGCCTTCCTCAGCTCCTGCTTCTCGTCGCTAAGCAGCAGGAAGGTAAGCTCGTGGTCCGTGGCGAACTCCTTGTGCGTCTTGACGTCGTCCGAGGAGACCCCGATGACCTCCGCGCCCGCGGCCTGGAACTGCTCATGCATCTGCCGGAAGGAGACGGCCTCCATGGTGCACACCTTGGTGAAGTCGGCGGGATAGAAGTACAGGGCCAGGGCCTTCTTGCCCCTGAACTCCTTGGAGCTCACCATGCGTCCGTCCTGATCGGGAAGCTCGAAGTCCGGGGCGAGGTCGCCCTCTTTCAGCTTTTCAGCCATGGATTCCATTACTCGAGCTGAATGAGCTTAATGCTTTCCGTAAAGGGGATGAAACTTTTTTATTTGCATCAAGGGCATTCTATTCCTCATGACCTGCTACTTCCGCCACCTTGACCCGGTGTTCAAGAGGGCTGGATTGCAGATAGATATCGACAACCGGAAAAGGGTGGATATCATAATCCACCGCATGGTGGGGGTGGAGTACAAGGACTGCACCCAGACCTGGAGGGCGGTGAAGGAGCTGCTCAAGGACGAGGAGGCCTTCATCCAGCGGCTGCGCGAGGAATGCCAGGCCTGCAACATCTACCTGGACTACTGATCACTCGCCGATGTGCTTGCGGTAGGCCGCGGCGTCCATGAGCTTGCCCTGCTCGCCAGGCTCGGACATCCTGATGCGGGCGAGCCAGCCGTTCTCGTACGGGGATCTGTTTATCAGGGAGGGATCGTCGTCCACCGGGGAGTTCACTTCCACGACCTCTCCGGACACCGGGGCGTACACGTCCGCGGTGTTCTTGACGCTCTCCACCACCGCCAGGACCTCGCCCTTCTTTACATTGGCGCCCTTCTTGGGGAGCTGCACATAGACGAACTCGGTCAGCTCGCCCTGGGCATGGTCGGTGATGCCCACGGTGGCCACCTCGCCCTCGACCTTCGCCCACTCGTGGTCCTTGGTGTAATGGAGTCCCTCGGGTACCTCGCTCATGATATCTTCCAAGGGAACTAGGTACGAATATTTATTCCCCACGCGTGTGGACCGATAAGGGATAAATAGCTGGGGCATGATGGAAAGGGGCATGCGCATAACCGTGCGGGGAGTGGTCCAGGGGGTGGGTTTCCGGCCGACGGTCCACCGCCTGGCCAGGTCCATGGGCCTGAGCGGCTATGTGCAGAACAACGGCTCCAACGTGGTCATTGAGATCGACGGGGACCCCGGGGAGTTCGTGGCCAGGCTCAGGGAGGCCCTGCCGCCCCTGGCCCGTCTGGACTCCGTGGAGGTTTCCGGGGGACTTCCCGACGACGAGCTTAGGGGGATGGGGTTCGCCATCGTCCCCAGCCAGGCCGGGACCAGGGGGGTGGGCATCCCCAACGACACCGCGGTTTGCGAGAGCTGCCTGCGGGAGATGTTCGACCCCCGGGACCGCAGGTACCTGTACCCCTTCACCAACTGCACCGACTGCGGGGCCCGCTTCACGGTGATCGAGGACCTGCCCTACGACCGGGAGAAGACCTCCATGCGGCCGTTCCATATGTGCCCGGAATGCTCCAGGGAGTACCGGGACCCGGACGCCAGGCGCTTCCATCACCAGACCGTCACCTGCCCGGTGTGCGGTCCGCGCTATCATCTGCTGGGCCCGGACGGCGGCCGTGATTACGATGATCCAATACGCAAGTTCGCCAGGGCCCTGGATGAGGGGATGATCGGCGTGGCCAAGAGCTGGGGAGGGATGCACCTGTGCTGCACCCTGGACCGGCTGGAGCACATGCGCGAGTGGTACCGCAGGAAGGAGAAGCCCTTCGCCATCATGGTGCGGGACCTG
>MVPZ01000138.1 GCA_002067045.1 Methanomassiliicoccales archaeon PtaB.Bin134 | reverse complement strand
CGCTGCGCAGGTTGACCACCACACCTCCCACATCCGTCTTATGGGCTATGTCCGGGGAGGATACCTTCATGACCACGGGGTAGCCGATGACATGGGCAAGCTTCACCGCCTCATCGGCGGTGCGGGCCTCGCCTTCCGGAGGGACGGGCATTCCGTAGGCCATCAGGATCTCCTTGCCCTCGCTCTCGCTGAGGGCGGTCCGTCCTTGGGCCCTCACCCGGTCGAGAAGCCTTCTCACTGCCGCCTGGTCCCCCTGGACCGGCGGTGCATCGCGCTCGGCCCTGCGGTCCCGCATCTCCTTGTAGTCGACCATCGCTGCCAGGGCCCGGACCGCGCGGTCCGGCGACTGGTAGCTGGGCACACCGGCCTCCATGAGTATGCGGGAGCCCTCGGCCACGTCCTCTCCGCCCACGAACGCCGTGGCCACCGGCACCCGGGCGGTGACGGAGAAGGAAGCGATGGTGCTCGCTACGCTGGTCACGTCCAGCATGTCGGTGGGCGCCAGCATGGCCAGGACCATGTGTACGTGGGGGTCCTCCATGACGGTGTTGATGGCGTGCTCGAAGCGGGCGGAGTCCGCGTCCCCGATGACGTCCACGGGGTTGTACAATCCCGCCTCCTCCGGCAGGCCCGAGGCCAGCCTCTCCACCGTTTCCTTGGTGAAGGACGCCAGGGAGATGCCGTGATCGGATACCGCGTCCGCTGCGAGCACCCCCAGGCCTCCGGCGTTGGTAACGATGGCCAACCCATCCCCCTGTGGGAGCGCTAGTGTTCCGAAGGCCTGCAGCAGGTCGAAGAGCTCATCTATGGTGTCCACTCGTATCACCCCCGACTGCGCCAGGGCTGCCTCGTAGACCTGGTCGCTGCCCGACAGAGCTCCAGTATGAGATGAGGTGGCCTTCGCCCCGAAGGCGGTGCGGCCAGCCTTGAGGGCGATCACGGGCTTCTCCCGTGTCACCGCCCTAGCCGCCCTCATGAACTCCTGCCCCCGGGCCATGCCTTCGATGTACATACCGATGACCTTGGTGTCCTCATCGTCCTTGAGATAGGCCATCAGGTCCGCCTCATCGATGTCCAGCTTGTTCCCCACGGAAACGAACTTGGAGAAGCCTATCCTCGTCGCCCGGGCCCAGTCCAGCACCACCGAGCAGATGGCCCCGGACTGCGAGGTGATGGCCACCGACCCCTCCTTCGGGTAGTCATTGGTGAAGGTGGCGTTCATGGCGTTGGACGTGCTTATGACCCCCAGGCAGTTGGGGCCGAGCACACGTATGCCGTGCTTTCGGGCTATCTCCCCCACCCGGTGTTCCAGCTCCGCGCCCTTCCTACCGGTCTCCTTGAACCCGGCGGTGATGACCACGGCCACCTTCACACCCTTCTCTCCGGCGTCCTCCATGACCTGGGGAACGGCATGGTTGGGCACGGTGATGACCACCATCTCCACCTCTCCCGGTATCGAGGAAACGTCCGGAAACGTTCTAAGACCGAGGATGCTGTCCGCCTTTGGGTTCACCGGGTACAGCGCCCCGCGGTAGCCTGAATCGATTATGTTCCTGAGAACCACATGACCGATCTTACCCTCTGACCTTGAGGCCCCCACCACCGCAATGGATGAGGCCTCGAAAAGCTCCCTTAACCCTCCGACCGGTCCCACGTCCACGGTATCGTCATAGATGGGCTTTATCATTTTGGGCCCATGCCCGCCTCGGAGGCCGAGTGAAGGGACCGGGAAGCCTCTGGCCCTAACGCTTGCTCATCAGGAAGGGCCCTACGGTAGAGTGGTCGTCGACCGGTATGTCCTTCTCCTTGTGGGCGATGCCCAGCTGGTCCATCAACTGCAGGGCGTTCCTGGCTGACCTAGCCCTGCTGTTGTTGCTGAAGTAGATGCGCGTCTGGGACCGTGTGGCCGACACCACCTGTATGCTGGCCGCCAGCTGCTTGATCTCCTCATCAGTGTAGAGATGGTCGAAGCGGCTGAGGCGAAGGGACTCCTCCTGCTCATCGTCCGACCATACTTCCCGCTTACGCCCATGGAAGCGGAAATAGGCGTGGTTCGCGGAGCATTCCTTTGCCACAGGGGCCTCCGGCCCGTCCGCCAGCACATTGGCGACATTGAGGGATTGCAACAGCTCGAACGCCCGCGTCTCCAGCTCTCCGCTGCTGTTGTCGAACCACGAGCGATGGCGGAACTCCACGGCATAGCGGTAGATTTCCGTGTCCAGGGCGCTCAGGGTGCTACGCAGCGCCTCCCGGGACCTTTCCTCGTTCTTAAAGTATGGCGACAGCTGCAATAGGGTCGCTCCAAGCAGTCCGTTATCAGCCAAAGGCTTGACGCAGCGGACCTCGAATGAAGAGGCCATGACCCCCGCCTGCTCGCCCTCGTTGTTGATGAGGGCCTGGTGGGTGACGGTCTGCGGCATCTTCACTGAGAACTCGAAGTCCTTCAGCACGGAGCCTTTCTTTATCCAGCCGTTCACGATGAAGTCATCAGGTTCGCGGAAGAAGGTGCTGTTTATCTCCACCGTGTTGAAGTAGCTGGAGTAGTACCTCAGCCACTCTTCCTTCTTCCTGGCCATGTTGACAGGGTAGAACCTTCCCACCCAATCCTCGAAAGACCATCCGCTACAGCCGATGAACACGAGACCCCCAATGATGATTCCTCCCTAGGATACATATAGCTTCCCTGTGTAAGTTTTGCTCGCTCTTCGCCTCCCGATCGTAGTTATTGGCTGTTCCCGAGACCCGTGCAAACGCTTAAGCCCGGAGCGTATATGGTCTCTATGCCCTTAGAGACCGGGGACGATCAGTGAATCCCCTTGCATGCTAGGGGCGCACAGTGTGTCGTTATTATGGGTCTTTCCATGAACAACGATGTGACATCGGGTCATGATTGGGAAACAACCCCGACGCACGACAAACAACCCCCGGCCTGGGTCAGTGTGGGGAGAATAGGCGCACGCCGTCCATGAACCAATCTGTTACGGCTCGGGGGACAATCCGAACCTTATCCTCTTCTTCGAGGTGGGCCTCTTCATCGGAAGCAACCGAGCGGTCCCCTGGCCACCGTTCCAGGAGCCGGGGTCGAGCGCCTTGGCCTCGTGAAGGAACAGATGTGCCTCCTCCAGGTCTCCCATGCGACCGAGGGCTAAAGATATCTGCACCTTGCAGGCGGCCCTTTCTCGAACGCCCCTGCTCGCGCCCAGGGCCCGGCCGTACGCGCGGAGGGCAGAGTCAAGGTCGCCGTGGCTGAGGGCAAGGTTTCCCTGGTCCATCGCATCGTCATAGGTGGCTGATGCTCCCTGAGCGCTCACGACCGCTCCACGTCGTGATCGGGGGGCAATCTTGATCAAGCAAGCGTTATCGCTCCCGGACCGGTCACGTGGAGATCCGTGCCCACGGCATCGGCCACGGCCGCGGTCTCGGCTCGTGAACTTTGATCGGTGCAGGGGCATCGAGATTAGAGTGGCAGTCCACGCGAGGTAAAAACCAAGGCCAATCTTCGGAAGCGCCGCTGCCATCGACCCGATGGTCCCCTCGAACCCCATGGCCTCCCCTGTCGAGAGCAAAAGGGCAGGGGTGAGGGGCAGGAGGCCCGAGAGCTGCAGCCACCACCCCTTCTTCCACATAAGCGATAGCAGGAGGCCGGCGATAAAGGCCGTCCCAAAGATGGGGAGTGGCAG
Source organism: Methanomassiliicoccales archaeon PtaB.Bin134 (assembly GCA_002067045.1). Next base: position 306 of record MVPZ01000138.1, on the reverse strand, counting down.
GTCCGCTTCACCTCCCTCCACCATCATGTCGATCAGCCTGACCTCGATGCAGTGCGTACCATACCTCATCTCAGACCACGGAAGGAATACGCTGGCCAAACCCAGCACGAAAGCTGTCAGCTCCGGCCAGCTAGGCATCCTGATACTGAAGAACCTCGTACATCATCACCAGGAGGACCAGGGGAGGTATGGTGTGAAGTCCCCAGCGCGTACAGTGACGCTAACCTGCATCAGACGATTTCTCCGGGCACGGCCGCCGGCTTAGGAAGGATCCGCTCAGCCCAGGTAGATCTTGGTTCCTAGCAT
>MVPZ01000137.1 GCA_002067045.1 Methanomassiliicoccales archaeon PtaB.Bin134 | reverse complement strand
CAGCAGAAGGCCGCGAAGACGTACTGCTTGGCGGGACGGCCGCAGAACTGGCACTCGTACTTCTCGAAGTCCATGGCCCGGCCACGGATGGGGGGCGATAAAAACCTTTTCGAAACCATGAATAAGCGGGACGATATAACGGAGGAGCAGGTGGGGATATGACCTATTGCAGCAAGTGCGGGAACATGGCCAAGGAAGGAGCCCAGTTCTGCGACAGATGCGGCGCGCCCCTGGGCGGAGGGTATCAGCAGCCTTACGCACAGCCGGCCTACCCCGGATACGCCCCGTATCGTCCGCAGAAGGAACCCCTCATAGCCGTCATCCTATCCATATTGCTTCCGGGCATCAGACAGGTGTACGCAGGGAGGGTGGGCCGCGGAATACTGATATTCCTGCTGGTGCCCCTGCTGAGCGTCATGCCGGCGCTCTCCCTGTTCGCCATCGTGAGCGTGAGCAACTTCGGGGCCATCTGGACCCTGGCCATAATCGTCTCGATAATCGCCTTCATCGTGTACGTTTGGCAGATCGTGGACGCCTACCGCTGTGTCGAGGAGTACAACCGCCAGGGCGGACCGCGCTATTGATCCCGGATGTGCATGGAGAAGTGCATGGCCGCGGCGGAGTGGGTCAGCGCGCCGATGGATATCACGTCGGCGTAGCGGGCGTAGGTCCTGGCGTTCTTGGGAGTGATCCCGCCGCTGACCTCCACCCTTATGCGCTGGTCGATGGCCTTCACGGCCACGTAGCATTCCTTGGCCTGCGCAGGGGTCATGTTGTCCAGCAGGATTATGTCCGCCGAGGCCCTGGCAGCCTCCTGGGCCTGCTCCAGGGATTCGACCTCTATCTCCACCTTCTTCCCAAAGGAGTAGGACTGCGCCCTGCGCACCGCCCGGAAGACGCTGCCCACCGCGGCGAGGTGGTTGTCCTTGATCAGGAAGGCATCGTCCAGGCCGAAGCGGTGGGGATCGCCTCCGCCAAGCCGCACCGCCTTCTTCTCGTACCTCCGGAAGCCGGGGGTGGTCTTGCGGGTGGCGGCCACCACCACGTTGGGATTGGCCCTGCGGCAGGATTCCACCGTGGACCTGGTGATGGTGGCGATCCCGCTCATGCGCATCATGAAGTTGAGGGCCAGACGTTCGCCGGCCAGCATACCCTTGAGCGGACCCCTGACCTCCAGGACCTCCTGTCCCTCCACCAGCACATCGCCATCGGTGGCCTTGGGGAGGCAGGAGCATCCCATCCTCCGGAACACCTCCACCGCCTCCTCCAGCCCGGCCAGCACCCCGGCCTGGCCGGCGGCTATGACCGCCTGGCCGTCCCGGTCGTCCACCAGGGCCTGGGAGGTGATGTCCCCCTCCCCCAGGTCCTCCTGAAGATAGAGGTCGATGAGGTCCATGTCCCTGAATCCCCTTACGGAGCTATGAAGGATGCCCTCACAGCTCGAAGTAATCCCCGCTCATGGGCATCAGCACCTCGAAGTCCCCTTCCAGGTCCTGGGCCAGCTCCTCGCGGTTGTCGGAGTGCATGAGCACGACCTTGTTCGGCTTGCAGCCCTTGATGAAGTTCAGCAGCTCGTCGTGGTCGGCGTGTGCGGACAGGTCGAAGGTCATGACCTCGCAGTTGATCTTCATCAGCCCGTCCTGGGTCTCCACCATCCCCCGCTCCTTGAGCATGCGCCCGTTGGAGTTCTCGGCCTGGTAGCCCACCATCATGACCGCGCTCTTGGCGTTGTCCTTCTGGTCGGCCAGGTAGTGCAGCACCGGACCCCCGTCGAGCATGCCGCTGGTGGTGATTATTACCTGTCCCCGGCGGGCCTTGTCCCTCGCGGAGGAGGTGCGCACCGGGTTGAACTTGCGCTTGGCCGCCTTGAACTCCTTGATGCTGCGCAGGTAGTCGGGGTGGTCGGTGTAATACCCGTTCACGGTCTTGCCCATACCGTCCACCCACATGTCGTAGGGCAAATCCTTCAGTATGAGCATGACCTCCTGCATGCGGCCCACGGCGAAGCAGGGGATTATGGCGGTCCCGCCGCGCTCCACGACCTCGCGCACCTTCTGCTGCAGCAGGGCCTCGCTCTTCGGCCGGGGAGGGTGATTCCTCCCCGCGTAGGTGGCCTCGATGACCAGGTTGTCGCACTGCACCGGCTTGGCCCCATAGGTGAGGCGGGTGTTCTCGGTGTGCAGGTCGCCAGTGAACAGGGTGGTCTCATGCCCCTTGATCTCGTACATCTGGGCCCCGGGGATGTGCCCGGCGTTGTGGGCCACGATCTCCAGTCCGGCGATGGACCGGGTGTCCCCCACCTGGAATGACCTGTAGTTCTGCCAGACGTGCTTCACGTCCACATCGTTGTACCGCAGAATGCTCCCGTACCCTTCGGCCTTGGCTATCTTGATGGAATCGAAGAACAGCAGGGACACGATGTCCATGGTCAGGTCGTTGCAGTACACGTCGCAGTCGGTCTCCTGCACCAGACGGGGCACGGCCCCGCTGTGGTCCAGATGGGAGTGGGTGATGAAGACCCCCTCCACGTTCGGGGACTCCATCGGGAACTGCGGGGGCTCCTTCTTCACCAGTCGGAGCCCGTACTCGAACATCACATTGGCACCCTTGTTCTCGACAAGCATTCCCAGCTTGCCCACTATCTCGGCGCCGCCTAAGAATTTGACTTTCATTTCGTTTACCTCATTGATCGTGATCGTTGATGGTCATTCGCCCAGGAGCTGAACTATCAGCTCTCGGCTCCTCCCTCGGACGTCCAGTTCCAGCAGGGCCACCTGCTGCCAATGGCCTCTTTCCAGCCTCCCCTCGTCGAAGGGAAGGGTGACCGAGGCGCCCAGGAACGTCGAGCGCACGTGCGAGTGCCCGTTCCCGTCGCCCCAGCGCAGGTGGTGCTGGTACTCCGTCCCCTTGGGGAAGCACCTTTCCAGGGCCTGGGAGATGTCCTCCCTCAGACCGGGCTCGTTCTCTAGGGTGACCACGGCGGCGGTGGAGTGCGGGGTGAACACCAGGGCGGCGCCCTGCCTCATCCCGGACTCGGCCACGGCCCCTTCGACCAGGGCGGTGATGTCCAAGACATCCCCCTCGCCCTTGGTATGCACCACGGCCACCTTTCGGAACGTTCCCATTCACCTCAGGCTACTTCAAATGCATATATACTGTTTTTGGTAGGCGGAACATGCCTGATGGGGACGAATGAAGCACCTAAATGATTTTATATCCCTCCGTGAGATGGTTCGTCATGGCCGACCTTGCGGCAGGCTTCGGTTCTAGGAGCCGTTTCGACGCCGATCGTGTTTGGATCCAGTCGGCCTTCCGGGTGCAGCTCATCAAGATGGGCATCGAGAAGGCTGGATCGGTCAACGAGCTGGGTCGCCGGCTGGGTTACAGGTCCCGGGTCCATCCGGGATGGGGAGTGGTGCAGATAATGCAGGGGAAGCAGGCCTTCCCCATGCCCCGGCTGAAGCTTCTGGCCGAGTTCTTGGAATACCCATTGGAGGACATCCTGCGCTACGCCACCCAACCCTCCCGCATCACCCCCGAGAGCACCAAGAGCGCCCTGGCGATGTACGGCCTCAGCGGGTACATTCCGAGATGATGCTGGCCTGCGGGCTAGTTTGAAAAAGTGATTTATAGTATCCTTGACATAATGTAAATGTCGGACATATGTCCGACCGAAGGGGATGGGATGGTATTCAGGCGTAGCGCCGACGCGGACGATGAGGTAACCAACACGCTCATTGACCGCGGGGTATATCGCCTCTCCGAGGTCTACGAGGACGAGGAGATCAAGAAGTTCCGCGACCTTCAGGTGCCCTATTCGTTCTGGAGCGCGGTCAAGTACTCCTTCATACTGACCGTGCTGCTCTGGTGGCTTCCTGTCTTCGGGCAGATGGTGGCCGGGTTCGTCGGCGGAAGGAGGGCCGGAAAGCCCTGGAAGGGGGTCTTGGCAGCCCTGGTGCCCCTCACCATGATCTTCATCGTCAGCCTCCTGGTTGAGAACGGCACCATTCCCACGGTGATAATGGGCTTCGACTGGACCCCGTCCCGATTGCTGGTGAGGATAGAGGAGGCGGTGCCCCTTCTGGCCCCGTACATCGTGTTCGTGGACATGTACATGACCTCCTTCATCGACACCATCCAGATATCCACCAACATGCGCATGGACGTCTACATCATCACCGCGGCCTTCGCCTACATCGGCGGCATCCTCGCCGAGCAGTCCAGAAGGGAGATGAGCTACGTTGCCAGGCACGGGGGCAACTCCATGACCGTCAACGTGAGCAGCGGAGAGAGGGCGGAACCGGCGGAGCCGCCCGAGGACCGCAGGGCGGTGAGGGGGAACCGGCCGGTTTCGGCCCGGCCGTCCCGCGCCCGCCAGGAGCAGAAGGTCATCCGGTTCTCCGACCTGCAGGACCTCACCACGGCGGCGGACGACGGCTATGGAGAGGAGTACTCCGGAGGGAGGGAGCGCTGGTACGAGGAAGGGGAGGAACCGGAGGACGAAGAACCGGTGCCCCGCAACATCGCCGGCCTAGCCAAGCGCACCTCCAAGAGGCCGGCCAAGGAGAAGCCCCTCAAGCCAGGCGATTGGAAGTTCATCTGAGTCCGCAGAATAATTTTTTATACCCCCATATTTTGTGGGAGTTCGGCGAGAATTGATGTTCTGTCCCAAGTGTAAAAAGATCATGAGGCCTGAGAATGACAAGTTCGTCTGCAAGAATCCTGCCTGCGGATGCGAGGTCATGAAGAACGGGGAGCCCAAATGTTTCACCACCAGCGGCAAGGACAAGGAGATGACCATCATCGACGGCAACACCCCCACCCTTCCCCGTACCAGGATCGATTGCCCCAAGTGCGGGCACCAGGAGGCCTTCTGGGTGCTGAGGCAGACCCGGGCGGCGGACGAACCGGAGACCAAGATATACAGGTGCGTGTCCTGCGGGCACTCCTGGCGCGAGTACTGACGTAGCGTTCCATTTGCGGAAAAGTTATAATTAGCACATAACTTTACAGTGGAAGAAGGGGACCAAATGTTTCAGGCCAAACTTAGATCCGACACTCTCAAAGGCGTAGTCGACGTCGTTTCCACGCTCATAGATGAGGCCAAGTTCAAGATCGGGGAGAACAGCATAGTCCTCAAGGCCGTGGACCCGGCCCATGTGGCCATGATCGACCTCACCCTGGGCAAGGAGGCCTTCGAGCAGTACTCCGCGAGCGAGACCGACCTGGGACTGGACCTGGACAAGCTGAAGGAGGTCATCAGGCTCTCCAAGTCCGGGGACATCATCGAGATGCGCCAGGACGAGGAGCGCGGAAGGCTGGTCATCATGGTCGGGAACGTCACCCGCCGCATGAACCTGGTCAGCACCGAGGGCATGAGCGACCCCAAGGTCCCCAACCTGACCCTGCCGGCCCGCATCACCGTCACCGTGGACGAGCTGCAGAGGGGCATCAAGGCCGCCGAGAGCATATCCGACCACGTGGCCCTCAACGCCAACACCGAGGGTTTCGAGATGGTGTCCGAGGGCGACACTGACTCCGTCAGCCTCAAGCTCCCCAAGGCCCTGCTGGTGGACCTGCAGTGCTCCGAGAGCATCCGCTCCCTGTTCCCCATGGACTACTTCGCCACCATGATAAAGGCCATTCCTAGCGGGACCAACGTGAGCATCAACCTGGGCAACGACCTCCCGGTGCGGCTGGACTTCGACATTGCCGGCGGGAAGGGCAGCGTCAGATACCTGCTGGCGCCCAGGATCGAGAACGATTAGAGGCGCAGACCCTTCACTATCCCGCATTCGGTGTCCGGGACCTTGACCTCCACGGTCATGAGCTCCCGCAGCCCGGAGCGGGCGATCTTCTCCTTCAGCAGTTCGTCCACCTGGAATATCCCGGCGGAATTGTTCATCATTATGTCTATGAGTATCGGGCGCTCCTGGCCCTTGCCCACCCGGACCCTGTCTATGGCCAGGGCGCTGACGGAGTGAATGTTCACGCTGCCGCTGGCAAATGGGATACGAGCGCGGCCCTTCTCCATGTCCAGGGCGTCCGCCACCCGCACCACCCCTCCCTCGATGGTGTAGGGGACGAAGCCCTCGTGATGGGATATCATGGCGTGATGGACCTCGGCCACCATGAAGGTCAGGGAGGGCTCCTGGTACAGGCCATCCAGCAGTCGGCGAAGAATCGGTTGGGAAAGGGTGATGGAGAACTCATCGTGGTTCTCGCGGTGCACGGAGAGGCCGATGTCGTGCAAGGCCGACGCTAGCACCACGACCACCTCCGCGTCGTCATTGCCCAGGCCGTAGTTCTTGACCACCCCGGGAAGGTGCCCGGCCTCGATCAGCAGGCGGAGCATCTTCAGGGCGTTTCGGGCCACGATCCTCACATGGGTGGACCCGTGGTCGCTGAAGCCCAGGCGGTCGATGGCGTTGATGTTCGAGGCCTTCCAGAGGGCCTTGAGCTCCTCGTCCGTGTTGATGCGCTCCATGACGACCCGCAGCTTTGCGTTCCCATGCACCGGGACCTCGAAATTGGCCATGTGTGAGAATCGTGCACTTCGGATATAATCGTGCGTTCAAGGGGCCAATTTTTAGGATTAGATTTAGGATATCCTAAATCTTTTAATATGGATTGGTGTTTTACCCATCAAATAAATTTAGGTGTTCCTAAATGAACTCGAACGAGCGGAATGATTTGATGGACCTCGCCGAAGTGCCTGTCGGAGGGAGGGTTTACGTTACCTCGATAAGAGGTTCCGGGTCCGTCCGCGGCCGGATCATGGCCATGGGACTGGTCCCCGGGACGGCGGTGGAGGTCCTGAGGAGGGCCCCGATGGGGGATCCCCTGGAGATCAGCGTAAAGGGCTACAACCTTTCCCTGCGTGCCGTGGAGGCCGCAATGGTAAGCGTATCCCTGGACCCGCCCAGGAGACCCGAACCCGGAAGGATTGGTGAATAGTATGACCGCCAAGCAGGAGAAGATGAGGATCACGGTCGCATTGTGCGGAAATCCCAACGTGGGGAAGAGCTCGCTCTTCAACGCCCTGACCGGCTCACGTCAGCATGTGGGCAACTGGCCGGGGGTCACCGTGGAGAGGAAGAGCGGGCACCGGGTGTACCGGGGACATGAGATCGAGATC
>MVPZ01000136.1 GCA_002067045.1 Methanomassiliicoccales archaeon PtaB.Bin134 | reverse complement strand
TCAGATGAAGCTATGGGATTTCAGCAGGGTTAAGGACGGCAAGGTCAGGATAGGGGACATGATCCGCAGGCGCCTGGGCCTGGAGGATGGAAGTCAGGTCTACTCCACCCTCTTCAGGTACGAGCACAACGGGTCCAAGGGACACGAGATGGTCCTGTCCACCTTCGGACCGGAGAACTACCGCGAGCTCTGCAACCTCACCTTCCACATGATCGACGCCCCGGGGGCCTGCGCCCAGGCCGCCAAGTTCCTGGCCGACCGGAACGTGGACATACTGAACTCCGTGTCGGTGAGCATGACCTGCGGCATCTCCATGGTCTGGAAGATGCTGGTGGACCTTTCATATTATGGCGATTCGACACAGCTGGTGGAGGACTTCGCCGCTCTGCGCCGAAGCAGCCCCGCCGCCCTCTCCAGGGTGGAGAGCATGGAGATCAGCCACTCCCACATCAGCGACCGCTACACCAAGGGCATGACCGGACCGCAGCCCAGCAAGATCAAGGTCAAGCCGCTGCGCAGGGTGGCCCGGTCCCCGTCCCTCATAAGCGAGGGGGGCTTCACCATACCCAAGGACTACCTGGAGCACCTGGAGGGCGTGAAGGAGGGCACCCCGGTCATGATGGTGGGGGATGTGGACTCCTGGGTCCTATCCATCTCGTTCCTGCCGGAGAACGCCAAGCTGGCGGAGATGTCCTTCGAGATACCGGACAAGCCCGGAGCCATCCACCGCACCACCGAGGCCCTGGCCGCGCAGGAGGTCAACCTGCTGGCGGTGCAGTCCCGCGTGCTGGTGTACGGGCAGCGCATGGTCCTGGACGTGGTCGCCGACATCGGCGGCTCCGACCTGGACCAGGTCGCCGCGTCCGCGCTGGCCGCCCTGGGCGGGGAGTTCAAGCTCCGCTCCAAGGGCCTGGTGGACTTCTGAGGCCTGCCAGATGCTCATCGGCCGCAGGGTGCTGGTGAAGGGAGAGGTGGATTCCACCAACACCGCAGCCAAGGCCCTGGCCTTAGATGGGGAGCCGGAGGGCACTGTCGTCACCGCCAAGCGCCAGACCGGCGGACGGGGGAGGACGGGAAGGACCTGGGAGTCCCCGGAGGGAGGCGTTTACCTCTCCATCATCCTGAGGCCGGAGCTCCCCGCCACCGACCTCACCCTGCTGACCGTACTGTCCTGCCTGCCGGTGGCCCAGGCCATAGAGGAGGTGTGCCACGCCGTGCCGAGCATCAAATGGCCGAACGACGTGAAGCTGAACGACAGGAAGGTGGCCGGGGTGCTGGTGGAGGCCTGCTACCGGGGGGGCGAGCCGCGCTTCCTGGTCATGGGCATCGGGGTGAACCTGAACACCGACCCTTCGGCCCTGGCCGCCCCGGAGGCGGGCAGCCTCAAGGACATGTGCGGGCACGAGCTGGACCCGGAGCATTTCCTCAATGTGCTGCTGTTCAAGCTGGATGACATGTACGCACGGTTCAGGAAGGGGGAGAGGGACCTGGACACCTACCAGAGGTACTCGGAGTCCCTGGGCCAGGACATCGAGGTGCGGCTGGGGGACCAGAAGGTGCGGGGGAAGGGCATGCACCTGGACCCCGATGGTTCGCTGGTCTTCCGCTCCGAGGACGGGATGATCTACCGGGCGACGTCGGTGCATGACGTGGTGCCCTTGGACCGCGGACAGGTGCGGTTCGAAACCGGTAACGTTCATAAGTGATGAGCACGAATATTGGGAGGAACAACATGGGCGAGGACAAGGTCAAGGAACTCAGGGACATGAAGAAGCGGTCGAGGGCCGGAGGGGGCGCGGAGCGCGTGGAGGCCCACCGCATGCAGGGCAAGATGACCGCCAGGGAGAGGGTGGACGCCCTGCTGGACCCCGGTTCCTTCGTGGAGCTGGACACCTTCGTGTCCCATCAGGCATATCATTTCGGCATGGAGAAGCAGAAGGTCCCCGGGGACGGCGTGGTCACCGGACGGGGGACCATCGATGGAAGGCAGGTGTTCGTCTACGCCCAGGACTTCACCGTCTTCGCCGGTTCCGTCGGCCGCATGCACGCCCATAAGATATGCAAGGTCATCGATCTGGCGGTGAAGACCGGATGTCCCGTCATCGCCCTCTACGACTCCGGAGGCGCCCGCCTGCAGGAGGGCGTGGACTCATTGGCCGGATACGGAGATGTGATGCTCAGGCACACCATGGCCTCCGGCCTGATCCCGCAGATCGCCATGGTCATGGGCCCCTGCGCCGGGAGCGGGGTCTACGCTCCCATGCTCTGCGACTTCGTGTTCATGGTCAAGGACAAGTCCTTCATGTTCATGGTCGGCCCGGACGTGATAAAGGCCGTGCAGAACGAGGCCGTCACCTTCGAGGAGCTGGGAGGCGCCAGCGTGCACTCCACCCGCTCCGGCTCCGCGCACTTCGTGGCCGAGGACGACATGGACTGCGTCAAGCAGGTCCGCAAGCTGGTGGCCTATCTCCCGGGGAACAACCTGGAGCAGCCCCCGGCCAAGCCCATGGGCGATGACCCGGAGCGCCGGGAGGATTCACTGGACACCATCATCCCCGAGGACCCCATGAAGCCCTACGACATGAGGGAGGTGGTCCGCAAGATCGTGGACAAGGGGGAGATCATGGAGGTGCAGGAGGCCTTCGCCAGGAACATGTTCACCGCCTTCGCCCGCATGGACGGCGGAACTGTGGGCATAGTCGCCAACCAGCCCATGGTGCTGGCCGGCACGCTGGACGCCAACTCCTCGCTCAAGGCCGCGCGCTTCGTGCGCTTCTGCGATTCGTTCAACATTCCCGTCGTGACCCTGGTGGACGTTCCAGGTTACCTGCCCAGCGTGGAGCAGGAGAACTCCTCCCTGATAAGGGACGCCACCAAGCTGCTTTACGCCTACGCCGAGGCCAGCACCCCCAAGGTCACCGTGGTCACCCGCAAGGCCATCGGGGGGGCCTACTGCGTCATGGGCTCCAAGCACCTGCGTTCGGACGTGAACCTGGCCTGGCCCACGGCGGAGATAGCCATCGTCGGACCGGAGGGGGCCATCAACATCGTCTTCAAGCAGGAGCTGATCATGGCCGACGACCCCCAGGAGAAGAGGGACGTGCTGATCTCCGAGTACCGCAAGATGTACGCCTCGGCCTTCTTCTCCGCGGAGCGCGGATACCTTGACGATATCATCGAACCCAACAACACCCGCATGCGGGTGATCGAGGCCCTGGAAATGCTGGACCGCAAGCGCGAGGCCCGCCCGGCCAAGAAGCACGGCAACATGCCGCTCTGAGGTGCCC
>MVPZ01000135.1 GCA_002067045.1 Methanomassiliicoccales archaeon PtaB.Bin134 | reverse complement strand
GGCTCGTCCTCCAAAGGGTTCATGCCGTTGCCGGTCAGGGCCACGGAGAGGAAGAGGGGCACGAGCATGGCGGTCAGCTTGAGGACCACCTTGCGGTCCTCCACGGCCCACATGAGTAGGAGGACCGCGGGCATCATGAAGTAGACCAGCAGGACCTTGGGATACACCAGGAAGAAAACCATGGTGACCAGGGCCGCCCCCTGCCATAGGGACATCCTCTTCCACATGGCGTAAAGGGACGCGGCCCCCAATCCGGCCAGGGTCAGGGACACGCCGGCCCATCCGGGCAATCCCAGCCCCATCATCCCCAGGTAATGCCACGGGGATATGGAGGACCCGCCGGTGGGGTGGTCGGGGTTCCCCAGGAAGTAGTAGCGGAAGGAGGGGAGCTGGTCCGGGAACAGTATCACGAAGGGCAGGACCAGCAGCAGGGCCAGGATGACGAACCCGGCCACCATGGTCACCCTCTCCCTCCTCCCCGACCACAGGAACATCCAGGGGAGCAGCACCACGTTGAACATCTTGGTCAGCACCCCTGCGAAGGAGGCCACCCCGGAGGTGAAGGCCCTGCCCCCCAGGGCCAGCAGCAGCGGGAGGACGAACAGGAAGGTGGTGACGGCCTCGTCCTGGGCCCCGATCCCGAACTCCATGACCCCCAGGGGATATGCCAGGTAGAGCAGTCCTGCGGCCATGGCCTTCCGCTCATCGTACCTCCTCAGCCCCAGGAAGAGCAGGACCGAGGTGGCCACGGCGAACATGGCGAAGAAGGCCTGGTAGGCCAGCACCGAACCTCCGGCCAGCTGCGGGACCACGAACAGGTACATAATAAGTGGGGGGGATTCGGACTGGAAGTCCACGTAGGGGACCTTCCCGGCCAGGATGTTCTCGGCCCTGGCCCGGTAGAAGTCCAGGTCGGTGGGGTCGCTGAGGGCATCACCGAAGAAGGGCTGCAGCACCAGGGCATCGACGGCCAGGGCCGCCCCGTAGAACATCAGGCCGACCACCACGAGGGCCACGACCTTCCGTTCCAAGCTGCCCTGCAGGACGCGGTCCAGCGTTCGCTGGGTCCAATCCCCAGCGGCCGGAGCTCTTCCGCCCTCCTCAGCGCCTTCCGTCGATGGCAACGGCCCTTGATGCCTTTTTTACTTATTATAAACGCCCGCTCACTTTCGACCACCCCCCGGCAGGTGGTTTATACCATGCGCCCGTAGCATGCACCATGGACCAAGCACCGACCGCTCCGAACCTTCATTCATGTTCAGCAATCAAGCTCCCGGGCATGGTCGCAAGGCCCTCGGCGGTCCGCGGCTCGGACAGCCCCATGCACCGGCGCCGGCGGCCGCTCAGGCGCCTCGGCGGTCATGATTTATATCTTCCAGATGATGGACGGGCATGATCCTTCACAGGAGCGCTCCACTGTATCTCCACCGCCTCAGGCCCGGGGACGTTCTCCCGGAGGACCGCCTGGCCGTCATCGACGAGGGGGACGAGGTCACCGTCATATCCGGGCGAGCGGGGGGCTCAGGGCCGTACGCACGCATCACTCTGGGCCCGTTCAGGCTGGACCTGGTGGGAATAATGGCCAGGGCCTCATCAGCGCTGGCCAGGGAAGGCATACCGATATTCGTGATCTCCAGCTACCGCTACGACCATATCCTGGTGCCTCTGGAGCGCGCAGAGGAGGCGGTCCGCTGCCTGGCCTCCATCGGGCTTGATGAGGATTGAGGCGAGAGGTATTTACCCACGCTGGCGAATACTTCCTGCGACATGTTCTTCAAACGGGTGAGGTCGGAGGGGCTGGCGCACATATCCTACTTCCTGGAGTCGGAGGGTCAGGCGGCGGTCATAGACCCGCGCAGGGACGTCGGGGAATACCTGGACCTGGTGCGGGGCAGGGAGGCCCGCATCAAGCTTGTGCTGGAGACCCACCGCAACGAGGACTACGTCTCCGGGGCGCTGGAGCTGGCCAACGCCACCGGGGCGGCCATCTACCACGGGGAGCAGCTGGAGTTCGGCTACGGCAATCCCCTGCAGGACGGCCAGGAGTTCGGGCTGGGGGAGCTGACCGTCCGGGCCATGCACACCCCCGGGCATACCTACGAGAGCCACTGCTTCCTGGTCTCCGATGCCCGGGGGCCCTTCATGCTCTTCTCCGGGGACACCCTGTTCTCCGGGGACGTGGGCCGTACCGACCTCACTGGTCCGGACAGCCTGCGGGACCTTTCCGAGAAGCTCTACGATTCGCTGCACCATCGGCTGGTCCCGCTGGGGCAGGAGGTCATGGTGCTGCCGGCGCACGGCGCAGGCTCGGCCTGCGGTCACGCCATCGGCAAGAGGGAGATCACCACCATCGGATTGGAGGTCAGGGACAATCACGCCCTGCAGCTCTCGCGCATGGACTTCATCATGTCCAAGATGTCCGAGGGCATGGAGAAGCCCCCCTACTTCGAGCGCATGGAGGCGCTGAACCTGCACGGGCCGATAATCCTCGGTGAAATTCCCCGGCCGGCGCCCCTGTCGCCCCGGCAGCTCAAGGAGGCTCAGGAGGGAGGGGGACTGGTCCTGGACGTCCGGGAGCCTCACAGCTACGTCGCGGCGCACATCCCCCGCTCCCAGAACGTGTGGCTGGAGGGCATACCGGTGTTCGGAGGGTACCTGATCCCCTACGGCCGGCCGCTGGTGATCATGGCCGACCGTCTGGAGGAGGTGGAGGTCGCGGTGCGCTACCTCATCCGCCTGGGGTATGAGGACGTGATCGGTTATGCCAAGGGGGGCATGGGCCCCTGGATCATGAACGGAATGCCGATATCCACCATTCCCGCTCGCACCGCTCAGGAGGTGCGGTCCAGGCAGCAGGCCGGGGACCCCCTGCTCCTGGTGGACCTGCGGGACCGCCGGGAGATGGAGGAGGGGGTCATCCCCGGTTCGACCTTCATGCATCTGGGCAAGCTCCTGGAGCGGTCCTCGGAGCTTCCGGCTGACCAGGAGCTGGTGCTCTTCTGCGGCTCCGGGCCGAGGGGAGGCGCGGCGGCAAGCCTGCTCAGGAACAGCGGCATCGGGAACGTGAGCATGATGCTGGGGGGCTTCGCGGCCTGGAAGAGGGGCGGCCTTCCCGTCGGCCCGCTCAAGAACGGATGAACTTGATGTAGGCGACCCCTTCAAGCCGGTATATGTCGTCCAGAAGGACGTTGATCCGCGCGGCTTCCCCGCTCAGCACCATCATGTTCATGCACTTGTGGTTGCCCAGATGGTTGTGCACGTGCGACTTGATCAGCAGGTGGTTCTCGTGATAGAGGTCGTGGATCTGGCCCGATGCGCAGGCATCGTTGACCATGATTAGCACCCCGTCCACCTGCCCCACCATGCTCCTGCGCTCGCTGCTCTCGGCCAGCAATGTGCGCATGGCCGCCCTTATGGCCTCCGAACGGCCGGTGAAACCCAGCTCCCGCTGCAGGGCCTCCAGGTCCTCCAAGTTCTTGTCCGTGAGGGAGATGCTGATTATGGGCATCGCTCGGCAGATGTTATTAACATATACTTATAGTTTTTAAAAAAGGTTAATAAGAATGAGGGACGCCATGGAGATATCGCATTGTCCACACCCTAACGATACCTTCGGTCTCATTGCGCCGATATGCAATTCTGAGGTCCCTGATTTTAATAACTTATTCAGAAAATGTTATTAACTCGCTTACAATTGCTGATTCGGGGCACATGAACCGCAAGCAGCTCGTATTGGTCGTGGGATCGTTCATAGCGGTCGGCATACTGATCGGGGCCTCGGTATTCCTGAGGCAGGATGCAGAGGAGGACGATGGGATGAAGGTGGTGGCCACCTTCTATCCCCTGGCCTACATGGCCGAGTCAATCGGCGGGGAAAGGGTATCCGTCAGTTCCATGGTTCCGTACAACTCGGAGCTGCACTCCTGGACACCATCGCCGCAGG
>MVPZ01000134.1 GCA_002067045.1 Methanomassiliicoccales archaeon PtaB.Bin134 | reverse complement strand
CAGTATGGCCGAGAGAAGGTTGTGGGCGGCGCCCACGGCATGGATGTCCCCGGTGAAGTGCAGGTTTATGTCCCACATGGGGTAGACCTGGGAGAGGCCGCCGCCGGTGGCCCCGCCCTTGAGGCCGAAGGTGGGCCCCAATGAAGGTTCGCGGATGGCGCCCATGACCTTGCGGCCCTGCCTCCCCAGGGCCTGCACCAGGCCGATGGTGGTGACCGTCTTTCCCTCCCCGGCCGGGGTGGGGGTGATGGCCGTGGTCAGCACCAATTTGCCGTTGGGACGGCCCTCGAAGCGCCTGAGCACGGAGAGGGGCACCTTGGCCATGTGCCGGCCGTACGGGACTATCTCCTCAGGGGATATGTCCAGCTTGGCGGCGACCTGGTCTATGGTCAGTGCCCTGGCCTCCTGGGCGATCTCGATGTTGCTCTTCATGCGCCACCTTCGGGGACCGATATCCAGACGGTGGATAAAAGCATTTATCGCCCCTCCCCCGGCAATTTTTATTAATAGGGCTAAGCCATCAATGCCCCGGGCTGCATATGGGCGCTAGGCTTCTGGAAGGAAAAGAGGTAGCGGACCGGATGAGGAAGGACCTGCTGGAGAGGATCGCCTCGCTTAAGGAGAGGGGCACCGCCCCCGGACTGGCGGTGATCATCGTAGGTGATGATCCGGCTTCCGTATCCTACGTGAAAATGAAGGGCAGGGCCTGCCAGGAGCTGGGCATGCATTCCATCACGGTGCGTAAGCCCGCCGACCTGGGCGAGGAGTCCCTGCTGCAGCTGATAGATGAATTGAACCGCGACCCTCTGGTCCACGGCATCCTGGTCCAATTGCCCGTACCCAGGAACATAGACGTGGGGAAGGTCATCTCCGCCATCGACCCCCGGAAGGACGTGGACGGCTTCCACCCCATGAACGTGGGCAAGATGTTCATCGGCGAGGATGGGGGGTTCCTGCCGGCCACCCCCTACGGGATCCAGGTCATGCTCTCCACCTACGGCATCGAGGTCGCGGGGAAGCACGTGGTCATCGTGGGCCGCAGCAACATCGTGGGAAAGCCGATGGCGGCCATACTGATGCAGAAGGGGGTGGACGCCACCGTCACGGTGTGCCATTCGAGGACCTCCAACCTCCGGGAGCTGACCTCCCAGGCAGATGTGCTCATCAGCGGGATCGGCAAGGCCGGGTCCATCACCGCGGACATGGTCAAGGAGGGGGCGGTGGTGGTGGACGCGGGATCCAACAGGATCGAGGACCCGACGGCCCCCAGGGGTTACCGCTTCGTGGGCGACGTGGACTTCGAGGCGGTCAGGGAGAAGGCCAGCGGAATCACCCCGGTGCCCGGAGGTGTGGGTCCCATGACCATCATCATGCTCATGCACAACACCGTGCTGGCCGCCGAGCGGTCCCTGGAGGGGCAGGCCCGGCCTAAAGTATAAGTCCATCTTTGTATGTTCGAGGGGACGTTATGTTAAGGGAATGCGGTGAGCACGGTTACTATCGCGGCGACGGCTGCCCCATCTGCGGGGAGCAGGGCAAGTTCCTCATGAACGAGCAGGAGCTGGAGCAGCTGGGCCGCACCCTCGCCGGCGTCCTGCGCCACTTCCCGGAGCGTTTCGGGCTGGACATGGACGAGCAGGGGTTCGTCAGCATCCGGGGCTTCATCAACGCCCTGCGCGACTCCAACCGCCGTTACCACTGGCTCAGGCCGCATCACATCATCGCCATCATCGAGACCGACCCCAAGGGGCGCTACCAGATCAGCAACGACCTGATGAGGGCCACCTACGGCCACTCCCTGGAGCTGGACCTCAAGCTGCCCACCGAGAACATCCCCGAGCACCTCTACTATCCCGCCACCCCGGAGGAGGCGGACATCATCCTGGAGACCGGGCTGAGGCCCTCGGACCGCAAGATGGTGCACCTTTCCAAAACGTACCAGGACGCGTTGAACGCCGGGAGGGTCAGGGTCGAGGCGCCGATAATACTGGAGATCGACGCCTCCTCGGCCATCAAGGCGGGGAACGTCATATCCCAGGCTGGGCGCACTGTTTTCCTGGCCCAGGAGATACCCCCGGAGTTCCTGTGCCGGAAGGAAGAAGAGGAGAGCCTCTGAACTGCTTTCAGGGAATCGGTTCTGTTATGGGAAAAGACCTGTTTTAAAGGCCATGCTCATCCAAAACAGCTATGAGAATGGATCACGGGCCATCAAACGGTTATGACCCCTATGATCTCCAGGACCTGGAACACGATGGTCAAGGAGAACACCACCAGCAGGGGCACTATGGCCGCGTCCAGGGTGGCAAGGACCTTCTTCGAGCTCTTGCTGGAAGCGGAGATGAGCTCGCGGGACGACAGGAGCATGATCAGCAGAATGGCTATCAAAGCGCCCCCGACGCCCACCCCGATGGCGGTTGTTATGGTCACAGCGCTGCTGGTCGCGGCGGTGGTTGTTGCAGCGCTTACCGTGATTATTGACATCTGGTATTAGAGGACGGGATACCTAATATAAAAGAATTGCCCGAACAGTTCGAGAATTGATACTGGTTCGGGCGGGCTTGCGCCCCCGACGCCTGCCCCGGGACTGTCAGCATTAAATCAACGCTGGACGATTAGCCCTCCGTGTTCGAGACCGCCGACGAGATCATGAGGCGCCGGGGGCTCATGCCATACGACTGCCATGCGATCTCATGGGGATGGGACGGGTTCCAGCCTGGGCTGGAGGTCTACGATCTCCAGGTCAAGGAGCTGGCGGACCTGGCGTCGCTTTTCGTTCCGGGCGCCGCCCTGGACCTCACCGTCTCCGAGGCCAGGCGCTGCGTGGGCTCCTTCGTGGACGGGAGGTACGAGCCGTGCATGCTGCGGCAGGTGGTCAGCGGACAGCATGACCAGTGCCCGCGATGCGCCTCCACCTGGATCCCTGTGCAGAACTGCGTGTTCGAACCGGAATGCGATGGGGTCCATCGCACCAACCCGAAGTGCCAGGAGGGCGGTGGCACCATCTGCGCCAAGGAGCACCACGTGTACGCCGCCTTCTACGGGGAGCTGGTCAAGGTGGGCATGACCCTCTCCTCCAGGCTCATGGAGCGGGCCGTGGAGCAGGGCGCGGATGCGGTGGCCAGGCTGGGAAGCTACCCCAACCGCCTGGAGGCCAGGAGGGCGGAGAACACCATCTCCAAGGCCATGCACGCCACCCAATGGGTCAGGAAGAACACCTTCCTGAAGGCCCAGGGCAGGCGCCTGGACAGGGAGGCTTACCAGCATATGCTGGAACGGCTGCTGTCCCCGTTGGGAGGCGAACTGGTCAGGCCGGACCCCGTCCAGATGCTGGACCGCTACCCCCTGCTCCCCCTGGACCTGGGCCGTATCACCTTCGCGGAGGTGCCAGGTCGGCATCGCGGCGCGGTCCTGGGATGCAAGGGAAAATGGCTTTTCTACCGCCTCCGAGACGGAGGCGTCAGGATGCTGGACATGTCCTCGGTTCCCTCGAGGTACGTCAGTTTGGGCCAGGGAAACCATAATAAAGCGTAAGATTATCCTTCCCCCTCCATAATCGGAACGCAGAGATGTTATTATGGTCCAAAGGCTCTCACCGGAAGAGGTCACCAGCAGGTATGGAAGGCTGTTCTGTCGAGGCGTCTTCACGCTGGTGGACGAGGAGAACGGCATCGCCCAGGTCATAGAGGAATGCTCGGCCAAGGGCCCGGTGGAGTGGGACGCCTGCAATCGCAAACGCGCCGGAGGGGCGATCAGGAACATCACCGTGGAGGGCAACACCATCATCATGGACACCATCATCGGCGAGGGCGAGCTGCACTTCGG
>MVPZ01000133.1 GCA_002067045.1 Methanomassiliicoccales archaeon PtaB.Bin134 | reverse complement strand
CACCACCTTTCTGGCCACGGAGCTGGTGAGGGCGCTCCCGGACCTGGACGTCATCGGCCTCCCGCGCCTCGTACGGCTCAATCCAGCCGTACCCTGGAAGACTAGGGGGAACGGCGCCATTGGCATCAGGGTCGGTAAAGGGAAGGGTCTACCGCGCCTCATTGGCCGAATCGGTGAGCGGGACATCCTCAGCTATGCCCGTTCCGCAGAGGAGCCGGACGCAGACGAGGTCCTAGAGCGTTGCCGGCCGGTTCTGGAACGCTGGTCCCAGATCGAAGACTCCGACCCAGGTCTGGCGGTCTGCCCCCGTCCGCCCCGCCCGGATCTGTACCTCCGGGCGGTCAGCGAGATAATTCCCAAGGAGGACGCGGTCGCCGCACTGCGAGAGGTGGACGCCAGGACCTGCGAGATCAACTCGGGCCGGGGGCTCATCGGGGCCGCTGCCGCCGCGTCATGGGTGCCCCGGGACCGCACCTATGAGGTCCTCACCTATCGCCGTCAGGACCTTTGGGGCTCGCCCCGCGAGGTATCCTCCAAGGACGTCTCCCTGCTGGACGAGCGCTTTCCTTCCACCTTCAACAACTTCGATGCCATCACCGGGAGGCCGGCGATAGTCCCTCATACCACCTGCCCGATCCTCTATGGGATCAGGGGCGACTCCCCTATGGACCTCTACGAGGCGTACCGCTCCATACATTCTGAGCCAGTTGACCGATGGCTGCTATTCATCAGCAACCAGGGGACCGATGACCATGTGCTGCGGGAGTGGACCGATCTCGTCCCCAACCGCAGCTACGAGGTGGAAGGAGAGGTCCTGGCCCCACCCCGCACCGTACCTGGCGGCCACGTCATCTTCGCCCTGAGCTCACGCGCGGGGCCGCTGGAGTGCGCCGCCTACGAGCCCTCCAAGGGCTTCCGGGACCTGGCCCGGGCCTTGGCCCCCGGGGACCGGGTCAAGGTCGTGGGAGAGCTGCGGGAACAGCCCCGGACGCTCAACTTGGAGAAGTTCCAGGTCATCTCCCTGGCCCCGGCCAGGGTTGTCAGCAATCCCCCGTGCCCCCGGTGCGGAAAGAACATGAAGTCGGCGGGCAGGGGACAAGGTTACCGCTGCCGCCGATGCGGCACCGCTGCCGACCGCCAAAAGGTCTCCGAGGGTCAGCGTGCGCTCGCGCCGGGATGGTACGAGCCGCCGGTCTGCTCACGCCGGCACCTGTCCAAGCCGTTGAAGAGGATGGGGCTGACCTCGACCATTGTCGTATGAACTAACCGTCACTTTTTTAATGGACTAAGGCGCTGGCCTGGCCGGATGGGAGCATCAGTTCCCCATTTGGACCTTTAAAGGAGTATGATCAATTGAAGGAAGCAGTCATCCTCAGTGCCGCCCGCACTGCGGTCGGAAAATACGGAGGCTCGTTGAAGAACTTCTCCGCTCCTCAGCTGGGAGCGCTCGCTATCACCGAGGCGGTGAAGAGGGCGACCCTGGAGCCGGCGGACATACAGGAGTGCATGATGGGCATAGTCCTGTCCGCAGGGACCGGCCAGAACCCCGCACGCCAGGCGGCGCTGAAGGCAGGCCTTCCAGTGGAGATAGGCTCGTTGAACGTGAACAAGATATGCGGCTCAGGCCTGAAGACGGTCATGCTGGCAGCCACCTCGGTACGCGCAGGGGAGAACGACGTGATAGTGGCCGGAGGCATGGAGAGCATGAGCGCCGCGCCCTACCTTCTGATGGAGGCCCGCTTCGGCTACCGTATGGGGGACAACAAGATAGTGGACCACATGGTGAGGGACGGCCTGTGGGACGCCCCCAGCGATCAGCACATGGGCAACACCGCCGAGATCGTGGCGGAGCGCTACAACGTCACCCGCCAGGATGCCGACGAGCTATCCTACCAGAGCCACATCAAGGCCCTGGCGGCCATGAAGGCGGGCAAGTTCGACGAGGAGATCTTCCCGGTGATGATCAAGAGCAAGAAGGAGGAGGTCGCGTTCCGTCAGGACGAGGGCGTTCGCCCCGACATCTCCCTGGAATCCCTCGCCAAGCTCAGGCCGGCGTTCAAGGAGGGGGGCATCGTCACCGCCGGGAACGCCTCCCAGCTGAGCGACGGTGCCGCGGCCGTGGTGGTGGCATCGCGCGAGTTTGCGGATGAGCACGGAATCAAGCCCCTGGCCACCATTGTCGACTACCATACCGGAGGGACGAGACCGGAGTGGATCATGGAGGCCCCGATACCGACCACACGGGCCCTGCTGAAGAAGGCGGGGATGACCATCGACGACATCGACCTGTTCGAGCACAACGAGGCCTTCGCCACCGCCTCGGTGGCCGTTAAGAAGGAGCTGGGGGTGCCGGACGACCGCTTCAACGTCAACGGAGGGGCGGTGGCCCTAGGCCACCCCATCGGATGCTCTGGTTCCAGGGTCCTGACCACCCTTCTGTATGCCATGAAGGACCGCGGAGCCCGCACAGGCCTGGCCACCTTATGCCTGGGAGGCGGCAACGCCGTCTCCATGATCGTACGGCGGGACTAAACGCTCCGACCCCGGTCCAGTCGTGGACCGGGGCTTATTCTCCGAACCCTGTCGGCGACAAGATATATTCCGCTCGACCATGTCGGCATGGTGTTAACCCTGCCTACCATTGAGCAACTATTGGCATCTGTAGAGAAGTACCGGCCTGACATGATCGAGGAGATGAAGGCCATGCTGAGGGTCCCGGCGATGGGACCGGAGAACGGGGGACAGGGCGAGCTGGAGCGGTCCCGCTTCATAGAGGACCTCCTTCGTAGATGCGGTTTCCAGGACATCCGCGTCTTCAATGCCCCGGACAGCAGGGTCGCCTCCGGTGTGCGCCCCAGCGTTCTCGCCAGGCGCAGGGGGAAGGGCGGGCGCATGGTGTGGATGGTGTCCCACATGGACACGGTGTCCCCTGGGGACATTAAGGCTTGGACCTACCCCCCCTTCGACGGCACGGTGGTCGACGGGAAGCTGTATGGAAGGGGCTCGGAGGACAACGGGCAGGCGATCATATCGTCCATCTTCGCGTGCCGTTCCCTCCTGGACACCGGGCTGGAGCCAGAGGTCGGGTTCGGTGTGGCGGTGGTGGCCGACGAGGAGGCCGGGTCCGACCATGGCATCAAGCACCTCATCAAGGAGGGGCTGTTCGGCACAGACGACATCATATATGTCCCGGACGCGGGCGCGGCGGACGGCTCCGTGATCGAGATCGCGGAGAAATCCATCATCTGGCTCAGGGTCGTTGTTAAAGGAAGGCAGGTACACGCCTCCACCCCCGAGAAGGGCATCAACGCCCTTCTGGTGGGCTCGGAGCTGCTGGTCTTCCTGTCCGAACAGCTGCGGGGCAGGTTCCCCTCCAGGAACCCGCTTTTCGACCCTGAGCGCTCCACCTTCGAGCCCACCAAGCGGCTGGCCAACGTGGAGAACGTCAACACCATCCCCGGCGAGGACGTGACCTTCTTCGATATCCGCCTGCTCCCGGAGTACGACATCCAGGAGTGTGTGGAAGCAGCCCAGGAGGTGGCGAGGATCTTCGAGCAGAGGACCGGTGCGACCATAACCGTGGAGGCCGTTCGGGTGGACCCGGCGGGAAAGGCGTCCCGGGAGGACGGGGAGGGTGCCAAAGCGCTGAGCAAGGCCGTGCGCCGGGTGCTCGGGAAGACCCCCACCATGACAGGCATCGGAGGGCAGACATGCGCCAACTGGTTCCGCCTTGAGGGCATTGACGCCTATGTATGGGAAACCCTGGACGAGATGGCCCACCAGGTGGACGAGTACATCCGATTGGACAACCTGGTCAACGATGCCAAG
>MVPZ01000132.1 GCA_002067045.1 Methanomassiliicoccales archaeon PtaB.Bin134 | reverse complement strand
TGGTGGGCAAGCGGCCATGGGAGGTGTCCCCCGCGAAGCAGCCGAACGGGAGGGACTCCCGGGAGATGGCCGAGGAGATGGTCCGGAAGGCCATGAAGGACATAATGGCCCACTTCGAGTGGACCCACCAGACCAAGGACGGCAGATTGCTGGAATGCGATGTGGTCCTGCAGAAGGTATCCTCGATGGGCGAGGACCTCATCCTGGCCTCGGTGCGCGACATCAGCAAGGAGAAGAAGGACGCCCGGGTGCGGGAGTTCATGTTCCGGGTTTCCGAGGCGGTACAGAAGAACGTGGACCGCCGGGGCCTCTTCGCCAGCATATACGATTCGCTTTCGCGCCTGTTCTCCATCGACAGCTACTACGTATCATTGCGGGAGGGAGAGGAGACCGCCTTCCCCCTGATCATCGACCATGGCGTTTGGAGGGAGCCGACCGTGAGGTCGGGGGTCTCTGGCATCACGGAGCACCTGATCGGGGAGGGCCGCCCGCTGCTGCTTGACCGAGAGGGCATCGATCGTCTTGTGGCCTCCGGGAAGATAGTGCCCTTCGGCGAACGTCCCGAGGAGTACATGGGCGTGCCCTTGAAGGTGAGGGGAAGGACGGTGGGGATGATGGTGGTCCAGAACTATGACGGAGAACGGCGTTTCCGCAACGAGGACCTCGACCTGCTGACCTTCCTATCGGAACAGGTCTCCCTTGTCCTGGAGAAGATCGAGGCCAATGAGGAGATGAAGACCGTCAATTCCCTGCTCAGGGGAACCATAGATTCCACTCCCATCGGGATATTGGTCATCGACGAGCGGAACAGGGTGCAGATGGCCAACCGGCCCCTGATGGACATGCTGAGGGCAACTGATATGGCCATCGAGGGGCTTGATGGCATGGAGAACCTCGCCCTCCTGGTCGGATCGGCCGCGGACGATGGATGGAGGGTTCTGGTCGACGCGCATCTGCGTGGGGATGAGGGCACCGTCAACGTGACCCTGAGCACCACTGATGGACGTATCTTCGATACCACCCGGTCCCCCTACACGGTTGAGGGACGGCCCGCCGGAAGCATATTCACGGTGAAGGACGTGACCGAGGTCAGACGGATGGAGGGTGTGCTCAAAGAGAGCGAGGCCCGGCTCAGGGCCATATTCACCGCCGCCCCGGTGGGCATATGCGTGGTCAAGGACCGCCGTTTCGTCCGGTCCAACGACCGACTGCTGAAGATCATTGGATATCAGAAGGAGGAGCTGATAGGCGAGAGCACCCGGATGCTCTACGAGGACCAGAGCGAGTACGAGCGGGTGGGGCGGGAGGTGTACGGGCCCCTGCTGGTGAACGGGGTCAACTGGACCAAGACCCGCTGGAAGAGAAAGGACGGAGAGGTCATCGATCTGCTGATGAGCGTCTCCTCCTTCATCTCCGGAGAGCCGGAGAAGGGATACGTGGTCACCCTGACCGATCTAACGGAGATAGAGGAGGCCCGTCGCCTCCTGCAGGACCGGCTGGACTTCGAGGCCACCCTGGTCTCGGTGTCCAGGATGTTCTCGGAGATGGACAGCGGAGGCCACCTCCATATCCTGGAGAGGGCCATGGCGGTGATCGGCGCCCAGCAGCGTGCCGATCGCGCATATCTCTTCGAGATGGATCATAAACGCGGGGTGTGCAGCAACACCGTGGAGTGGGTGGCCGAGGGCGTCCCTCCGTTCAAGGACATGCTGCAGGACATCCCCCTGGACAGCATCCCCTGGTGGATGAGCATGCTGCGCGAGCACGGGGCGATATCCGTCCCGGACGTGTCCCGGATGCCTCCGGAGGCCAGCAACGAGAAGGCCCTCCTGGAGGAGCAGGGGATAAGGAGCGTGGCCATCACCGGGATCTTCATAGGCAAGGATCTGACGGGCTTCCTGGGAATCGATTTCTCCCGCCCTGACTACCGGCCGACGGCCCAGGAGTTCGATCTGCTGAGGTTCATCGGCGAGATGTTCTCCAATGTACTGTCCAGATGGAGCAAGGAAAAGGAGGCCATGCAGGAGCATGAGAAATTGGTGAACATCCTGAACGGGGCCCCCATGGGATCGCTGGTGTTCTTCAAAAATGGGGACCACCTCTGCCTGACCTACTTCAACGAGGAGGGCAGGTCCGTGCTGGGCGAGTACGCGGAGGGCTTCCTGGGCTGCCTCCCGCATGAGGCGCTGCCCTTCCTGGATGAGGGGCTGATCAACGACCTCCTTGAGGAGGCCAGAGAGGGAGAGTGGGTCCCATGCGACCGGGAGCTGCAAGATCGGCGCTCTGGCGAACTTTACCAGATGTGGGCCTCATCCTTGGACAGGGAGCATGTGGCGGTCTTCCTGCTGAATGTGACCGCCATCAAGGACCTGGACCAGCGCCTGCTTCTGGCCAACAAGAAGCTGACCCTCCTGACCAGGCTGGCCACCCATGACGTCCGGAACAAGGCCCTGATTGTGAGCGCCAACCTGGAGATGCTGTGCCACAGGTTGAGGGATGAGTGGACCAGGAAGTACGCGGAGAACGCCAACAAGGGGCTGAGGGACCTCCAGGAGGTCACCGACCACCTGCACAACTACCTCTCCATAGGGAGCGGGTCCCTGGGATGGACGGACCTTCTGTCCGCGGCGGAGATGGCCCTGGGCCAACTGGACCAGGTGGACCAGCCTAGACCGTCGATTGAGATCGGACAGGGGATCGGGGGCTACCAGGTCAAGGCCGACCATCTGATGTCCACGGTGCTATACAACCTTATCAGCAACTCCATAAAGCACGGGGGCGGGGTGACCCGCATCCGATTGGGGGCGGAGCGCAGGGAGGGGGAGCTCATCCTCTTTGTGGAGGACGATGGAAAGGGTATACCGGCGGACCTGCGCGGATGCCTGTTCGAATTCTCCATGGACGGACGCCGCCAGGGCCATGGCCTCAACTTC
>MVPZ01000131.1 GCA_002067045.1 Methanomassiliicoccales archaeon PtaB.Bin134 | reverse complement strand
ACAGGGAGATCATCCTCCCGGCCTCCTCCGGGGTGTTGGCGAAGACCGCGGAGTGCATCTTTACCCCCGAGGGGATGCCTATCACCGGGACGCTTTCTCCTACGGCATCTAGAACGTCCCGCGCAGTGCCGTCGCCCCCGCAGAAGACGATCAGCTCCGCCCCCCTTTCCAGGAACTCACGGCAGGCCCTCCTGGTGTCCTCCGGCCCGCTGCGCTCCCCGATCTGCGTCACCACCTCGAACCCAAGTCCGAGGTCGGAGAGCGCCTCGGCCCCCATATCCCCCGGGGCGGTAAGGTAGCTGAGGTCCCCGTTCACCGCGGACAGGGCGCGCACGGCCCTTCCCCGGGCTATCGGCATCGCCCCTTTGGTCAACGCCAATTCGTAGGCCTCCCCGTCAGTGCCCTTCAGGGCCACGCTCCCGCCCATCCCGGCCACGGGGTTGATGACGAATCCCACAAGCACGGACGGAGAAGCGCCGGAGGCCACATAAGACCTTTGAGAAGCAGTTCGAAAATGTGTTAGGGGGATGGTGCGGCGGCTGACATCCACCGCACCGGTAGCGTTTAGGAAGCCGTTGTCATCCTACTGCATCATGGGTCCGAACTGGCCAGCAGGGCGCAGGCCCATGTCGGACGGGCCCTTGGCGGCCACCAGCAGCTCGGGCATCATGTAGCGCTCGCTCTGCACCGCCGGGCACTCCTCGTTCCCGCGCATGTACTGCACGACCTCCTCGGTGAGGGCGCTCATGAAGGACATGCTGACCTGGGAGCAAAAGGAGTCGATTATCTTCACCACGCTGTTGTCTATGACCGAGAAGGCCTTGTTCAGGGGGACCTCGTCGGCTATGTTCAGCAGGCGGTCGTTCTCCACTACCACCGTGGTCTTGGTGATCTTCTTGATCCTGTCGATCCCCATCTGGGCCTTGTTCATCCTCTCGGTCTCGAAGGAGAAGGGCGTGATGGCGATCACGAACGTTATGGTGTTCAGGTCCTTGGCCGCCTGGGCCACCACCGGCGCGGTACCGGTGCCCGTTCCACCGCCCATCCCGGCGATGACGAACACTATGTCCCGGTCCTTTATGGCGTCCTTTATGGCGTCCTTGGCGCACTCCGCGCAGTACTCCCCCACCTCCGGGAAGCCCTCCGCCCCGCGGCCCTCGGTCACATCCTTGCCGATGAGCAGCTTCTTGTGCGCGTTGACCTTCTGCAGAGAGCGCTCATCAGTGTTGATGGCCACCGTCTGCACGTTCTTCCTGCAACTGCCGAAGATGTTGTTAACGATGTTGTTCCCAGCACCTCCGCATCCTACCACCGATATCTTTGGTTCGGTCAGGCCTCGGCTGAGCATCGATACCATCTGCTCGGTCCTGATCGTCTGTTCCATCATTCCGGCTTCCATGTTTTTTTGCCCCCGTGGTTCACGGAGCGCGCAGCGCTTCCGCTAATGGATTTAGTGCATCCCATCCCCTCTGCGCTCACGTAAAGAGCAGAGAACGCTGGTCCTTCACAACCTCGCCGCGATCTGCCTGTTCTTGTTGAAGAGTTCGTCCTTGACCTTGTCCAGGTTCTCCCTGGTGATGAACTCCTTCCTCAGGCATTCCACGACGATCTCGTCCACCGAGTTGTAGTAGCCGTCCTCCACCATCCCATCCATTATGCTACGTACAGCCGGTGGCACCTTGATGACCAACTCGCCTTTGCCAGAAACAGAGGCCCGCGCTCCACCATCCCTCTCTATGAACGCGCGGAGGGCGATCCTTGCGAGCTGCGAGCGGTTCGAGATCTCCGGGTGCCCGCCGATGAAATCATCGATGAGCTCCAGGTCCTCGCCCTCAAGGCGCAGCGTTATCCTCTCTCCCTCCATGGTCTAAAGTCTCCTCAGCAAGGCTGAAAATTAGATTGTCATACTAACTATTTAAAATGTGTGTCATTTGTCATATTTTGTCATACTAACAAATGACCGCATCACGGCGCCATCCGCCACGATATGGACGGTGAAGGCGATGATGGCATAAATACCTCTGGCCATATACCAAGGTCGTACCATGACCAACTGTGGCAGCTGCGGTAAGACCATCGCTGACGACATGCGGTTCTGCCCCTATTGCGGGCAGCCGGTGGCCGCCGAGGAGATGGAGCGCTTCGAACCGTCCAAGGGGGAGGTCATCACGGCCGTGGCCCATCCCGCCAGGATCGAGGGGAGAACAGGGACCTTCGCTCTCGCCTTCACCCATGAAAGGGTGTTGTTCGCCCGCTTGGATGACGTGATCTCGGACAAGGCCAAGGAGGACCTTCTCCGTTCCGGCATATTCCTCCCCGGGTCCATGGCCGGCGCCAACGTCTCCCGCTTCTATGAGATGTCCCCGTCCGAAGTGCTCGCCGAGGACCAGGGCAACTTCCATCTGGACAACTCGGACGTGGACTCTGTGCGCCTCGCGTATGACAGCGATGAAGGCGGTCGGTACGTGGTCACCATCCGGACCGGAGATGGGCGCATCGTGCTCACCCTCCCCTACGACCGGTACTGCCGGGACCTGCTGTTCCGCCAGTACGAGGGCCGGGTCACCTGGTGATCAGATGTCCATGTGGTCCAGCTCCAGCATGAGCTGGTAGAAGTCGATGCCCGAGACGGTCCCGCTCCCCTGGTAGGTCTCCAGCAGCCGCTGCTTGCCCAGCTTCAGCACCTTGGAGCTGACCCCGTACTTGATGGAGGAGTTGGCCTCGATGAAGGCCGCCAGGTTGTCGCAGCCCTTGAGCATGGCCCCGTCCACCGCCCAGGCCCCGTCGTCCTCCTTGCGGTTTCGGAAGGGGTCCAGCAGCAGGTGCTCGAAGTCCCTGCGCCAGGTGGCCGGGAGAAGGGGGAGAAGCTTCTCCTCCACCTGCTGCTCCTCGTAGTTGGAGATGAGCTCCTCCAGCCCCCCCACGGACTTCTTGACCGGGGTGATGATGTCCTTGGTCAGCACCTCCGGTAGGTCGTGGAAGAGCGCGGTGTAGAAGTTGGCCACGGTGCGCTGCGGCGAGGCCCCGATCCTCAGGGAGCAGAGGTAGGACATTATGGCCACCATCAGCATGTGCCCGAGTACGGAGGTTCGGGGAATGCGGGGCGCCCGGGCCCAGCGCTGCTGGTACCTCAGCTGCCCGCAGAACTCGATGAAGCCGTAGGACTTCTTGGCCAGCATGATGCGCTGGACGCCGATCAGGTCGTAATGGTCCTCGATCTGCATCTCGATGTTCCTCTTGGTGTCCTCAATGCCCAGCATGGTGGGGTTGGCGTTGAACACCAGCCGGAACTCCCAGTTGGTGGCCAGGTAGTGCGCCGCCCGCAGCACCCTCCTCTCGATGCTCTCGTCCTTGTGGGTGTGGTAGGCCTTGAATCGCTCCAGGAGGTCCAGGTCAATGTCCGGAACGTCCGATACCAGCTCCCGGAAGACGTACTCGTTGAGCTCCGACCCCTTCTCCTTCTGCATGCGGTGGTACACCGGGGGCTTCAGATCGGTGAGGAATATGCGGTGCAGGAACTCGAAGATGCCTCCCTCGATGATCCTGGTCCAATCGATCCTGGTGCCCTTCTCGGTCTCCTCGAAGCGCGCCAGCACGTAGGCGATGACCATCTTGTGCGACTGCTTGTCCAGCTCCGTGAGCTCCACTGGTCGTATGTGGTCGTTCCACCGCTGCATGTTGGCCGCTTCGAAGAACTTGTAGATAAGCCGGGCGTTCATCGGTCCTTGGGACATCGGTGCTCGGCGGGAATATGACGGCCTTGGAATTAATGCTTCGCCAAAAAAGGTGATACGGGAAGGGATTTCAGAGGAGCTTGCACTCAGGCAGGCTCTTCAGGTTATCGAAGGGAATGTTCAGGGTGACCATGTCCCCAACCTTGTCCACGTGGGCTATGGGGATGCAGATGGTCAACCCTCCCAGCAGGGGCTTGCGCACCCCCAGCTCCTTGGTGGACTGCACGTTCAAGGTCACGCCGATATGCGTGACGCTCCATGTGGAAATATCCAGGTCAAAACCGCTCACGGACCCGATGTCGAACGCGTCAGAGCTGAGCACGGTCTTGTTCAACAAACTGTTCATCGCTACCATAATTCACCGGTCTAACAAGACAGCTATGAGTTTAAATCATTTTTCCAAGTCATCTCAAACCAGGTCGAAGTCCTCCTGCACCACGTCCCTGGCGTGGACGCCTGCGGAGACCAGCTGACGGCCCAGGTCGCGCATCATGGCCCGGGGGCCGCACAGGCGGAAGGTGTTCCCGACAAGATCTCCGTCCAGCAGCCCGCCCAAGGCCT
>MVPZ01000130.1 GCA_002067045.1 Methanomassiliicoccales archaeon PtaB.Bin134 | reverse complement strand
AGAAGCGGAGCTTGTGGCCCTGGCCCTCGGCGCGGGTGATGCATTCGGAGGAGAACAGGCCGCATTCCACCGGGCGGTCGAAGGCCACCTCCACCGAGCGCGCTCCCTCGAAGGTGGCCCTCAGCCTCTCCGGGGTGTCCAGGGCGGCCACCTTTCCCCGGTTGATGATGCACACCCGGTCGCACAGGCGGCTGGCCTCCTCGATGTTGTGCGTGGTCAGGACCACCGTGGCCCCCGCGCGGTTCATCCTTCCCACCTTCTCCAGGATCAGACGCCGGCTCTGCACATCCAGGCCCTCGGTGGGCTCGTCCAGGAAGAGCAGGTCCGGCCCATGGATCATGGCGCAGCCGATGGACACCCTCTGCCGGAGCCCCTTGGAGAAGCGCTTGGCCTTCTCGTCCTCCCTTCCCCCCAGGCCCAGCTCCTCCAGCAGGGCGGCGGCCCTTTCCCGGCGCACCTGCCCGGAGAGACCGTAGAACCTGCCGAACAGCTCCAGGTTCTCGCGGGCGGTGAGGTCCGGGTAGACGTTGCCGACCTCCGGGATGACCCCAAGCCTCTGCTTGGCCCCCAGGGGGTCCCTGGCCATGTCCGTGCCGAGTATGCTCACCGATCCGCCATCGGGGCGCAGGACCCCGGTCATCATGCGTATGGTGGTGGTCTTTCCCGCGCCGTTGGGGCCCAGTAGGCCGAAGAACTGCCCCTCGGGCACCTCGAAGCTCACCCCGTCCACGGCCATGAAGTCCCCGAACCTCTTGACCAGGCCCTCTGCTCTTATGGCGGACATGTGCAATATCGAGGACAGCACATGCTCAGCAGGAATATAAACGGTGTTGGGCGTTCCTTCCAGACCATGGATATCCGCCTGACATGGCTGGCCTTTCCAGGCAAATCATTTTTTATTGCATCGCCATCCTGATGACGTAGAGATGCCACGGCCCCCTTTGACGGGGGACGCCTGGGGAATCGCCATGAAGGACCACTTCACCATAGACGACCTGGATGTAGAGGGGAGGACCGTCATTTACCGGGTGGACATCAACTGCCCGCTGCGGGAGGACACCTTGGACCTGGCCAACGACAACCGTATCAGGGAGGTCCTGCCCACCCTCAAGGAGCTGCTGGGCCGCAGGGCCAAGGTCATCATTCTGGCGCACCAGAGCCGTCCTGGGGAATGGGACTATATATCCTTGGAGAGGCATGCCAAACGTACCTCTGAACTTCTAGGACAGGAGGTCGCGTACGTCGATGACCTCTATGGGGAGGAGGCCTCCCGGGCCATTAAGGAGATGAGGCCAGGAACGGCGATCATGCTCCGCAACGTGAGGGACGAGCCGGGGGAGATGGACAAGAGGTCGATGGAGGAGCATTCCCGCTCGGCATTGGTGGAGCGGCTGTCCAGGCTGGCGGACTTCTATGTCAACGACGCCTTCGGCGCCGCCCATCGTTCCCAGTGCTCCCTGGTCGGGTTCCAGGCCATCATGCCTTCCGCCGCCGGCAGGCTGATGGAGAAGGAGCTCCATGCCCTGGAGACCGTTTTCAGCTCACCCTCCCACCCCTGCATTTTCGTTCTCGGGGGAGCCAAGTTCTCGGACGCCATCAAGGTGGTGGACCGTGTGCTGGGGAACGGCATCGCCGACCGGGTGATCCTGGTCGGACTGGTGGCCAACGCCTTCCTGAAGGCCAAGGGAGTGGACCTGGGGGAGAGGAGCGAACGCAACCTGATGAAGGAGTTCAATGACGAGAACCTGAGGGAGGCGCACCGCTTGTTGGAGATGTACGGGGACCGCATACAGCTGCCCTTCGACGTGGCCCTGGAGGTCGATGGCGCCAGGATGGATGTGCCCATAGCAGATCTGCCTTCCGTTCACCCCATACACGACATCGGCATGGGGAGCGCCCGGGCCTTCGAGGAGATGCTCAGGGACGCTTGCACCGTCTTCATGTCCGGGCCCGCGGGCAAGATAGAGACCCCCGGCTTCGAGCTGGGCACCAAGATGCTCATGCAGGCGGCGGTCGTGGGCCACGCCTTCTCCGTGATCGGAGGAGGGCATACCGTCAGCGCCGCCCAGCGCTTCTGTTGCTGCGACCGCTTCTCCTATGTGAGCACCGGCGGGGGGGCCTTGGAGACGTATATCCTTGGCAAGCCCATGCCGGTGGTGGACGCCCTGAAGGCCGCCTATCGCCGGGAGACGCAAGGGCGGTGCTGAACCGCATCGGCCTGTTGGAAGATGCTTCTGTATCATTATTAATCCAGGATTTTTCCTTCCCGACCCATGGACCCTTCGGACTACGACCAGCGCTGCCTGAGATGCGGCAAGTGCATCGAGGCCTGCCCGCAGTACTCGGACGTCGACATGATCGATTCCCTGATAGGTTACCTTAAGGGGGGCATGGAGACCGGGCATGACATCACCATGTGCCTGACCTGCGGGAAGTGCGAATCGGCGTGCCCGGAGAAGCTCAGCCTCAAGCTTCTGATCAAGGAGGCCAGGCTGAAGCGGGTGACCGCTTCCGGCCTTACCGACATCAACTTCATATGCGACCCCGACTACGAACGCAACATATTCAAGACCGCCGCGGAGGTGGAGGAGCCGCTGCACTTCGAGCCCCGTCCGGCCGAGGTGGTCTACTACCCCGGCTGCTACTCCAGCTACATCCACAAGACCATGGTCCTGGCCATCACCCGCCTGATGGAGAGGGCCGGGGTGGACTTCTCCGTGCTGGACGGCCTGGACTACTGCTGCGGCCTGGCCGCTGCTGGCACCGGGAATCCTTCGGTCATCAAGGCCAACGGACCCAAGGTGATCGCCAAGCTGAGGGAGATGGGGGCCAGGAAGGTGGTGGTCTCCTGCCCGGGCTGCTTCATGGCCCTGTCCAAGGCCTACCCTGGCATGTTCGGGCCGCTGGGCTTCGAGGTGGTGCAGGCCTCCCAGTTCCTGGGCGATCTGATCGACCAGGGCAGGCTGGCGCCAGGGGACAAGGCCGGCGGAAGGGTCTACTACCACGACCCCTGCCATCTGACCAGGGGCGCGGGGATCTTCAAAGAGCCGAGGGAGCTGCTGAGGAAGGTCCCTGGAACGGAGCTCATGAACCCTGACCCAGAGGGCTCCAACTGCTGCGGCTTCGGCGGAGGGGTGCGCCTCAACCACCCCACCGCGTCCATAAGCGCCTCTTGCCAGGAGCATGTGCAGGTGGCCTCCGAGGGAGGGGATATCATAATCACCAACTGCGCAGGGTGCCGACAGAACCTGATGGAGGGCCGTCCGGAGAATGGTCCCCAGGTCTACGACCTGGCGGAGTACATCCTGCTGTCCCTGGGCGAGGGGCTTCCTCGCTACGACGCCTCCCTCATAGAGGTGGTGAACAGGGCCTACGCCCGGGGCGTAAGGGGCTACCGCAGGCCGTAGACCTGCTGGATCACTTCCGGGCGGCGATGACCACGAAAAGCCCCTGGCCGTGTCCCTCCAGGACCTCTTCCGGCCCTTCTCCGCCGAACACGGTCTGGCGAACGTCCGTGGCCTGCCAACCCGCGGCCTCCATCATTCCCAGGGCCTCGGCCACCGATAGGAACCTGGCGGTCCGGTAGAAGCGGCTTCCGGAGGCCTTCTCCCCGTAGACCTTTCCCAAAGGGCTGTCCCGGTCCAGCAGCCCGATGATCAGCCGTCCCCCCGGCCGCACCACCCGGAAGGCCTCCCTCAGCGAGGGCAAGGGGTCCGCGAAGCAGAGCACGGTTACCATGAGCACGAAGTCGAGGGCGCTGTCCCTGAAGGGCAGGGCCTCCGCCCTTCCCCGGACCGCCTCCAACCCCTTCTTCACGGCTGTATTGAGCATGGGCAGGGAGGGGTCCACGCCCGTGGATATCCCGAGCGGCAGGGCGAAGCGCCCCGTGCCCATCCCCACCTCCAGCCCCCGGCCCTGAGGTACGGAGGGGCGGAGGGCCGCCAGCTCCGCGCGGTATGCATGGCGGTTCCTCTCGAACCACAGGTCATACTCGTCGGCCAGCTGATCGAAGGGGTTCTCAGGCATCCGCCCTCAGAGCACCTTGGACATGCGCTCCAGGGCCTCCTCTATCCTCTCCACCGGCTGGGTTGTGGCCATGCGCACGTATCCCTCGCCGCCCTTGCCAAAGCCCACGCCCGGGGTGACCACGATGCCGGCGGATAGCATCCTCTCCGCGAACTTCAGGGAGGGCTGGTCGACCTTCATCCAGAGGTAGAAGGTGGCCTTGGGGGGATCGATCTTGAACCCCAGCTTGCGGAGTCCGCCAACCAGTACATCCCGCCGCTCCTGGTAGACCGCGATGTTGTCCTTGACCATCTGCGGTTTCTCCCCGTTCACGTACGATCCCAGGGCCATGGTCACCGCCTTCTGCAGGAACTTCGGCGCGCCGGAATCTATCTGGGACTTCACCTTCTTCAGCCCGGCTATGAGGTCCGAATCGCCGACGGCGTACCCTATGCGATACCCGGTCATGTTGAAGGTCTTGGACAGCGAGCCGAACTCGATGGTCCCGTCCCCCTGGGCCACCTCCAGCGCGGAGGGGGCCACATAATCATCGAAGGTCATCTCCGAATAGGCGTTGTCATAGCAAAGGATGGTGTCGGTCTCCACGCACCACCTGGAGGCCTTCAGCAGGAAATCCGTGTCGCACACCGCCCCGGTGGGGTTGTTGGGGTAGTTCAGGTAGATCATCTTCGCGTCCGTGGGCAGGGAGTCCATGTCCGGAAGGAAGCCCTTCTCGGCCAGCAGGGGGAAGCGCACCGGATTGGAGTCGGTGAGCAGCGCCGCGCCCTGCGCGTACACCGGGTAGGCCGGGTCGGGGGATAGCACCTTCTCCCCGCAGTTCACGAAGGCCCGGCAGATGTTGGCCAGGCCCTCCTTGGAACCGATGAGTATGGCCACCTCCCCCTTGGGGTCCACGTCCACGTTGAAGCGGTCCTTGTACCACCGGGAGATGGCCTCCCTGGTGTCCGCCTCCCCGGCGCTTGAGGGATAGCGATGGTTGTCAGGGTCGTCCAGCGCCTTCTTGATATGCTCCACGATGGGCTGGGGAGTGGGAAGGTCTGGGTCCCCGATCCCGAAATCGATTATGTCCATCCCTTCCTTCCGCTTCCTCTCCACCTTCTCCTCTATCTCCGCGAAGAGATAGGGAGGCAGCATCTTCAGCCTGTTAGCGTAATCGAATCCCATGTACACACCTCACATCTGACCTTGGTACACCAGCGCGGCCGGGCCGCGCATGGTCACCCTGGAGAGGTCCTTCCAGACCTTTATCCATAGGCTTCCTCCGGGCAGGCGCACCTGCACCTCCTCGTCGAACCTGACCTTGCCCAGCAGGGCTGCGGCCACCACCGTGGCGCAGGCCCCGGTGCCGCAGGCCATGGTCCAGCCGGCGCCCCTCTCGAACACCCTGACCTCCAGTAACCCGTCCACCGATTTAACGAATTCCACATTGGTGCGCTTGGGGAACAGCTCGTGGGCGTGGATGATCGGACCCAGCCTTTCCTGCTCCCCTTCGGGAACCTGCTCGAACAGGATCAGGTGGGGGTTGCCCATGGACACCGCGGTGCCCCGGAACGTCCTGCCGTCCACCATCAGCTCCCGGTCCACGAACCGGCCGGGGCAGTTCATGGGGATGTCAGGGCAGTCCAGCCTTGGACGGCCCATGTCCACGGTGGCCGTTTCCGCCTTTCCGTCGCGCACGGTGAGGGTGATGGGCAGCACCCCGGCCAGGGTCTCGATGGTCATCCCCTCCCCCTTCAGGTGGCCCATGTCGTGGACGTGCTTGGCCAGGCAGCGGATGCCGTTGCCGCACATCTCCGCCTCCGAGCCGTCCGAGTTCATGACCCGCATGGCGAAGTCGGCCCTGTCGCTGCGCTCCAGGTAGAGTATCCCGTCGGCCCCCACTCCGAAACGCCGGTGGCATACGGCCCTCACGAAATCGGGGTCCTTGCTCACGCCCCCGTCCAGGTTCTCCACGAGCACGAAGTCGTTCCCCAGGCCGTGGTACTTCCAGAACCTCATGGCTTCAGCCTCGCCGGTATCTTCTGGCGGCGGAAGAGGTCCCGCAGGTCCTCCCTCTCCCGGGTCAGGGACAGCTTGCGGTCCGCGACCAGCACCTCGGCGCAGCGCGGCCGGGAATTGTAATTGGAGGACATGGAG
The DNA here is from genome assembly GCA_002067045.1 of Methanomassiliicoccales archaeon PtaB.Bin134. The sequence goes on along the minus strand of MVPZ01000130.1, from coordinate 14,208 downwards.
AAGCCGTAGGCGCCCACGTCATACACGCACAGCAGGTCCCCCGGCTCCACCTTGGGCAGGTACCTCTCCTTGGCCAGGTAGTCCCCGGTCTCGCACAGCGGCCCGGCCACGTCATACTTCAGCTCGGCCCTCTGCCCGAACTTGTTGGCCACCGCCACGTGGTGATAGGAATCGTAGAAGGCCGGACGGATGAGGGTGTTGAATCCCGCATCCACCAGGAGGTAGTCCTTCACCGGGGTGGACTTCACATCGTTCACCCTGGTCAGCAGGACGGTGGTGTCGGCCACGATGTAGCGGCCAGGCTCGATCACCAGCTGCTTGACGGAGCTGCCATGGAGCTTGTCGGCGACCTCGGCGGCTATGGCGTCCAGGTCCGCGCTCAGCTCCTCGGGGCGGTAGGGGATGCCGATGCCCCCGCCAATGTCCAGGAACTCCAGGTCTATGCCCAGCTCTCCGCGCACCCTCTCGAATATCTCCACCAGCACCTCGGTGACCCGGCCGAACACCGTGGGGTCGCTGCCCCCGGAACCGGTGTGGGCGTGCAGCCCCCGGGGCTGGAAGCCCAGCCTCACCGCCTCGGAGAAGGCGGCCAGGATGCTCTCCTTGGGAATGCCGAACTTGGCCCCCTTGGTCCCGGTCACCACCTTCTGGGAATGGCCGGAGCCCACGTCCGGGTTCACCCTCAGGGAGATGGGGTGATGGCTGTCGATGGCCGCCAGTCGCCGCAGCTGCCCTATGGAGTCCACGTTGATGGGCACCTTCCTCTCCACCACCTCGCGCATCTCCTCGTCCGAGACGCTCACCCCGGTGTACAGTATGCGGTCAGGGGAGAAGCCGGCCCGCAGGCAGGATTCCACCTCTCCGATCGATACGGCGTCTATGCAGGAACCCTCCTGCTCCAGCACGCGGAGCAGGGCCAGGTTGGTGTTGGCCTTGCAGGCGTAGTTGATCCTTGTTGGGAACTTGTCGTTGAAGGCCCTGTGCAGGGCCCGGTAGTTCTCCCGCAGCGCCGCCTCGTCAGTGACCATGACCGGGGTGCCGAAGCGCCCGGCTATCCTCGCCGCGGGGACCCCGCCGATCAGCAGGGCGTCCTTCTTCCTCTGGAATTCTCTCATTCAAGCACCTATGTACAGTTCATGCAATCTCTTTACCACGTCGACGGCCTTCGACCCGCCGACCATGAAGTTGAGGGCGATGTCGGACGCCCCCTCGGATATCAGCTCCACGTTCGCGCCCACGTCGGCCACGGCGGCGAATATCTTGGCCGATACGCCGCAGCTCTCCAGCATCCCGTCGCCGACCGCGCATATGAGGGCGGCGTCCTCCTTCACCTTTACGGCCTCCACCTGGTCCCGGAACCCTCGGAGGCGCTCGCAGACCTCCTGCACGGATTCGGACGGAACGACCACCGCCAATGTGGAGAGGGAGGTGGACACCGCGTATATGGTCACCCCGTTGGAGCTTATGGCCTCCAGTATGCGGGCTACCAGCTCGGGCTGGTAGACCAGCTCGGAGGAGTAGACCTTGACTATGGTCAGGCCGGTCTTCAGGGCCACGCTGCGCAGCAGGTCCCTGCCGCTGCGGCTGAGCCCGTGGATGCGGGTCCCCGGACCCTGGGGATTGAAGGTGTTCTTCACCAGTACGGCCACGCCCTTGCGCTTCGCAGGCTCGATGGTCCGGGGGTGCAGCACCTTGGCCCCGAAGTACGCCAGCTCCGCCGCCTCGCCGTAGTCCATCTCCCGGATGGTGCGGGCGGCCTTGACCACCCGGGGATCGGCGGACATGAAGCCGTCCACGTCCGTCCAGATCTCCACCTCATCGGCGTCCACGCCGTGGCCGACCACCGCGGCCGAGTAATCGGAGCCGCCGCGGCCGAAGGTGAGCGGCCTGCCCCTGTGATCGCAGCCGTAGTACCCGGTCAGTATGGGCACCTTGCCCTCCTTGAGCAGCGGCACCAGGGTGCGCCGCAGGTTGGCCTCCGTTCCGGAGAGCTCGGCCCCTCCGTTCCCCGGCGGGCCGGTGGCCACGATGCCCACCTCCTCGGAGGTGAGGGCCACGGAATCCGCGCCCCGGCTGCGCAATATGAAGGACAGGGTGAGCGATGACAGCCTCTCGCCCCAGCTGGCCATGGCGTCCTGGTACATTATGCGGTCCTCGTCCTGCCTGTAGAGATGGATGAGATGACCTAGCCCGGAGAGGCGGTGCTCCAGCTGCTCCAGGTACTCCGGCCTCAGCTCCTTGGAGATGTTGTCCCTGGAGGCGTCCAGATGCTTCTGCCTCAGCCAGGAGAGGTACTCCGGCACCTCCTTGCCAGGATCGGCCATCATGTCCAGGAGCGAGTTGGTGACCCCGGACATGGCGGAGACCACCACCACCCTCTGGCAGTCGTAGGACATGATTATCCCGGCGGTGCGGTCCATGGCCTCTGCGGAGCCTACGCTGGTCCCCCCGAACTTCATGACCTTCCTCATATTCCGAGGGCCTCCTCCATGCCGTGCACCGCTCCGTCCTTGAGAGGGGCCACGTACCGTATGGCCGCCACGCACCCTTCGGCGAAGGCCATGCGGGAGTGGGCCCGGTGGGTGAGTTCGATCCTCTCCCGGTTGCCGGCGAAGATCACGGTGTGCTCCCCGACGATGTCCCCGGCGCGTATGGCGTGGATGCCTATCTCCCGGCCCCGGGCGCCCACCTGCCCCTGGCGTCCGTACACCATGCGGTCCACGCCGGTCTCCTGGGAGATGAGCTGGGCCGCCCGGACCGCCGTGCCCGAGGGGGCGTCCTTCTTCTTGTCATGGTGCAGCTCGAGTATCTCCACCTCGTAATCAGGAAGCGCCCCAGCCAGCGTCTGGCAGGCCTTCCAGAAGACGTTCACCCCGATGGAGAAGTTGGGGGTGACCAGGGCGGAGGTCCCCTTCTCCCGAACGGCGGAGCGCAGGCGCTCCATGAACTCGGGGGAAATTCCGGTCGTCCCCACGATCACGTTGGCCCCCGCGGCCACCGCCAGGGGGACGTTCCTCTCCGCAGCGGAGGCGCTGGTGACGTCCACCAGCACCGTGCATCGGCGGCACAGCTCCTCCAGGCCGTCGGGGCCCACCGCCATCACCCCGGGATAGAGCTCCCGTCCGGCCTTACCGCCCTCGGCGGAGACCACTGCCCCCACCAGACGCATGTCCTTCTGCTCCTGGACCAGGGAGCAGACCATGGAGCCAAGCTTGCCTGTGGCTCCTGCCACTGCCACATCGATCATCAGCATCATTCTCCGCGATCACAGCAGCTTCATGTCCGCAAGCGTCTTCCTCAGGGTATCGGCCAGGGCCGGTTCCATGTCGCATAGCGGCAGGCGGAACACGCCCGAGGGCCTCTTCAGCATCCTCATGGCCGTCTTGACCGGTATGGGGTTGGTGTCCAGGAACAGGTCGTTGAACAGCGGCAGCAGGCGATAGTGCAGCTCCCGCGCCTTGCCCCATTCCCCCTCCAGGGCGGCGTGGGTCATCTGGGCCATGAGGTCCGGGACCACGTTGGAGGTGACAGATATCACTCCCTGGGCCCCCAGGGCCATCATCGGGAAGGTCATCAGGTCATCCCCGGAGAGCACGCTGAAGCGCTTGGGCACCGAGGCCAGGATGGCGTTGATCTGGGACATGTTGCCGCTGGCCTCCTTGACCGCCACGATGTTGGGCACCTCGGCCAGCCTCTTGATGGTGGCCGCGACGATGTTGGACCCGGTCCGGCTGGGCACGTTGTAAACCACTATGGGCACGTCCACCGCCTTGGCTATGGCCTCGTAATGGCGGAAGATGCCCTTCTGGTTGGGCTTGTTGTAGTAAGGGGAGATCAGCAGGACCCCGTCCACGCCCAGGTCCTTGGCCCCCTTGGAGAGGTGTATGGCCTCGTGGGTGGCGTTGCTGCCTGCGCCAGCGATGACCTTGGCGCGCTTGGCCTCATCCCTCACGATCCCGATCACCTTCAGGTGCTCCTTGTGCGACAGGGTGGCGGATTCGCCGGTGGTGCCGCATGGAACTATGGCGTCCACCCCGGCCGCCTCCTGCATACGCACCAGTTCCCTCAATCCCTCTTCATCTATCTCCCCGTCCTCGCGGAAGGGGGTGATCAGCGCGGTGGCGCAACCCTTGAACATCTAATCAGCTCCGAAATGCTCTTTCAGTATGAGCCGGGTCCTTGTCGACTCCACGTTCTCGTACCTGCGTATGCGTTCAATGATCTCGTTCAGCTGGGGGGAGGAGGTCACGTCGATTATGGCCACTATGTCCTCCTCGCCGGTGACCTCGTAAACCTCTGAAACGCCGTCAAAGCTGGCGATCTGGTCGGCGATCTCCGAGGTGTTGACGTTCACGTCTATCTTCACCTCCACCAGGGCCTTGACGTTCTTGCTGCTGGTCTTGATGGTGAAGGCCTGGATCACACCTTCCTCGAAAAGCTTCTTGACCCTGGACCTTATGGTCCCCTCCGAAACCTCCAGCTCATTGGCTATCTCCACGAAAGCCTTCCGTGAGTCCTTCTTCAGTATCTCGATGATCTTGTCATCCAAGTGATCGATCAAATCCGTTGCCTCCTGGTTCGAATTTGCATAAATTCGTATTCAAACCACAGTTAATAGTAAAATATTATTAATATATTCCGAGAAAGCGCGCCATAATTATAAAGATACGCTGCAAAAGCTCATTTCCTGACCGCCCGGACCAGGTCGAGCCACCGTTTCTCGTCGGCCACCCGGGCCATCAGAGCCCTGGCCTTCAGCTCGCGGTCCTCCTTTCCCAGGCTCCGCAGCTCGTCCACGGCGCGCAGCAGGCCCAGCGCCTCGTGCATCATGCCGTAGGCCCTCTCCCTTTCCAGGCTTTGGGCCTTGAGGTCCCCCTGCAGGGACCGGGCCTTGGCCTCCAGGGCCCTGGCCAGCTCCATGGCCTGCGCCACCGTGTCCTCATCAGGGTATTGCTGGGTGATGAAACGGAACACCACGTCCTTCAGCGGGACCTCCCTGCCGTCCAACACCTCCATCTCCGGAATGTTCTCCCCCACCCAGAACAGGAGGGAGTGGAACCTCGACAGTATCTTGCCCCGCTCCTCCGGGGTCAGGCAGTCGCTGTGGCATTCCTCCCCGTTCATGCTTCCCCCTTGGCCTTCGCCGCCAGCCGATGCGCCAATAACATGGGGTCCTCGGGAAGCTCCGAGATCAGGCCGCATACCGAATCCAGCGAGGCCCGGTGTCCCACGGATGCGAAGTAGGTGCGGCCGGAGGAGGCGATGGCCAGCCTGCCCGCCTCCTCGCCGTCGATGATCAGCGAATCGCCCTTCATGGCCCCGGCCAGTATGGTCTTGGCCATCCCCGCGGAGGCCAGGCCGTTGACCACGCCGAACTGGCAGGCGATGCCCGCCCGCCTGGGATGGGCCATCCCGTGGCCGTCGACCAGGAACAGCGTTCCGTCCGTGCGGCCGTCGAGCAGCGCGCAGTAGGGGGCCATCTCCCGATACCCCAGGTATCCTGGCACGTACGGGAAGTTAACCTTCCGGCGGACGGTGCGCTCCTCCAGCACCCGGCCCCTGCGGTCCAGCACAACCATGGCCGCGAAGGCCTCGTCCCCCCGGTAGGCGATGTCCAGCCCGGCCACCCGTTCGAAGGAGCAGGCGTCGCCCTCCTTGCAGACCATCGATGCCATCTCGATCTGCTGGGCGGCCATCATGGAGAGCAGGGGCTCCCCCTTGAAGTCCCGGAACAGCACCGCATCCAGGTCCTGCACCCTGCCGTCCTGCACCTGAACCCCTTCGGAGCGAAGCATCCCGGCCTTGCGTTCCGTTCCCCTCCCCATGCCCTGGTACCAGCCGACCCGGCCGTCCGAGTAGACCACCCGATGGCAGGGGACCGGGAAGGGGCGCGAGCGATCCGCCGCCATGATCAAGCCCACGGCGCGCGATGCGGCCACGTCCCCCAGCGCGCGGGCGATGGCCCCGTAGGTGCTCACCCTCCCCGGGGGTATCTGCGCCGCCATCTCGAATGCGCGCAGGTACAGGTCGTGGTCCTGCAGGTTGAACCCGCGGTCGATCATAGCCGGTCGCGGTTCCCGTAGCGGTCCCAGCTGAACAGCTCGTCCGGCCCCTTGCGGCCGCGGGCGGCCGGGTTCTCGTCCGGGTATCCCAGGGCCATGCACACCGTGACCTCCCGGCCTTTAGGGAGGTCCAGGAAATCGGCCATGCGCTCCCTGTCGAATGCCCCTATCCAGCAGGTCCCCAGCCCCTCCTCCACCGCGGCCAGGGACAGGTGGTCAAGGGCTATGGTCAGGTCCACCTTGGCCCACTTCTGCTGGGGATCGTCCACCCCCACCAGGAAGGCCGAGCAGTCCGCGATGAAGGATTGGTCCTTGCATATGGGCACCAGGCCCTTCAGTCGCTGGCGGTCGGTCACCACCACCATCTCCCAGGGTTGGCGGTTCGCGCCTGACGGCGCCGTCCGGGCCATCTCCAACAGATGGACCAGGGTCTCGTTGGGAAGCTCCCTGTACCTGTACTTACGAACGCTCCTGCGGGCCTTTATCGCTCCTCTCACTTCCATCATCTCACCGGTATGAGATTGACGGGGGAGGGCATATGCCTTTTGACCGTCCTACTGCTCCTCGGCCTTGCTCAGGTCCTTCAGCCACACCACGGACTGGGGGAAGGGGATCTCGATATTGGCCTCGTTGAACCTCCTGAGCAGCTCGGTGCGGTAGTCGGAGGCCACCTTGAACTGCAGGTCCAGGTCCTTGACCCATATGAAGGCGGTGAAGTTCAAGGACGAGTCGGCGAAATCGCTGAAGCGCACCGCGGTCTGGTGCCTGTCGTCCGTTATCACCTCGGGCAGGGAGGCCGCCGCCTCCTGCATGATCCTTATGACCTGGGCCACATCGCTCCCGTAGGCCACCCCCACGCCCACTGCGATCTTCAGCTTGCGGTCCGGCAGCACCATGTTGACTATCTTCTTGTTGGCGATGTCGTTGTTGGGCACCATGACCAGCTCGTGGGTGAAGGTGTTGTACAGGGTGGTGGAGCGCATGCCGATCTTGCGCACCTCGCATATGTCCCCGTTGTCCAGCCTCAGCAGGTCCTTAATCTTGAAGGGGCGGTCGAACATCATCTGCAGGCCTGCGAAGAAGTTGGCCAGGGTGGCCTGCGCGGCGTAACCGATGACTATGCCCATGAACCCCAGCCCGGCCAGCACCACCGTCAGGTTGTAGCCGAATATGCTCAGGATGACCGCGAAGGCCACGGTGGGGATGATTATCATGCCCAGCTTCTCCAGCAGGGGGACCAGCACGTCGTCCACCTCGGAGTCGGTCTTCTCGGCCAGCTTGTGCCCGTAATAGACGATGACCCCGTCATAGATCCTGTAGATGAGCCAGGCCATGACCAGCACGAACCCCACGGAATAGGTCAGCTCCAGGTTCACGATGACCTCGCGGCTAAGGTTCAGGATCTCCAGGGAGCTGATCGCCCCGTAGAGGACCATGAGCAGGAGCACCGGCCCCTTGACCACCTTCAACAGGATGTCATCCAGCTCCGTGGCGGTCTTGGAGGTCATGGAATGCACGATGGGCCCCGCGATCAGTATTATGAAGAGCGCCACCAGGGCCCAGATGCCCACGCTCACCGCGAAGGCCCCGACATTGCCGTCCAGGGGAGAGGGCATGTTGTTGTCCCAGATGCCCAGTATCTTGTTGTCCCCGGCCGTGGCCCCGAACACCGCCAGGACCTTGAGCTGAACGGTGTCGTTCAGGGTGAACACGTTCCCCTGGGCGTTCATCTGGACGATGGTGAAGGTCACCTGGAAAGAGAGCGTGCGGGCATCCATCTCCCGGACCGTGGATACGATCATCAGTATGGGTTTGGACTCCCCGGGAAAGAGGGTGATGGAGCTTTGCTCGAAGGAAACCGAATAATCTCCGTTGGCCATGGGGTCACAGGAGGGGGTGATGACGAAGGGCGCGCTGTCGTTGTTGTACAGAATCCATTCGAACGTGGCAGGCTCACCGGCGCTTGTCTCCAACAGATCGCCGCCCACCGAGAAGGCGTTGACGGGGCCGGCCGAGGCGCTAGGCACTAGCGCTGTCGCCAATACCATGAGGCATATGAGCAACAGGGCGATTCGTCCCGCAGGCCGGATACCGGTCGACATGTCCTCTTCCCGGGCGGGCGAGAAACTTCGTCCTATTTAGGATTTCTTGAAAGGTGGTGGCAAACCATTAATCGTCATTCGTCCATGCGCGAGGCATGGAAGAGCTGACCTGGGCCAGGTTAATATTGGCCTTCGCGGTGATGATGGCCGCCTCCATCTCCGATTGGCGTACCCGCACTGCCGGGGACGGTCATTGGTACCTTCTGGGCATCGGTGGGTCGCTGCTGATGGGCGTTCAGCTCTGGCAGGAGGGCGCCCCCTGGATCTATATGGTATGCCTGGGGCTCATCACCCTGGTCTTCCTGGACCTGCTGTGGGACCGCCCGGGCATTTTTGAGGACGGCATCAACCCCCTGCCCCTGGTGCTGTACGCAGCGACCGTTGTAGGGTATGCATACCTCAGCCTGGAGCATTTCGGTGAGGGGCGCTACTGGACCATGGTCAGCGTTCCCCTGCTCATCCTGCTGTTCTTCATACTGTACCAGCTGGACGTGATAAAGGGAGGGGCGGACGCCAAGGCCCTGATCGCCCTCTCCCTGGTGTTCCCGTTGTACCCGTCGCTGCCGGGACTCCCCCTGCTGTCCCTTAACGACCCGGCGGCGCTGACCGTGCTGCCCTTCCCGGTGCTGGTGCTCTTCAACGGGGCCATACTGACCCTGTTGGTGCCCCTGGGCATGCTCATCCTGAACCTGGGACGCAGGGACCTGCGGTTCCCCCTCATGCTCTTCGGGGTGCGCATGGACCTGGAGGAGGCCCGAGGGAAGCAGGTTTGGCCCATGGAGAGGGTTGATGACGGACGGCTGAGGACCTCCCTGTTCCCTCGCTCGGACGATGAGACGGACTGGGAGGGGCTGAGGGCCGCTGGCGTGCTGCGCCCCTGGGTCACCCCCAAGGTGCCCTTCCTGATCCCCCTGACCTTGGCCCTGCCATTCTCCTTGCTGGCCGGGAACCTGCTGCTCTACCTCATGGGCGCGTGACCGATCACCAGATGATGCCAGGGTCCCGTCCGCACTTCGAGCATCTCCCGTCGAGCACCCCTGCCATCTCGGCCTGGAAGCCCGAGCGGCGGATGAGCAGGGAACCGCATCCAGGACAGTAGGTGTTCTCCCCCCTCTCCGTGGATATGTTCCCCACGTACACGTGCTCCAGCCCGTTGGCCTTCCCCTCCCTATAGGCCATGTCCATGGTGGATCGGGGGGTGGCCGGGACATCCTCCATGCGGTAGTCGGGATGGAAGCGCGAGAAGTGCACCGGAGTGTCGATGCCCAGGCTGTCCCGCACCCATCGGCAGAAACCGGCGACCTCCTCCTGACCGTCGTTGTGCTTGGGTATTATGAGATAGGTCAGCTCCACGTGTACCCCCAGCCCCTTGGCCAGCTCGCAGGCCCTGAGCACAGGAGCCAGCCGGCCCTTGCACACCTCCCCGTAGAATCTCTCCGAGAAGCCTTTCACGTCGATGTTCATGGCGTCGATGACCCCCTTCATGCTGCGAAGCGGGGCCTCCTGGATGTAGCCGTTTGTCACGCTCACGGTGAAAAGCCCCTCGGCCTTGCACAGGCGGCTGGCGTCCATCATGTACTCGTACCATATGGTAGGCTCGTTGTAGGTCCAGGCCACTCCCCCGGAGCCGGAGCGCCGGCACAGAGCGGGCACCTCCTCCGGCCGGACGTCGCGGACGGGGAACTCCTCCAGGCCTACCTGGGCAATGCCGAAGTTCTGGCAGTGCTGGCAGCGAAGGTTGCAGCTGGCCCCTCCGATGGAGAGCACCGGCCTTCCCGGCTTGAAGTGGAACAGCGGCTTCTTCTCCATGGGATCCAGGTGCACGGAGGTGACCTTGCCGTAGCTCAGCGCGTACATTCGACCGCCGATGTTGCCCCGCACGCGGCATATCCCCCTCTTGCCCTCCCCGACCAGACAGGAATGGGGGCACAGGGAGCAGCGTATCGCGTCCCCCTCCCTCTCCCAGAATGATGCTTCCTTCAGATCAGCGCCGGAAGTGCTCATATCCCTTCGGCTCCAGTATCTCATCCCCTCCGTCCCGCTTAAGGGTATTGCCTGCTCCGGGCACGCAGGCCCCGATGACCGCGGCATCAGCGCCCAGCAGCGCGAGCACTGTTCCCAGGCCCTCTGGGCGGACGGTGAACAGCAGCTGGTAGTCGCCTCCGCCGTGCAAGGCGATATCCATAGGGTCCGTTCCGGCCAACGAGGCTATGCGCTCGACCTCCGGGTCCAAGGGGACCGCCTCGACCCTGAAGCCGACCCCGCCAGCCAGGCCCAGCTCGTGCAACGACATAGAAAGTCCGTCCGAGGTGTCCAAACAGGAGGTCACCGCCCCGCTGGAGGAGAGCAGCGTTCCTTCCTTCACCCGGGGCCGGGGCTCGAATAGGGCCTTCACCGCCGCGGGGCTCTCGATCTCCTTCTCCAGGGCCAGAAGGCCGGCGGCGGCCAGCCCGGCGGTCCCGGTCATCATAAGCAGGTCCCCGGGCCGGGCGCCCTTGCGGCGCAGGAGACCGTCCAGGGGGGCCAGGCCCAGGGAGGTGCCGGTGAGCACCAGCTGCGGGCATTCCTTGGTGTCCCCGCCCAGATATTCGGTGCTGTGAACGTCGCAGCAGTCCGCGGCCCCCTGCACCATATCCCTGACCTGGTCCATCTCCAGCTCCGGGGACAGCCCCATGGCCAGCAGCAAGCCTATCGGCTGGGCCCCCATGGCCGCCATGTCGCTGAGGTTCACCGCCGCGGCCATCCACCCCTTCTGCCACCAGCTCATCCGGGGATGGAAGTGCGTGCCCTCCCAGAGCATGTCCGTGCTGGCCACCAGGAAGCGGTCCCCCAGCCGCACCGCCGCGGCATCGTCCCCGGGGCCCAGGGCGGCGGATGGGCTGATCATGCCCGTGATCTCCCGCACCGCGAGCTTCTCCCCCGTGTCCCTCAGCCGGACCATGGGTGGTAGAGGGAGGGAAGGGCGAATAACCCTTTCCATGGGTACCTACTTCTTCTTCAGGAAGAAATAGGCCGCCACGCCCACCGCGGCCAGCGCGATGATGGCTATGACCGCGTACAGCATGATGCCGCCGTCTCCGCCCGCCTCATCCTCATCCGCCTCCAAGGTGGAGGGGCCCAGGTCGTTCGTGGCACCCTGGGTGAATGTCAGGTTGCCCAGGACCAGGTCCAGGTAGCCGTCCTTCTCCAGGGTTATGGTGAACGTTCCGGAGACGTTCCCGGCGAAGCCGAATGTGAACCTGCCGTCGGTCCCGGTGAGCTGGGATTCGGACACCGTCCCGTTGCTGATGGTCACCCTTACCCCCTGCAGGTTGTTCCCCTCGGCGCTCCTCACCCTGCCGGTGAAGGTGGTGTAGTCCTCGGTGGTGAAGCTCCAGCTGAGCTCTATGGGATTTCCGGCCAGGTCCGTGCCGGTGACGTTCACCGTGTACGTACGTCCGTACATAAGCGGAGCGAGGTGCCGGAAGGTGGCCGTGGTCCCGTTCCAGGCCACCGAGCCAGTGATGCCCACTATGGTCAGGTCCACCGAACTGACGTTCATCTGCTCGGAGAAGGTCACCACCACCAGGGCGTCCGCCCTCACCCAGGCCCCCGTCGGGGAGACCGAGGCCGTGGGGGCCACGCTGTCCACGGTGAAGTTGACCATGGCGGTGGCCGCGTTACCGGCCAGGTCGGTGGCCCGCACGTGGAAGGTCGCCGGACCCTCGTCCAGCACCGGGGTGAGGTAGCTCCCGCTCCAGGCGGTGGTCCAGTTCACCCCGTCCAGGCTGATCTGCACCAGGGCGATGCCGGAGCCGGCATCCTCGGCCAGCCATTCGACGAAGGTGGTGTTGCTGGTGGAGTACGATCCTTCCGTCGGGGAAATTAACGCCACGGTCGGAGGATCGAGATCCACTGTGAACCGTACAGAGGATTCGTTGTGGTTGCCTGCCTGGTCGGTCACGTTCACCCTTATGGTGTGCGTGCCCCCAACCAGTGCGGTGAGCATGAACTCGCTGCCGTTGGCCACCGCCCATGAACCATTGTCCAGGCTCACCATGGCCTGACCGGGATACGAATCATAGCTGCTCCACCTCACGGTCACCGTGGTGTCATTGAGGTAGGAGCCGTCCTCCGGGCCCTCAATAATCAGTGTGGGGGCCACCGTGTCCACGGTGAATGTCCGGTTGACCTGCACGGAGTTCCCGAGCAGGTCCGTTGCGGTGATGTAGACCGTGTGCACGCCTTCAGAAAGGCCGCTGAATTGATAGCTCCTCACATCGGCATCCAGTATGACCGCGGCACCTCCATCCCTGCTGATGGTGAAGTTGGCTATGCCCACACCGGCGTCCTCCGCGGCCCAGGCGATGTTGACCGATCCGCTGTTCAGGAAGGAGCCTGGGGCCGGGGAGGTGATGGCCAGGGAGGGCGCACCGGAGTCGACGACCAAGCCCACCTGGTCCTGGGATGTCAGACCGGCCTTGTCCACGGCGACCACCGTTATCACATGCGGCCCATCACTGAGGTCGTTGAACGTGTATGTGAAGGTGGCGTTGGACACGCTGACCGGGGTCATCCCCTCCCAGCTGACCTCGTAGTGATCGATCCCGGAACCGGTGTCGTTCCCGGTCCAGGTGATGGTTATGCTTCCCGTGGTGTTCAGGTATCCATTCGCCGGGGTAAGTATCTCCACGTTCGGGGCAGTGGCGTCAACGGTGATGTTCACTGTCGCGATGGCAACATTCCCGACCAGGTCGAAAGCCCTGACCACTATGACATGGCCTCCCTGGACCAGAGCATTTATGGCGTACGGGCTGGTGACGGTCATCCAGGCCCCGCCATCAACGCTAATGTTGTAGTGGGAGATGCCTGAACCGTCATCGCTTCCGGTCCATGTGACCGTCACCGAGCTTCCTGTGATCGCCCCTTCGGCCGGGGAGGTTATCTCCAGGGCCGGAGGGGTAGCGTCCAGGACCAGTGTGATGGTGGTGTTGGCCTGGTTGCCGGAGAGGTCGGTCATGGTGACCGTTATCTGGTTCTCGCCCTCGGCCAGTGCGATCGTGGCGTTCCAGTCCTCGGCTCCGCTGCACGTTCCGGAACCATCAGTGGCCGCATTATACCAGGTCACCTGGGCCACGCCGAAGTAGCTGACGGCGATCCCGGAAATGCCCATGTTCGCATCCCCGGTGACCACACCGTCCGCCGGAGATAGTATGGACATGCTCACGGCCAGGGGCAGGAGGTCCTTGTTCGTCCCGCCATCGATCAGATACTCCTCGTCCACGATGCCGTCGCCGTTGGCGTCGGGAGAGGCCCAGTCGCCCCACAGGTTGCCATGACCAGTGGCATTCCAGAGGTTGGACCCGTCATCGTAGGCCTGTACCCACATTTGATCGAAAGCTGGAGTGGTGTTGTTGTTCCCGCGAAGAATGTTCCCGAACATCAGGTTGCCAGAGGAGGAAAGTATCCTGATCCCGTAGAAGTTGCTGCCTTCTATGGTGTTGTTGGAGATGGTGTTCCCGTCGCAGCTGTTGTATTCACCGCTACCGTCTATGACCAGTCCGTTCCCCGCACCATTGTTCGGGTATCCAGGGACGAGCAGAACGTATCCATTGTTGATGATGGTGTTGTTGGAGATCAGGTTGTTCTTGCTGCGATACTCGATGAAGATGCCGACATGCAGGTTGTCGTTGCAGGTGTTGTTTAGGACGGCGGAGTCCACCACTGCGCTCAGCCACATACCGTACTGATTGCTGTTGCAGATGTTGTGGGAGATCACGTTATCAGAACTACCCAAATAGAAATTGATCCCGCACTGAATATTGTCGCTACAGTTGTTACCGATGATCTCGTTCTCATCGGAATAGATGCCGTTGATCCCTACTGAATTATACGAGCAGGAGTTGTTAGATATCCTGTTCTGATAGCTGCCATCAATTTTGATACCGATCCCCAGATCATAGGAGTTCTGGTCGCAGTTGTTGTTAGAGACCTAAATTTGACAGTTGATCGAGCGAATTTTCACTGGTTTTAGGATTTGACACTTGGTCCATGAGGTCCTGAAC
>MVPZ01000129.1 GCA_002067045.1 Methanomassiliicoccales archaeon PtaB.Bin134 | reverse complement strand
GGTCCCCATCCACTTGAAGTAGAAGACCACCATGCCCGCGAAGCCCACCCCCAGGAGGAACATCAGGAAGGGGAACGTCACCGCCGCCTCGCTTATCAGCCACTTGGAGGCGAACATGCCGAAGGGGGGGAGGACGATGGTCAGTATGCCTACGGACAAAGCCGTGCTGGCGAAGGGCATGGAGGTGCGCAGGCCCTGCATGTCCTCTATGTCCTCGCTCTCCAGCCTCTCCTTGACCACCCCCACTGCCAGGAACAAGAGGGCCTTGGAGATGGCGTGATAGAGGAGGAGAACGACCGCAGCGGTGACCGCCAATGGCGTGGACACGCCGACGCACATGGTGATGAGGCCGAGGTTCCCGATGGTGGACCATGCCAGGACCTTCTTGGCATTGCTCTGGGTGATGGCCAGGATGCAGGAGGCCAGGAACGTGACCCCTCCTATCAGGGCGATGGCGGCACTGAGGGACGGCGACCCTGCCAGGTTGGGGGACATCCGTATCAGGAGGTACACGCCGAGGTTGACCATCGTGGCCGAATGCAGCAGCGCCGAGACCGGGGTGGGGGCCACCATCGCGCCCAGCAACCAGGACTGGAACGGGGCCTGTGCGGACTTGGTGAGGGCGGCGACCGAGAGCATAGCCAGGGGAAGGAGCGCGAGCTCGTTGGCCCCTGAGATGGGGAAGGCGCTCAGGGAGATGGAGCCGTAGTAATGGTGTGCCAACACCGTTCCGAGGATGAACGCCATTCCACCACCGAGGGTCACTGTCAGAGCCCAGCGGGCCGCCCTCTTGGCCTCGTCCGTCCCAGTGTGGCCGATGAGCAGGAAGGAGCACAGGGTGGTGATGTCCCAGAACACGAAGAGCCACAGCAGGTCGTTGGACAGAACGGCCCCGTTCATGGACCCCAGGAAAAGCAGCACCGCCGCGAAGAACCGAGGGCGCCGTGGGTCGTGCTCCATGTACTTCAAGGAATAGATGGCGATGATGGAGCCGATCAGGCTGGTGATGAGGACCATGATGACCGCCAGGTGATCGATCACCAGGGCCGGGCTGACCTCCTGGAAGCCCGTCAATGCATCCAGCAGGATGGCCAGTACGAGGTTGGCGGTAGCGATGGCCATGACGAGGTAGCTCCGGATGCGCCAGCCGATGTACACGAACAGTGCTCCTAGGAGAAGGTCGACCACGATCATTCCCGGGCCCATAGGGTAGAGGGAGGAGGCCTCTATCTCTGACCGGAAGGTGCCTGAAGAGATGAGCAGGAACAGGGCCAGCGACGACACGGAGATCGTGCCGGCGGTCAGGGCCACCGTGACCTTCAGGCCCAAGCTGCCCCTTGTAATCAGGCTGGACAGCGCGCCGAGGATCGGAACGATGATCAAAATTACTGCCAGCAGCTCCACCGGGTCCATGCGGAACATTATCGACCTAGGGTTAGTTCTAACTTCGCCCCGTCCGTGGTCTGGAGGAAGTATGTTCCTCAACTGATGAGCTTGAACAACCTTTTATTTCGCAGTTCCACCTTCCACCGAACATGGAGGAGACCTCGGAAGGTCAGATACAGGGAAGGAACCTGTTGCTGGCGACGGACGGAAAGCCACATTCGGTTAAGGCCATCAATTACGCTATCGAGATGGCCACCCTCACATCATCGAAGCTGTTCGTGGTATACGTGGTCAGTCCCAAGAACGAGTCGGAGAAGACGGAGCTCATCAAGGAAGGCATGGCCAAGCTCGTCGACATCAAGAACATGGCGTTGGACCGGGGGTTGGAGGTTACCACCCTGCTGGAGGGCGGGTCGCCCTACCAAACGATACTGGCCACCGCCGAGAGGATCAAGGCCGGGGCCATCATCGTGGGCACCTCGGGCAAGACCGCCCTCGACAGGGTGCTCATCGGCTCTGTGTCCGAGTACGTGGTCCGCAACTCCGGCTGTACCGTGATCGTGGTCAAGTGAGGGACTGGATGCCGGGAAGGGCTTATGTCCTATCCCACCGTTAATGAGCATCATGGAACCTGACGTCCCTCCTTTTTACTCCCTGCGGGGGAAGAACGTTTTGCTGGCCACTGACGGGAAGCCGAGCTCGGAGAAGGCCATGTGGGTGGCCATCGAGCTCTCCAAGCAGCTAGGCTCCAAGCTGGTGGTGCTCATGGTCATCAGCGATAAGCTCTCTGATGACGAGAAGAAGTCCCAGATACGAGAGGCGAAGAAGAAGCTCAATGCCATCGTGGACCAGGCTACGGACCACGGGGTGGATGTGACCGCGCTCCTTGAGGGCGGCTCCCCGAACGAGACCATTGTGTTCGCGATCGAGCGGCTGAACGCTGGTCTCCTCGTGGTAGGGACCTCGGAGAAGTCCCGTCTGGACCGCGTGCTCATCGGCAGCGTTTCCGAGCATGTGGTCCGCAACAGTCCATGCTCGGTGGTGGTAGTGAAGTGAGTTTTAGCCGTTGTTGCACACAACAGAGCGTTGCGAGGGTCATTTGACCGATGGGCGGTCAGTAGGGAAGAGGCCTCCATCCCAATAACTGGCGCTAGCATCGAATGGTATCATTTGGGATGGGGGTTACTATTTCCATTAAGGTCCGACGATCATGGTGCTAGACTCCTCTTTACGGACGCATGAACACCCAGTAGGGATCTGATCGGACCGACGTGCGTCCCTGGCCCATCAGGATCGTTGACCCTTCCTCTCCTCCATTTTGCCTAAGGCCACCAAAATACCCTGTATTATGGCCTGAGGGCGTGGAGGGCAGCCGGGTACGTACACATCCACGGGCAGAACCTTATCGACCCCGTCCAGGACCGCGTAGGAACCGCGGTAGATGCCTCCTGAAATGGCGCATGAGCCTATGGCCACCACCATCTTGGGGCCAGGGGTGGCGTTGTAGGTCTGCCGCAGAGGGATCTCCATGTTGCGCGTCACCGGGCCGGTCACCAGCAGCATGTCCGCATGGCGTGGGGAGGCCACGATGTGAAGGCCGAACCTCTCGATATCATGGATCGCATTCGTCAGAGAGTTGACCTCCACCTCGCAGCCATTGCACGAGCCCGCGTCCACCTCGCGTATGGCCAGGGATCGGCCGAAGACCTCCCTCACCTTCCTCTTGAGCTCCTCCCCCAGCTTCTCGGTCTCCTCATCCATGGCGGTACACCACCCTGAGGCCCTCCCATGACGTAGCGGCCAGCTCGAACTCACGGCTCATCTTGATGGCCTTGGGGCATACCTCCGCGCATTCACCGCAGAAGATGCACCGGGCCGTGGATATCTCCACGCCCTCGTCGGTGAGGGAGATGGCCTGCACCGGGCAGGCGGAAACGCAGTGCGAGCACCGGTCGCACGCAGCGCCGTCCACTACCGGTAGGCCAATGAAGGCATCGAAGGGCACGGCGGGCTCCTGCGGATAAGGCTTGGTCTGAACCCCCCTCTTGAGCACTCCCAGCTTAAGGAACTTGAACATCTTGGCACCTCACAGGTCGTTCCCCGAGTATGAAAGGTTGA
>MVPZ01000128.1 GCA_002067045.1 Methanomassiliicoccales archaeon PtaB.Bin134 | reverse complement strand
ACGGACCGCCTCCTTGCCATCACCCTTTATCCTGAGCAGCAGCAGCCCGGCTACGCTGGATTCCATCATGTCCTCTAGGATTAGGTCGGCCTGCTGCACGCGCTCTGCGACCTCCTCCTGAGCCCTCATCTTCTCGTTATGATGGAAGGTCACCAGAACATTGTAGTCTTGCATGCGGCACCCGTAATTCATTGGTTCCCAGATTAAATAATCCTATCGTGTTTGGGGCATGTTCGGAATGTGCCCTGGTAAGAAAGAGCTGCTCTATCGCAGAATGGTGCTGGAAGATATCGACGCGGTCCACGGTCTAGTGCAACGGACCATATCGAAGAGCTACAAGGACGTATACTCGGCCAGTGCCTTGGATTTCTTCAGAAGGTATCATGATGTCGGCAGCATAACCAGGAACGTGAATGAGGGCTATTGCATATTGGCGATCTGCGATGGTGTCATAGCTGGCGTGGGGGAGCTTCTGGGGAACAAAATCAGGATGGTCTTCGTGGAGCCTTCCCTTCAGGGCATGGGAATAGGGCAGGGCCTCATGATGAGGCTTCAGGACCAGGCCAGGGATAACGGCCTGGTGGAGCTGGTTCTCGATTCCTCGGTCGTCGCGGTGGGATTCTACCAGCACCTTGGCTACGAGGTTGTTGAAGAGGCATCGCTAGAACTTGCTGGCGGGGGGTCACTGCCTTACTCCATAATGAGGCGCAGGCTCTGATGCTGGGGGCTACCTCAGGTCCATCTCCATTATCTTGTATAGTCCCGCCCCCGATAGCGTGAGGAGGATGGACAGCAAGGTGACCTCCCAGCTGAACTGAGTGAGCATTGCCACGGAGGTCAACGATCCCACCACCGCCGCCAGGACATAAGCCCTGCCTATGCTCTGGCTCCCCCGGGACAGCTGGATCACCGACAAGTTAACTGCCAGGAAGACCATGAATATCGTGAAATTGGATACGTTGGCCGTTAGCTCGATACCGCCCAGGAAGCAGAAGGCCACCGAAGCCAGGGTGGTCAGGGCGATGGCCATCAGGGGTGTGCCCGTGCTTGGCTGGATGCGCGACAGGAGCTTCGGGAGGGCGGAGCGAGTGGACATCCCGTAGGCGATACGGGAGGAGGCTATCAGGATTATCAGCACCGTGTTTGCAGTGGCCACCAGGGCGATAAGGGTCAACAGGGCGAAGGCCTCCTGACCCGAGGCCTGAAGAGCGACGTCAGCGAGCGGGGAGGTGGATGCTGCCAGTTCGTCAAAGGGTACGATGCTGACCACCGAAATGGCTACCAGGACGTAGAGCACCGCGGTGATCGCCAGGGAGAGCATGAGGGCCCGGGGTATGGTCCTCTCGGCGTCCTTGGTCTCATCTCCTATCTTGACAAGTCCCTCGAACCCTATGAAGGCGAAGAATATGATCCCTACAGCGCCCACCACTCCTTCCAGTCCTAAGGGGGACTGGGTGTAGTCCACCGTTCCCAGGTAACCGACGCCGAGGAATATGACGATGAGGATGCCGATCATCTCGACGATCGTCATGATGGCGTTCAGGATCAGTGACTCCTTAATGCCTGCATAATTGACGATGGCCAGGACCACGATGAGAGCGCTTGCCCCTACCGCAACGGGTATGTCGAATATCGAGTACAGATAGCCTCCGAAGCCCTGGGCCACGGTTGCCGCCGATATTATGCTGGATATCAGTACCAGCCAGCCAACGACGAAGGCCCAGAACTTGGACCGGAAGGCGCTCTCCACATAGACATACTCGGCCCCGCTGGAGGGGTAGATGGAGGACAGCTTGGCGTAGCTGAGGCCGCTGAAGGCCGCGATCCCTGCGGCCAAGGCGAAAGACAACCACACCAGGTTCCCAGCTTTTCCGGTGGCCACACCGATGAGGGCGTATATGCCCGCGCCCAGAATTGTCCCGACACCGTAGGCCACTGCCCACCAGAGCCCCACTTCCTTCCTTAGTCCCTCTGCCACGACAGGTAATGGCCGAAGTAGATATGGATATTTGTTGCACGCAGGTTTTATTCGGCCGTTGGTCGCTATTGGTCCCTATGGTCCAAGATCAACCGCCACCACCCGCTCCGTGGCGATTTTGGGGGAACAATGTCAGGAGGGAGGCGGACAGGGAACGCCTGGGCATAGGGGAGAGGCTGGGGAACGTCGTCGGGCTGATCATCATAGCGGCCGTGGCACTGGTGTTCATGGACGTGCAGGCCAAGGACCAGGGGTTCTTCACGCCGGGCTTCGGCACCGCAGAGCAGCTTGCGTTCTATGGCTCACTGCTGTTCGGGATAGTGCCCAGCGTTGTACGTGCGATCTTTGGAAGGAGAAATATCGGGCGGCTCATGGACATCATAAACTCAGCGGTCTTCATCACCGCATGGTCCTACCTGCTGACGGTCTTCCCCTTTGACTTCCCCCGTCTATGGGAATACCTCCCCACTGCACTTGAGGCCATAACATCCTGGATAAGCAACGATCTGGTGAGGCTGGTCATAATCATAGCCATGGTCATCACCGCCATCAGTATGGTGTACAACATCATCATGTACTGGGAGGTTCGCCGGGAGCTTAGGTCGAGGAAAGGGGACGTTGCTCCCTCTGCGTGATCATTGCGGATGAGGGCTAACGTCCGCAGCACTCAGGTCCGCAGGTGACCTCCTTGCTACCGGTCAGGGCAGCCTTGATCATGGCATAGGCACAGCCCACCCCGGAATCGACGGTTATCGCGGCCACGGGACAGTTCACCTGACAGGCCCCGCACTCCATGCATCTTTCGGGCGCGGCCATCCGTGCCCTGGTCCCGGAAGGGACGAACACTCCATGCGGGCAGACCTCTGAGCAGCGGCCGCAATTGATGCACTTTCCCGGATAGAACCTCAGCGTATTGATGGCGTTACCCTCGGCCTCCTTCGTTCCCATCATCAACGGTATCTCCATCATCAGAACCACCTCCAATACATCGCTCCCGATATCGCCAGCATCGACAGGCCAATGATCAACAAGGCCACCATGACAGGAATCCAGCGGAATATCTCCTTCCTCACACCCGTTCTTGAGGTATAGGTGGTGCATCCCGTGAAGTTCAGAGCCATGTAGCCGACCACGGACGACATGACCAGAGCGACAGCGGGCACCAGAAAGACCAGGGCCAGGCCGCTCACGTTGCCATCGAGCGTGATCTTGGCGATGAACGGGAGTGAAAGCAACGCCCCCAGGATCAGCCCCTTGGAGGAGAAATCACTGGTCGGGAGGTGAGGAAGGAGGAGAGGAAAGAGGACTGCCCCTCCCAGCACCGCGACCACCGAGGCTAGGGCTCCCAGGGTCCCGGCTATGAGGAACAGGATTATCGATACGGGGATGAGGTACTTCAGGGACAGCATGACCTCCACGGGGGTCAGCACAGCGCGTTCCCTCCATGGGAACGTCACCCTCCTCATCTCCGGCGTCGCCTTCCCCGTTCTCATGTACTCCTTGAGGTCAGTTGCCCTGATGGGGCCGTAGGACACAGAGAAGCCGGTGCTCCTCTTCACCTGATGGGCGGCTACGCCCGGGGCCCCCAGCTGCGGAAGTATGAGCTGCCGGTGCTCCACCACCTTGTCAAGGCCGGTCACCTCTATCCGGTGGATGAGCTCCTCCGTTCCGAAGGTGCCTTTCCCGGCCGCGCACCACACGTTCACGCCCTTGGTATCGAGGACCAGGATGTAACAGTCCGTTCCTGCGAGCGAGGAGCGCAGGGCATCGAAGCTCAGGGAGTAGTTGGCCGATACCAGGACCGGGGACCATTGGTCGGGCGAACCCAGTCTGTAAAGTCCTGGCACTACCTTATGGCCCATCCTGTTGAGCCCGAGCCGGGCCTGGAGATGGTCGAGACGATCGCGGGCGGTGAGGGCCGAGGTGGTGGTCACTATATCATCGGTCAAGGATCTCCCCTCACTCGCCACCAACATCCTGAAACAGATCGCCGAAGCGGTCCTTCACCACGCTGGAGATCTCCTCGTTCTTTATGAGATAGATGCAGCAGACCTTGCCATCCTTCTCCCTGGTCACGACCGAGAGCTTATCACCAGGGGCCAATCCCGCCTTCTTCCTTATCTCCTTGGGTAGAACCATCTGCCCCCTCTCGTCTATCGTGACTATGGCCGCGACCGTGACCTCGCTCCTGATGGGGACCTCGCAGCACTTCTCCTTCTTTCGTCCCTTTATCATACAGCTAGCGCATGATCGGCAACATATATGAATTTTCTGAATTTTCTGATTATCACGAAACGGCATGGTCAACGATAAATGATAACCCGCCCATGCCCCATACTGAGCGCCCATGGACGAGATCGACGTAACCCTTTGCCGCCTCCTGATCTACAACTCCCGGATGTCCTACTCCGAGCTGGCCAGGGCTGCGGGGATCAGCGTGCAGACCGCCCATCGCCGCATCCAGGAGCTTGTATCGCTAGGGGTCATCGCCAGGTTCAATGCTTCCTTCTCGGCCAGAGCGTACCGTTCCACCTGGGTCCTGGTCCATGGGCCATCCCAGGCACCGTCGATGGAGCGCGTGCTGGAGGATCTGAACGGCGAGAAGGAGATGGATATGGTGATGGTGTCCTCAGGCAAGTATCTCTACATCTCTGGCACTGTTCTGGACCCCGGCCGCATCAACAGGTTCACGACCGCGGTGACGAAGATAGCGAAACTTGTGCGCCCCGAGGTGGGCGTGGTCTACAACCCATCGTTGATGGACATCGAGGAGGATGCCACCATTTACCCGTTGGATCTCAAGATCGTGTCAGCCCTGAAGTATGATTCCCGGAGGCCGGTCACCGAGGTGGCGCGGGAGCTGGGGCTGGCGCCCCGGACGGTCAACAGGCATATATCCCGCCTCATGAAGAGCATGCTCGTACACTTTGCCTACGAGTGGTATCCACAGCGGTCCGGGGACATCATCAGCGCCATCCATCTTAATATCAGGGAAGGGCAGGACCCGAAGAAGGTGGCAGTAGCGCTGGTGCGGCGGCTGTCGACACGGGAGATCATAACCTACAACTTCAGCGACCGGCCGGAAACGATCATATCCATGGTGTGGAGCCCCAGCATCCATGAGCTGAACAACCTGGTCCTGGAGCTGGAGAGGGACGGGATCTTCAAGGAGGTTGTGCCGCGGGTGGTCCTTGATGCCCGATACTATGAGGGGATCAAAAGCAGCATCCCATCCAATGTCCAGTACGGTCCGAGATAGGTTCGGAGGTGCAATATTTCCCGGACCTCCGGGAAAAGTTGTACGTGGTGGGCTCTCCAGGGACATTATTTCTCCCGACCACTTGACGGGGAATGAAGAAGGGAGCAGGCTCTCACGGCACATAAGG
Source organism: Methanomassiliicoccales archaeon PtaB.Bin134 (assembly GCA_002067045.1). The sequence goes on along the minus strand of MVPZ01000128.1, from coordinate 1,041 downwards.
TGAATGAGATGAGAACATACCTCACTAGATGGATGAGCGTGCTCATCCTGCTATCGTGCGTCCAGGCGGCCCTGAGGATCTTCTTCGCGGTGGGCCTGACCGGAAGCCTGGGCGCAGAGACCCAGCAGCAAATAATGAACATGGTGGACAGCCCTCTGGAGGACTGGACGGCGACCATAACGCTGCCATTCTTCGTCCTGGGGGTATCTGGGGCGGTCGCCGCTGGCGGGCTCCTCCTGAACAGGGGCTGGGGCGTCTACGGAACCGCCGCTGTGTCCCTTGCCACGATCGCCTACGACCTTTGGGCGGCCTTCGCCATCCAGCCCTCGGCGCTCTTCGGAATGGTCGTCCCCATGGCGTTCCTCATCTACGCGGTCGGTATCTGGGGACGCGGGAATCACCGCACGGTGGTGAGCTGATGAGGGCACTGGTGGCGTTCGGAAGCAAGTACGGGTCTACCGCCAGTCTGGCCGGGTTCATAGGGGAGGAGCTTAGGAGCAGGGGCTATGAGGTCGATGTCGTCGACCTGCGGCTCGATCCTGATCCCGAGGTCGAGAGCTATGACATCATCGTGCTGGGAAGTCCGGTGTTCGTTGGAAAATGGACCAAGGAGGCGAGGCGCTTCCTGGAGAGCAACGGTGCGCAACTGTGCGAACGCAAGGTGGCCCTGTTCGTGAGCTGCAGCGATGTCCTGTTCCCTGAGAAGATCGAGTCCGGGAGGAAGATGTACCTGGAGGACGTCGCAGCGTCCGTCCCCGGCCTCCGGCCAGTGTCGCTAGGGATGTTCGGCGGCGTCATCGACTTCTCCAGGTACGGCGCCCTTACCAAGGCGCTCCTGGCAGGGGTGGGGACCAAGAAGCAGCTGGCGGGAAGGGGGATCGATGTGACCAGCCCCTACGACTACCGCGACTGGGAGCAGGTCAGGAGCTGGGCAAGGGCTTTGTAGGGAGCGCGTCAGTCATGGAACACGATGTTCTCATGGCTGATCACCGCGTTCCCGTTACCGTTCTTCCCGGCGGCCTTCTCCTCCCTGCACTTCGC
>MVPZ01000127.1 GCA_002067045.1 Methanomassiliicoccales archaeon PtaB.Bin134 | reverse complement strand
CACCAAGCTGCGCCTGGGGATACTGGGCGCGGAGCCGTGGTCCCCGCGCATGCGGGACCGCATATACGAGCGGCTCGGAATCAAGGCCATAGACATCTACGGCACCAGTGAGCTGTCCGGACCGCTGTGGTGCGAGTGCAGCGAGCAGAACGGCATACACGTCTGGGCGGACATGACCCTGATCGAGGTCCTGGACCCTGCCACCGGGGAGCCGGTGGCCAATGGGGAGAAGGGCGAGCTGGTGGTGACCATGCTGCAGAAGGAGGCCTTGCCCATCGTCCGCTACCGCACCGGGGACATCACCACCATGCATGAGGATGTCTGCCCCTGCGGGAGGACCCATCCCAGGATCGGCCGCATACAGGGCCGGGTGGATGACATGATCATCGTGCGGGGCATCAACGTCTTCCCGTCCCAGGTGGAGCACAGCCTGATGACCAATCCGGAGGTCGGCAACGAGTTCCAGATCGTGGTGGACAGGAAGGGCGCACTGGACACCATGCTGGTCCGGGTGGAGCTCAGGCCGGAGGCCTTCGGCGACCGGCTGTTCGAGCTGGACGCTATCAAGGACCGCATCACCCACAAGCTGCGCGGATCGCTGAACGTGGGGGTGAACGTGGAGATAGTGGAGCCGGGCTCCCTGCCGCGCTTCGAGGGCAAGGCCAAGCGGGTGGTGGACAAGCGTTCGCTGTGAGTGTCATGTGCACCATGCTAACATGAAGCATATTAACATGTAACATTTTAAATAGAATCCGGGGAATCTCCCCTAACCCCCTCCCAGAGGGGGCCTTGCGGCGCGATGGCGCCGGGGGGAGAGGCTCATATGTTAGGCATAGACGACCCGTGGATCATCTTGGGGTACGCGCTGTCCATAGGCTGCACCGTCATCGCGGTGCTCTACGGATGGTGGAAGTGGAACGAGGAGGTGGACTGAATGGTCGACCCGTTGCTTTTCTGGGTGGCGGCCATCATCTATTCGCTGGTCACCATCTACCTGGCCTATCTGGGCTACAAGCGCACCAAGTGCAACACGGACTACCTGCTGGCCGGGAGGAACATCCACCCGGTCATCCTGGGGTTCTCCTACGGGGCCACGTTCATCAGCACCGCGGCCATAGTGGGCTTCGGGGGCGTGGCCGCCCGCCTGGGCATGGGCCTTATCTGGCTGACCATGCTGAACATCGGGGTGGGAGTGCTGCTGGCCTTCATGGTCTACGGAAAACCCACCAGGCGCCTGGGGCAGAAGCTGGGAGCGCTGACCTTCCCGGACTTCCTGGGGAAGGTTTACAAGTCCAACTTCATGCAGTACGCCACCGGGCTGATGATCATAGTGGGGATGCCCCTCTACTCCACCGCCGTGCTCATCGGCGGGGGGAGGTTCCTGGAGACCACCCTGAGCATTGATTTCACCTGGGCGCTGCTGGGCCTGACGGCCATCACCGCCGCGTACGTGGTCTTCGGAGGGCTGATGGCGGTCATGTACACCGATGCCCTGCAGGGCTCCATCATGATCTTCGGCATGAGCGCCCTGATGATATTCACCTTCGTGGCCCTGGGAGGCGTCGGCGCGTCCTTCCAGGACCTCACCAGCATGTCCTCCCTGGTGCCGGCCGGACTGGCCTCCGCGGGCATGACCGGCTGGACCTCCTTCCCGGAGGTGGGCTCGTCCATCTGGTACACCCTGGTGACCACCATAATAATGGGAGTGGGCATAGGGGTCCTGGCCCAGCCGCAGCTGGCCGTGCGCTTCATGACCGCCAAGGACGGCCGGACCCTCAACCGGGCCATCCCGGTCGGGGCCCTGTTCATCCTGATCACCACCGGGGTGACCTACACCATGGGACCGCTGACCAACCTGTACTTCTACCGCAAGAACGGGATGATCTCGGTGGACATGGTGGGCGGGAACATCGATAGCATCATCCCCCTGTTCATCAACACGGTCATGCCCGAATGGGTGGTGGTCATATTCGTGCTGGTGCTCCTGGCCGCGGCCATGTCCACCATGAGCTCGTTGTTCCACACCATGGGCTCGGCGGCCGGGCACGACCTGTGGGTGCACCTGAGGCGCACCAAGCTGGTCCCGGGGAGCATGCGGGGCAGCGACGAGGACGCCTCCAAGCTGAAGGTGAACAAGATCGGTACCGGGGTCATGATCCTAATAAGCCTGGGGCTGGCGTTCATTATGCCAGGCAGCATAATCGCCCGCGCCACCGCCATGTTCATGGGCCTGTGCGCCGCGGCGTTCCTGCCGGCCTACACCATGGCGGTGTTCGCCAAGACCCCCTCCGCCCTGGGGGCCAAGCTCAGCCTGGCCTCGGGGGCCATCACCTGGGGGCTGTGGACCCTGTTCGTGCATGTTGCCGAGTCTCAGCCCCTGGGCGTGGCCTACGCGCTCACCGGCCAGCACTCCCTGTTGGGCTTCCCCTACACGGTCATCGACTCCCTGTTCGTGGCCCTGCCGGTGGCGGTGGCGGCCCTGTTGGTGGGATGGCTGATCGAGCGGAGGCGGCAGGCGCCAGCCGAGACCTGAAAACCCTTTCCCAAACCCTTCCTTTTTTATGACATGTGCTAGCGTGGCCCATACTAGCTTGTAACATTTTAATAAATTGCCAGGTATACCTCCCATCACGGGCCTGCCGCCGCTGGGTCCGAACTTGATAAATGGGACCGGGGAGGTTGACAGGCTTGTTCGGGATAGAGGACCCTCAGATCATCATAGGTTATGCGTTGGCCATCGGGCTGGGACTTTTCTGCCTGGCCTACGGCTACAGGAACTGGAACAAGGGAGGGGAAGAGGATGGTTGACGTCCTGACCCTGGGGGCCTTCACCGCCCTCTACGTGGTCGTGCTGTTCCTGCTGACCTACATGGCCTACCGGCGCACCCGCAGGGGCGAGGACTTCCTTCTGGCCGGGAGGAAGGTCCATCCGGCCATCATCGGCCTCTCCTACGGCTCCACGTTCATCAGCACCTCGGCCATTGTCGGCTTCGGAGGGGTGGCTGCCCAGCTGGGCATGGGCATCATATGGCTGACGGTCCTGTGCATCGGCGTGGGGGTGCTCATCGCCTTCATCGTCTACGGGAAGCGCACCAGGCGCATCGGCCAGCGCATGGGCGCGGTCACCCTGCCCGACCTGCTCAGCAAGAGATACAACTCCAACTTCCTGCAGTACGGCACCAGCGTCATCATCCTGGCCTCCATGCCCCTGTACTCCTCGGCGGTGCTCATCGGGGGCTCGCGCTTCATCGAGACCACCCTGGGCATCGATTACTATACCGCGCTGTTCGGCTTCGCCCTGATCACCGCCCTGTACGTGGTGTTCGGTGGCATCCTGGCGGTCATGTACACCGACGCCTTCCAGGGCGGCATAATGGTGTTCGGGATGGTGGCCATCCTGGTCATCACCTACATGGTCCTGGGCGGGGTCACCACCGCCCATCAGGACCTCACGGACATGGCCTCGCTGGTCCCGTCCGGACTGGCCTCCGCGGGCATGAACGGGTGGACGGCCATGCCCGACCTGGGCTCGCCCATATGGTTCACCCTGATCACCACCATCGTCATGGGCGTGGGCATCGGCGTCCTGGCCCAGCCGCAGCTCGTGGTCCGGTACATGACCGCCAAAGACGACCGCTCGCTGAACCGGGCCATCCCCATCGGCGGTCTGTTCATCCTCCTCTCCACCGGGGTGGCCTTCACCGTGGGCGCCCTGACCAACGTCTACTTCTTCCGGAACGAGGGGGTCATCGCCACCTCCATGGTCTCCGGGGGCAACATCGATCAGATCATCCCGCTGTACATCAACACCGCCATGCCCGACGTGGTGGTCATCCTGTTCATGCTGACCCTTCTTGCGGCGGCCATGTCCACCCTCAGCGCCCTGTTCCATTCCATGGGCTCGGCGGCCGGGCACGACCTGTGGACGCACCTGGGCTGCTCGCGCCTGATGCCGTCCAGGGTGCGCCGGGAGAGGAACGGCAGCTGCTCGCTCAGGGCCAACCAGGCCGGGACGGCCGTCATGATCGTGGTCAGCGTGGGACTGGCCTTCCTGATGCCCGGAAGCATAATCGCCCGCGCGACCGCCATGTTCATGGGACTGAGCGCGGCGGCCTTCCTGCCCCTGTTCACCCTGGCCATATTCTCCGAGAGGCCCTCGCTGCTGGCGGCCAAGCTCAGCCTGGTGGTCGGCGCCGGTTCCTGGTTCCTGTGGACCGCCTTCGTGCACGTGAAGGAGTCGGAGGTGCTGGGAATATCCAGGGCGCTGTTCGGGACCGACGCGGTGCTTGGAAGCCCCTGGACCGTGGTCGATCCGCTGGTCATAGCCCTGCCGGCCTCCGCACTGGCGCTGCTGCTGGGATTGTTCCTGGAGCGACGGGCCCGCCCGGCCTGATCGGCCCTCAGACCCCTTCGCAGTGGTCCCCGTTGAGGGCCAGGTCCTCCTCCTTGCTTTCCAGGGGAGGGGCGATGGGGCAGTAGCGCCTGTTCCACTTCTTGCAGACCCAGGTCTGCAGGGTGTCCACGTCCTCCTTGCTCATGTGCTTGAAGCGCCCCTGCAGCTTGAGGTACTCGGTCACCGGGACCATCTCCTTGGGCCGGTACGTTATACGGGTCTCCCCGTCCTCTATCTCGTACAGGGACCACATGCCCGTCTCCACGGCCATCTTGGCCAGGTCGTAGGTGAGCGAGGGGTCGCTCTTCCACCCGGAGGTGCAGGGGGTCATCACGTGCAGGAAGCGGAAGCCCTTCAGCCGCTTGGCCTTCTCCACCTTCTGCACGAAGTCGTTCATGTGCGCCAGGGAGAGCGTGGCCGCGTAGGCTATGTCCTGGTTGGCCACCACGGACATCAGGTCCTTCTTGAAGCCCTGCTTGCCCTTGATCTTCTTGCCCACCGGCGTGGTGGTCGTCCAGGCCCCGAACGGAGTGGAGCCTGAGCGCTGCGTCCCGGTGTTCATGTACGCCTCGTTGTCCACGCAGACGTAGATGACGTCCTCGTTGCGCTCCGCCGCTCCGGACAACGCCTGGAGGCCGATATCGAAGGTCCCGCCGTCCCCGGCGATGCCTATCACCGTCACATCCTTGCCCTGGCGCCGGTACCCGGCCTTGATGCCGGAGATGACCGCCCCGGTGTTCTCGAAGGCGCTGTAGAAGAACGGCACGTCGAACGCGGAATGCGGGTACATGCCCCCTCCGAACACCAGCAGGCAGCTAGCCGGAACGTAAACGGTGGTGTTCGAGCCCAGCACCCTCATGATGTTCTTTACGGCTATCGCCACGCCGCAGCCGGCGCAGGCCCCCTGCCCGTTCAGGAGGTGGTCCTCCCGCGGCATGGTCCTGATGTTGACCTTCCGGTCCATCACATCTCCCCCCTGAGCCCGTGCCAGGTGCAGTCCCTGACCCTCTTCCCGGACGCGCTGTCCTCCAGCACCTTGAACATCTCCTTGAACGTGGCCACCTTCAGGTCCCTGCCGCCGATGCCGGCTATGTGGTCGGTGATCGGTATCCCGCTGCCGTACAGGGAGTTCCGCACCTCGCTGAACACCGGGCCGAAGCGGTTCACGGATATGGAGCGGTCGAACACCCCCAGGGCCTTCAGACCCTTGACCGCTTCCGCGATCTCCTGGTGCGGGAACGGCCTCATGAAGCGCAGCTTGATCAGACCGACCTTCCTGCCCTCGGAGCGCAGCTCGTCCACGGCCACCCGGGCGGTGGAGGTCGCCGTGCCCATGGTGATGAGCGCGGTCTCCGCGCCCTCCATGCGGTAGGTGTCGATCAGTCCTCCGTACCTGCGGCCGAAGGCCTTGGCGAAGTCCTCGTCCACCTCCGCCACCACCTTCCGGGCGGCCTCCATCTGGCGGTCCAGCTGGTAGCGCATCTCCATGGAGTGCGCCGGCGAAACGGCAATGTTCATGCTCATGGGGTTGTCGGGGTCCAGGCGGTTGAGAGGACGGAACTTGGGTAGGAAGCCGTCCACCTCCTCCTGCCCCGGAACCTCCACCCGCTCCACGGTGTGCGAGAGTATGAAGCCGTCCAGGCAGAGCATGAACGGGAGGACCACCCTGGGATCCTCAGCGATGCGGTAGGCCTGGATTACCATGTCGAGGACCTCCTGGCTGTCCTCGGCGTAGGCCTGCATCCAGCCCGAGTCCCGCTCGGCCATGGAGTCGTTGTACTCCACCCAGATGCCGCTGCCCGCTCCCAGCGAACGGTTGACGTTGACCAGCAGTATGGGCAGCCGGACCTGCGGCGGTACGTACAGCATCTCGTGCATGAGCGCGAGGCCGTGGGAGGCGGTGGCCGTGAAGGTCCTCACGCCGGTGGCCTCGGCGCCTATGGCGATGCTCATGGCCGAGTGCTCGCTGTCCGCGGGGATGAAATCCGCGTCCAGCTCCCCGTCGTTGATGAAATCGGCGATGGTCTCGATGATGATGGTCTGCGGTGTGATCGGGTAATTGGGAATGACCTCCGGGCGGCACAGCTTCACGCCGTAGGCCGCCGCGGCGTTGCCGGTGAGCGCCTTCACGGACCTCATGCGCTCGCCCCCTTCCTGTGTATGGTTATGGCCTCCTTGGGGCACACCTTGGCGCACACCCCGCAGCCCTTGCAGTAGTCCAGGTCGAAGGTCAGGCTGTCGTCCTCCGCGCGGCGTATGCAGCCCTCGGGGCAGATGAACCAGCACCTCTGGCACTTGATGCACTTCCCCTGGTCGTACACGGGATAGGAGACGCCCCAGCTACCGGTCTTGTTCTGGGACATGCTGCCGGGGCCCACGGCCATCCCGGCCCTGGTGCCCTTTGGAAGAGCGACCCCCGGAGGGGTCTCCTGCCACGTCGGCAGCCACAGGTTCCTCTTCTGCACCTTCCTCTCCCCCCTGCAAACACCCTCCTGGGAGCGCTCGAAGGCCGCCTTGGCCGCGTCGGCGTTAATCCTCCCGGCCTTCTCCCCCAGCTTCTCCCCGAAGCGGTTCATGATGGCCTGCTGCACGGACCCCAGGGAGACGATGGGCTCGGCCCGGGCCATGGCCCCCAGGATGGCGGTGTTGACGATGGGCGCCCTGAGCAGCTCCAGTGCGATGCTGGTGGCGTCCACGCTGATGCAGCGGGCCTCCACCCCCAGGTCGATCTGCGCCGGTTCCAATGCGCTGTTGACCACCGCGCACCCTCCCCTCTTCAGGCCGGCGGCCACCGGCTCTATGTCCAGGAGGGATTCGTCCATGACCACCAACATGTCCGGCTCGGACACCTGGGTGCGATCGCATATCCTGCGGTCGTCGATGCGGGCGAAGGCCATCACGGGAGCGCCCCGGCGCTCCGCCCCGAAGAAGGGGAACGCCTGGGCCTGCTTGCCCTCCAGTATCGCCGCTTCGGCTATGGTCTGGGCGGCCATGACCGCCCCCTGCCCGCCCCGTCCGTGGAACCTGATCTCGTACATCTCTCTACCCCGGGTCGAATGGATTGCCAGCTGCTGTGATAAGAATGTTTGGTAGGGTTTGGGCTCAGTCCACCAGGGTCAACCAGTGCTGGTACTTGGGGTCGTTGCCCCGGGCGGCCTCGAAGAAGGCCTCCTGGATGTCCTTGGTGATCGGCCCGCGCCTTCCCTCCCCGATGACCCGCTGGTCCAGGGAGCGGATGGGGGTGACCTCCGCCGCGGTCCCGGTCATGAAGAACTCGTCGCACATGTAGATCTCGGAGCGGGTGATCTCCTTCTCGATGAGCTGGTAGCCCTTGTCCTTGGCGATGACGGACACCGAGTCCTTGGTGATCCCCTCCAGCACGCCGGAGGCCAGCGGGGGGGTGTAGATCTTGCCGTTCTTGATCATGAAGATGTTCTCCCCGGGGCCCTCGGCCACCGTGCCGTTGGTGTTGAGCATGAGGGCCTCGTCCGCCCCCAGCTGGTTGGATTCTATCTTCGCAAGGATGGAGTTGACGTAGTTGCCGCATATCTTGGCCTGCAAGGAGGTCGACGTGTTGGCCGGCTTGGTCCAGGAGGAGGTTATGAGCTTGGCCCCCTTCTCCATGTTCTCCTTGCCCAGGTAGGCGCCCATGTGCGCGCATGCTATCGCCACGTTCACCTTGAACTTGAAGGGGTTGAGGACGATGCGGTTCTCGTCGTTCTCCCCGTACCAGGCCAGCGGCCGTATGTAATCGGCATTGGGTATGGTGTTGCGCACGGTGAGGCGGGTGGCCTCCACCAGCTCGTCCACCGAATAGGGGTGGGCCATGCACATCACCTTCGCGGAGTCCAGGAACCGCACCATGTGCTCGCGCAGGCGGAAGACGGCCTTTCCCTTGGGAGTGTCATAGATGCGTATCCCCTCGAACACGCCGCTGCCGTAGTGCAGCGCGTGGGTCATGAAGGGCAGCATCGCCTTCTCCTGCTCGATCATTTTGCCGTTCATCCACATCATGGGCTTCTTTTCCGACATGCCAATTCTCCTGAGATTGATCGCCGCGCACCGGAGGAAATCCGGCGGATGGCGTGCGCCTTGGTAAGTAGTGACACGGATAAAACCTTTGTGAAACTTCGGACGACTCAGGTGGCGGTCAGGGCGTCGCACTCCCTTGCCGCGGCCTCCCGGACCCCGGCGGCCTCCAGCAGGGCGTCGATGCCCTCGCCGCATAGCCCCTCCAGCTCCCGGCCTATGGCCACCATCCGGCTGGCGGACATCTCGAAGCCCTTGGCCCGCATGCGCTCCACGGCCTGGGCCACGGTCTTGATGGAACGGTCACTGACCAGGTTGTCGGCGAAGCTCACCACCTTGTCCTCCAGGGTCAGCGGCATGTAGTCCCCCTCGGGCAGCCCCAGCTCCCTGGCCTCCTCCGAGGTGAAGCCGGAGGCCACGTGGCGCCCGATGCACAGCACCAAACCCTCGGGCAGATGGCGCTCGCGGGCTATGCGCACGCCCTCCGCCACATGGCCGATACCGTGGGTGCGGGAGCGGCCGATGTCGTGCAGCAGGGAGGCGGCGTTCACCAGCTCCAGGTCCGCGCCGCAGCGCCGGGCGATAGCCAGGGCCACCTGGTTGACCACGCACACATGGCGCATGACCACCGGGGACAGGCGCTCCTCGCGCATGATGCGGTAGCAATCCTCACTGCCTGGATAGCTCGACAACGTTCTTCCCCCTCTCGCAGGGCAGCACCTTGATCTGGGCGTCCTGGTAGTCCCGCTGCAGCATCCGCCCCTTGAAGACCCGGTCCAGAAGTATGGCCAGGGCGGCCACCTCGGAATGCGGCTGGTTGCCCACGGCCACGTTCAGGTCGGCCCTCTGATAGACCTCGGGGGGCACCTTCTCCGCCCCCACCACCACCAGTACGTCACCCTCGGGCACCCTGGGGGCGGCCTCGTCCACCGGAAGCCCGTACATGGTCAGATGGACCACCGTCCCCTGGAATTCCTGAAGGTACTTGCGCCAGTTCACCCCGGTGCTGATCTGGAAGTCCCCGCCGAAGCGTTTGACCACATCCATGACGCTCTCCTCCAGCCCGGGGTCCCTGGTGGATACGATGATGCGCCGGGCCCCGAAGGCGCGGGCGGTGAGCGCCACGTGGGTGGTTATTCGCTTGTCCCTCTCGGGCCTGTGGCCCAGCCTCAGAACCGTTATGTCGGGCAACTTACTCCTTCACCCTTTCCAGGCGGTGGCCCCGGTAGTCCATGCGCACCGAGCGCTTCACCAGGCTCTTGAGCATGGTGGCGGTCATGCCCAGGTTCTCGGCCACGTCGCCGGCGAACCTGCCCTCCTTGCCCACCTGCTCCAGGATGTTCTCCTCGATCTCCTTGAACTCGTCCTCGGGCATCATGGCCGCGTAGAGGACGTCAGAAATCTCATATACGGGCCATTGAGCGTTTATGTGGAAGGAGTTGTAATAGGTATGATAGGCCTTCTCCGGCCGGTTGCCCCCGGACGGCTGCCATCTGGTCTCCACCAACTTCATCTTCTCGAAGAACGCCAAGGCCTCCTTGCCCTCGGCCCCGTACTTTTCCTCGATGTCCTTGACGGTGCGCCATTCCAAGGTGACCTCCTTAAGGACATCCCTCTTGACCGGGGTATCAACAGCCCTCAGCATGGATACCAGTTCGGAGGGTTCGTTGATGACCTTGATCTTGTTCATACCTCCACTAATTGACGACACGAAATAAAAAGCCTGCGGAATCACCCGAGAAGACGATTGACGGCCCCTGGACACCCTTATCCCGCTCTGGCTTGCTGAACTTTAAATTCTTGGGTCCCCCGGCCCTTCGATGAACGGCTGGGAATAACATTATATTCCTCCTTTCGATTCCTTTTCCCCATGTCCAAGTTGATTTACCAGTGCCTGGTCTGCAACAAGGTGCACGACAGCCTCGATGCGGCCGAGAACTGCCACAAGGGGCCCACCCAGACCATTGAGCAGGGCATCACCAAGTTCAGCAAGCGAAAGGGCCTCCTCGGCAACTGAGGCCCGCCCCTTTTTTCACCAGGGCAGCTTCCCGAATATCAGCCCCAGCAGGAGCAGGGGCACCAGTATCAGCACGATGTCGTCGTCCAGGAAGCGGAAGCGCCGCGATTCCAGGAACAGGGCGATGGGCGTGATCAGCACCGCGGACAGCAGCACGGGGAAGGTCAGGCCCTGGAAGTACATCAGCCCCAGGAGCATGATGGTGAAGTAGACCACCATGGGCAGCGTGGGGTTCAGGTCGCTGCCCCGGCGGCGCAGCTCGCCTATGAGGGGGTCCACCCAACCCATGCACATCAGCGCGGGAAGGGTGAGCTCGATCGGGAATAGCAGCAGGGCCGCGGTCATGCCCACCGCGGTGAAGGCGGCGGCCGAGGGCCGGTCGAACTCGTAGGAGCGCATGCCGGGAACCTTGATCCTGAATATCAGGCGCAGGGCCTCGAAGCCAAGGGCGAAGAGCATGACGAAGAGCACCCCCTGGTCCAGGGGAAGGCCTGGCAGTATCGGGTCTGGCAGGAAGTAGTATATGGCGAAGAGGGGAGCGCAGACGTGCACGGCCCTGCGGAACAGCTGCCAGTCCATGCCAGGGGAATCGCTGCGGAGCATTTAATCAATTCCTACACGAAGTTGGCCGCGCCCCATTTCCTCTCGATCCCCCGCAGGAAGTACAGGCTGAGGAGCAGCAGCAACCCGCACACGCCCAGGATCCCGGCGAAGGCCCACAGGGCCCCGCCCTGCAGGCTGAAGGACAGGATGGTCAGCAGCAGGTCGGGAAGCAGGGAGATGGCCGTGAACTTGGTCAGTATGGTAGGGTTGAAGAAGAAGGAGTTGGTGTTCAGTCCGGTTAGGTAGGCGGTGGCCAGGATCATGTAGGCGGTGGTGCAGTACAGGACCACCAGGGCCAGCCACAGCAGCTCCACCTCGTCGTTGAGCAGGGAGATGGAGATGACGAAGAGCGTGGAGACCCCGGTGGTCAGCAGGAAGAAGGCCAGCAGCTTGGTCCTGATCACCTGGGGGACGCGCACCGGAAGAGTCTCGTAGTAATCGTTCAGGTCGGTGTTGGTCATCCAGGAGTACAGGAGGACGCCGAAGAAGCCCACCATGGCCCCGTAGAACACGGCGTTGAAGCCCACCGGGATGTTCAGGCCGTGGTTGATGTAGTAGGTGGTGAAGCTCAGGAAGACCAGGGGAACGATGTAGGCGAACACCATCCGCGTGGCCAGCCCCGAGCGCCTGATGTCCACGAACTCCTTGGCCAGCAGGGTGGGCGAGGGGAATCTTGAGAAGCGCCTCAGGTGGGCCATGAACATCCCCTTGTGCTTTGACGCCCGGACCACCTGACCTGGGCGGACCAGCAGCAGTGCCAGCGCCAGTAAGGACACGGTCTGGACGGCGGCGACGGCCAGGTATCCCAGGCCGCCCCAGCCCCAGGGGAACGGGGGAGCGGAGAGCTGGAACCCCATGGTCGGGATGACGGCCTCCAGTCCGTACAGGTCGGTGAGGCCGTAGCCGGCCATCATGAGGATGAGCGCGCCCACCGCCGCCAGGAACAGCCTCCGGTCTATGGAGAAGAGCACCGAGATGAGGAAGCTCATGGCCATCCCATACAGGAAGGTGAGCATGAGCCCCAGGAAGATCACGGCCACGGAGAGCAACGAGTGGTCGGAGAGGAACGCCCCCAGGGACACTCCCCCCAGGGCTGGCAGCAGCATCAGCGTGGTGTAGAAGACCGCGTCCCGTAGGTACAGCCCCAGGAAGGCCCTGCGGAAGGAGATGGGCAGGAGGAAGGGCATGCTGACCAGGTAGTTGTCCTTGCCGTACCGGCGCTCCAGATAGGTCTGGCCGAGCACCCCGAAGGCCCCCACGCTAAGGCCGTAGATGAAAATGCCCCCGTAGGCCATGACCATGAGGTCGATCAAACGGAGGTCGCCCGTGAGCACGTCCAGCCCGTAGGCGAACATCGCGCTGAAGATGAAGATGTACAGGGGCAGGGACAGGAAAATGCGGCGGGACGAGTAGCGCATGTGCATGCGGTACTCCTCCCTGAGCATCAGACTAAGGAACGAGGCCATTCCCCCTCCCCACCAGCCTGAGGAAGAGCGTCTCCAGGTCCTCCCCGCCGACCAGGGCGTTGGAGACCCTGTCCCTCAGCACCACCTTCCCGTGGTCCAGGATGACCATCTCCTGGACGATGCGCTGGGCCACGTCCAGGATGTGCGAGCACAGGAACACCGTGCGCCCCTGGTCCCTCAGCTCCAGGAGGTAGTCCCGGAGCTTGCGCTGGTATATGGGGTCCAGGTTGATGAACGGCTCGTCCAGGAAGAGCAGTTTGGGCTCGTGGATGAAGGCCGCCGCCAGCATCACCTTCTGGCGCATGCCCTTGGACAGGTCGCGGCACAGGGTGCCCTCCGCCCCCTGCAGGTCGAAGAAGTCCATCCAGCGGGACACCTTGCCGTCCAGGGACTGCACCTGGTGCAGGGTCCCGGCGAACGTCAGGAACTCGGATGCCGTGAGGTAGGAGGGCGGGCTCTCCACCTCGGGGACGATGCCCACCCGGCGCTTGATCTCCATCCCGTCCCGGGAGGGGTCCAGGCCCAGCACCTCGGCGCGACCGGAGGTGGGCGGTATCTGCCCAGTCAGTATCTTCAGCAGGGTGGACTTCCCGGCCCCGTTGGGGCCGAAGCAGCCGAAGAAGGCGCCCTCGGGCACGGAGAAGGTGGCCTGGTCCAGGGCCAGGGAGCCGCCGTAGCTCTTGGTCAGGCCTTCCACCACTATGGCGGGCATGGAGTGAAGGATGCTTGGCAGATTATATAAGGGGTGTGAGTTGGGTCCGTTCCCGGAGAACGTGGGAGCGAAACGATTTAACTATACCCAATGTTATCACGTGTCTAGCGCAAACCGGGATGTTGCCGACATGAAGGGACACAGTGTTCTTACCAGTAAGATCGAGGCCGAGGTCGAGCTCCTAGAGAGGCATGTGGTCATGTTGAACGCCATCAAGAAGCACGAGCCCATCGGCATCATCCGCCTGTCCGAGCTCCTGGACATACCCCAGCACAAGGTGCGCTATTCGCTCAGGATCTTGGAACAGGAGGGCCTCATCAACCCCTCCCCGGAGGGGGCGGTGACCACCGAGAAGCTGAACGAGTTCTATGAGCGGGTGGTGTCGATTTTGGACCGCATGGAGGACACCGTCGGAAAGCTCAAGGGCGAGCTGGAAGAGGAGTCCAAGAGGAACCAAAAGGATTAATACCGGACCTCTATTTTAGAGGCCCACATTAGGCCGTCGTAGCTCAGTCGGTAGAGCGTGTGACTGTTAATCACAAGGTCAGCGGTTCGATCCCGCTCGACGGCGCCTCGTATTCACCTGTTCTCCGCGCTCATTTCCTGTAGGCCACGTACACGTCCGCCTCTATGAGCTCCCAGTCCACCACGTAATGATGGATGAAGTACAGGTTCCCGTCCCGGTCCATCGTCGGCTCGGCGGCGAAGGAGGACAAAACGAGCACCGGTTCTCCCCAAGACCCATCGGTCCATAGGGAACGCCAAATGGAGGGTGAACCTAGATAGGTTCGGGTGAACCAAAGCTCGGTTCCGTTCCTACTGAGGAACGGCCAGCCTTCGTTCTCCGGCGAGTTCACCACATCCAGGTTCTCCGGCTCCGCCCATGCACCATTGATGAACCTGGTCACCCAGATGTCATACTGGCCTTCGCCCCCGGAACGCCCGGAGTGAAAGTACATCTCCGTACCGTTCCGGTTTATGTGCATCTCTCCGGCCTGATAATCCTTGTTCAATAGATCGCCGGCATAGGTCCAATCGGTCCAGGTGCCGGTGTGGGTCGCTGTGAAGAGGTTGACCCCGGTAAAACCCTCTCGAGCTGACGCGAACCACATGGTCGTGCCCAGAACGAAGGGGGCGCCATCCAGTGCCAGCTTCCCGGGCTCCTGCAACCATATTCTTACCGGTTCGCTCCATGCGGTGTCATTCCAGGTGGAGCACCATATCCCGGTCACTTCATCCAGAAGCTGTTCTTCGGGCGGGACGCCGGGGTCGGGGGTGAAGAAGAACAGCAGGCTTCTTCCATCAGGAGTGATGAAGGCCGAATCCTCCGCTCCGGCCGTGTTTATCAGACCCTCTAGCGGTATGGGATCGTACCACAGGTCAAGATGCAATATTGGAGGGTAAAGGTCCGTCTCCGGCGTCATTTTCACGGCGTCATCGGGAATGGCCTCCTCCCGAGTTGTATCTGGGTAGGGATCCGGCTCTGGACCGGTGCCGATCATGAGGCTGATGAACAGCAGCACCACGATAACGGACGACACCACGAGGGCAATGGAGATGCCTTTCTTCATCCATTGATGATTTGCCTGCACGTTAATAATTCCACGTAAACGACCTTCAGGCCCGGATCATTATCAACATCATCTTGAAGGCCTTGACCCCGTGCAGGGCGTGGGGCTGGTTGGCGGGCATTATGACCATCTCTCCCGCCTTAAGCAGCTGGGTCTGCCCGGAGATGGTGACCTCCACTTCCCCGTCCAGCACCTCCACCATGGCGTCGTAGGGCGCGGTATGCTCGCTCAGCCCCTGCCCCTGATCGAAGGAGAAGACGGTAACGGTGCCCACGCTCTTGTTGATCAGGGTGCGGCTGACCACCGCGCCGTCCTGGTAGGCCACCAGGTCCTTGGTCACCATCACCCTCCCCAGGATGCTCTCCTTCTTGGCACCATCCGGGTTCATCATCTCCATGGCCAACTGACCACCTCACAGCACCTTGGTGGACTCGACCGGCTTGGGCATCTTGACCACCAGAAAGCGGAACTCGGGAGAGGACTCGTTGAAGAGGCGGTGCGGCACGCGCGCTGGGGACTCCACTATCATGTCCCTGGTGACCTCCTTCACCTCGTCCCCCACCTCCACCTTGCCGGTGCCTTCCAGTACGTAGAAGAAGACGTCCACGGGGGTGACGTGCTTCTTCAGCGTCTCACCCTTCTTCAGGGATATCACTACGGCCTGGCCGTGGTCATGGTCGTATATCATGCGCACGCTCACCTTATGGGGAGTGTCCTTCTCTGGGAAGTCCGTGTACTTGGCTGCCTTCATTCCTTCACCTCTGCCTTTGTATATTCCAATGCGTCCTTATGACATGTTCTCATGCACCTGCCGCACAGGTAGCATTCCGAACCCGCCCTCTGTTCGAGCACCTGAGGCGGACAGACCTTCTCGCATCTGCCGCATTGGACGCAGTTCTTGTTGCGTCTGACCCCGAACCAGCTTCGGCCGGCGAACAACGACGACAGTGCCCCGAAAGGGCATATGAACCGGCAGAAGGGGCGGTAGACGACCGTCGATGCGAGGATGATCACCAGGAAGATCACCAGCCCTGGTCCCAGGACCAGTTCGAAGAAGTCCTGCAGGCCCAGCACCTTGGTCAGGTTGAAGGAGAACAGGACCGAGACCAGCACGATCAGGGCGAATACGCCCCATCTCACCTTGGTGGTGATGGAGCTGGAGATCTTCACCTTCTTCCAGGGCGCCAGGTACGCCAGCTCCTGCAGCGCCCCCGGCGGGCAGACGTGACCGCAGAAGACCCTGCCCACCAGCAGCGACGACAGGATCACCGCCGTGCTGACCATCAGCACCATGGGCAGGTTCCCCGCTGGTATCTTCCCCAACATGAGCAACTGCAGCTGCCACGGGAACAGCGGCGCGAAGAAGGCGAAGCCCATGAGGGATGAGATTACCAATATCAGCCATCCTAACCCCTTGTTCAGTTTTCCCTTGTACAGCAGATAGGACACCAATGGCACCATGATGGCCGTGTAGATGATCCCGAGCATCATTCCGAACTCGATCTTCACTGTTTTACCTCCAAGCATTTCTTGAGGAGATGCAGCAGGGCGGGCGCCTTATCCCGCAGGTCGTAGGAAAAGCCCGCGTGCCTCCACTCCAGTACCACCAGGCGCAGGCTGCCCATGAGCAGCAGCGAGAAGGCCTCGCCGTCCACGTCCGACGCGAAGGCGCCGGCGCTTTGACCTTCTCGAACTAGCTGGCGGATGAGGGAGGAGCGCGATGATCGCCTCAGGTCGAAACGTTCCTTCACCGTTGGGAACTCACGAAAGATGTCCTCCTGGAACAGGATGGCGGTGTGCAAAGGGTTGTTCTGGAAGTTCTCCAGCTGCCAGACCAGCATGTTCTCCAGGGCTTCCCAGGGGCCTTCTCCGTGCGGGAAGAACTGGTTGCCATCGAAAATGGTGCTGGCCAAGGAGTCCACGATGTCCTCCTTGCCCTTGAAATGACGGAACAGGGCGGCCTCGCTGACATCCACGGCGTCCGCGATCTCGCGCAGTGTGAGGGATTGGATCCCCTTCTCATGAACTATCTTCAGGGCAGCGTCCAGTATCTGCCCTTTCCTGGTCTCCCCGTCCATTCTTACGCCCATGTTAATCACTTGCTAGTTATCACTAACTAACATGATTTAACAAGGTATTTATCCTTTTCTGACGAAAATGATCCCACCTCAATCCAGCAGCAACAGGCCGGTCCACACGTAGGTGTCCTTGGGCGGCAGGTCGATGGGCATCCCGGCGTTCTCCGCCGTCTTGATGACGTCTATGCCGACCGCCTCCATGGACGGACGCGCTTTGAAAGGATGACGGCAGTGCTCGTCGTTCACGGCGCTGCATTCCTCGCACAGCGGGCACGGCCCGCCTCCCAGCCCGGCTGAGAATCGGTAGCCCATGAGCATAGCGTCCCTCTCCAGCTTGGCGATCACCTCGTTCAACTTGAGCACCTGCTCGTTGGCCAGTTTCTGACGGTCAGGACCGGCCTCCAGGGCCGGTTGGGTCACCTGCACCAGGATGGCGAAGCTGTACTTCGCCAGGACCTTGGCGAACTCCTCCGCGGACATGGTCCGCGGCGGACAGATGTGGCTGCGCCCATAGTACTGGCAGAGCGGAACCTGGCATTTGAAGTTGACCCGCGGGTCGACGATGATGTTGTAGGTGGGCATGGGGGCGACCTTGCTCGCCCCGTACACGGTCGCGTTGGCGCACAGCGCCTGAAGATGTTCCTCGATCTCCATGTTCTCCCTGTTGACAACGCCGTACAACGCTAAAATCATTATCGGCCGGAGCTTCATTATTTATATTCACAATTTGTAATTGTATGCGGGGGAGAACATTGTTCGAATCGAACTGGAAAAGAGAGGCGAAGAACGATAGGTTGAAGCAGGGTGAGAGGGCCGGCCAGCTGGCAGGGGTGATCCTCAGCATCATCGTGTTCATCTTCCTGCTGGTGCATTGGGCCGATGACACTGGATTCTATTCTTCCGAATTCAATGAGATGGATGCGACCGTGCTCTTCGGTCCGCTGCTGTTCGGCATGGTGCCCTCGGCCTTCAGGTTCCTGGTGGGCCGCAAGAACCCCTCCAGACCTCTGGATGTCGTGGTGTCCGTGCTGTTCGTGATCTCGGCGATCTACTTCCTGAACTACTTCCATTTCAACATGGAATTCTTTGCGGACCCGCTGCCGGGCAGCCTCGAGTTCTTACTGGACTGGATGACGGAGGGCATCGCCAGGATCTTCCTGATAATAGGGGTGATCGGAGGGACGTTCTCCGTCGTATGGACAGCCCTGACCTACGTCAAGGTCAAGGAGATCCTGGAGAAGAGGGCCCAGTAGCTCGGCCGCGCTCACTGCGGGTCAGGAGCAGCATCAGCGCCAACGCCATCAGGCTGGTGGCTATACCGTAGGCGAAGGTGCCTACGGCGCCGGCCGAATCCCACAACAGGCCGGCGATGACGCCGCCCGGAAGCATGACCAATCCCACCGCCGTGTGATAGACGCCCAGGGCGGTGCCGCGGAGGTCCTTGGGCACCACATCCACCACGAAGGCCTTGAACACGCCCTCGCTGGAACCTTTGTAAACGCCAAATAAGGAGAAGCCCAGGGCTAGAAGGAGCAAACCATCGGCCAAGGACATGACCAGGCAGGTGGCGGCGAACAGGAGGAAGGAGAAGGCCAGCACGGGCCGGCGCCCTAACCGGTCCGACAAAATGCCCGAGGGCAGCGATACGATGACGAACACCACGTTGAAGAGGACGTAGAGCAGAATGGTGGTGATGGTGCTCATGCCCTGCGCCTCCGATTGCAGCACGAAGAAGGCGTAGCTTATCTCTCCGGCGAAGAAGGTCAGCACCACCAGAGTGAGCAGCCAGAACCTTCTACCCAGCCGCCGGTAGTCCTTCCAAATGCGCCCGTTGGAACGGGGGAGCTTTCCATCCGCCTCTCTGACGAAGAGGACGATGACCAGCACGGCTAGGGCCGCGGGGATGGTGGCCAGCAGGAACACCAGACGATAGGTGTCGGTGGTGACGGCCGAGGCGGCCAACAGTACGGGGATCACCAACAGCGGCCCGATGACCGCGCCGGTGGAGTCCATGGCCTTGTGCAGGCCGAAGGCCCGGCCCATGTCCTCGCTCCTGGTGGAATCGGCGATGAGGGCGTCTCGGGGCGCGCTGCGGATACCCTTACCGATGCGCTCGGTGACACGTACGCCGAAAACGTGCCAATACGAAGTGACGAAGAAGAGGAGCGGTTTGGAGACGGTGCTGAGCCCGTACCCCCAGGTTAGGAACGGCTTTCTCTTCCCGAACTTGTCCGACAGACGCCCGGACACCACCTTCAGCAGGGAGGCGGCGGTCTCCGCCGACCCCTCGATCAGACCGATGACCGCACCGGTGGCGCCGATGCCGGTCAGGAACAGCGGTAGTATCGGATAGATCATCTCGCTGCTTATGTCGGTCAGGAGAGATACCAAACCGAGCACCAGCACGTTGATGGAAATACCGTTGATGATGGCATTGCGCTTCCTACCTGGTTCCGCCAAGATGACGCCTCAGAATGATGAAATAGCACGGAACGCGGTAAATAATGTTCGGAAGCGATCGGATGCGCGGACGCGCTCCCAGGGGCGGTGGAAACAACAATTTTATATTGCCCCCCGCTTTAACCTGAACCCATCAAGGGTCCGTAGCTTAGTCCGGTGGAGCGAGCGGCTCATAACCGCTTGGTCGTCGGTTCAAATCCGACCGGGCCCATCACATTTACTGGCTCGAACGATTTTTCCCCTAGGGGGTGCGTTTGACCTCACCGGGAGATCCTCACGGAGAAATCCTTCTCCGGGGGGAGCCCCTCCTTCATACGCCTCTTGATCCTGGCGAGATACTCGCTCTACTTCTGCTGAACCTCGTTCAAATCGTCTATTGGAAGTCCTAAGTACTGGCGAGTCTGCTTGAGGTCCTCGTGCCCGTACGCCTCCGAGACTATCAGCAGCGCCTTCTCGTTGTCCTTGCCGGCCGCTTCCATGGTGAGGCGACCCCGGGTCCTGCGGTTGCGGTGGTGCAGCCCGGGCTTGTCCATGCCGGTGCACTGCACCAGCCTCTCCATGATGCCGACCAGAGCCAATCGGTCGACGTTTGTTACAGGGCAGCCACCGAAGTCATTCCTTATCGCCACGGAGCCGCCTAAGGAGACGCTCGACCTTCGATATCTCCCCCAGCCCGTAAGCGATGAGGATCGCGGCGGTGTTGATGACCGGGATCAGTACGAGCAGGGTGAGCGGGTCCAACTCAGTTGGCCTCATGCGGATGCTGCGTCTGAGCAGCTTCGTAGGCTTTGGTGAGGATCTCCATCAGCTTCAACGGGTCCGATACTATCCTCTGGAGCTCCTGCAGCCTCATCATCTCAAGCCGCTGCCTGAGCACCATGAAGACGAGGAACACGCTGTTCGCGCCCAATACCCCCAGTCACTGATAGGCCTCCTGGCTCAGGTTGAATATCGCAACCAGCAGGATCATCAATCCGCAGGCCATGATCGCTAGCACCGAGAGCGCCAGCAGGCGCTCTCCCATTCCTGGTCTTGTCGGCATGTCGTTACGTTCCTGCCGAGAACTCCCCCATTATCCCAACCTAGGATGGATTGCTGACTATAAATAATTAATTCTTTATCTTTATTTATTTAAATAAATTGGTTATTAATTGTCTATTTTATTAAATTAATTGTCATTCATATCTACAATTTTTCCCCTGATAGTAGTAATCAAAGTTTTATATGCTAGGATAATAGTATACAGATTGCAGGTAAGTCCCGGTCGGTAGATGTGCACCGGAAGGGTACACAAAGCAAGAATCCGACCGGGGTCTGCTCTTATCCCCACAACTTTCTACCAATGATGACCTTATTTTCAAATTTTGAGTAATACTGATCGTCTCTTCGTTCAAGGTGTTGGAAGATCGACCCCGCGACGAAGTCGTTGACTCTGAGGCCGGCGTTATTGCATGAGTCATAATGACTGAGTTTTAACTCGGGAGGAAACATCCCGAGGTGTTGGCCGTCAAGAATGCCGGTGATATATCTATCGAAATCGTTACGTTCAGCCCGTCCTCCAGGTCGTTTATCGATTATTACATTAAGATTTTTTGTGTGGACGGAACTAAATACACTACCCATCACTTTCCCACACATGTAATTATAAAGTTTGTCTTTCTTCCTTCTTAAATCGGCGTCCACACGTGTTTTTTGTACTGCATACCAAACAACCTGGCATTCGGTCGCACAGAATTTGTCGATAAAGAAATGACGAATATTTGTGTTACTATTGTTGAACTTAACTTCGGCCTGACATTTACCGGCAATCTTTAATTTTTCATTGGCCTTTTTAACGATTCTCTGGAAGTTAATCTTATTTGGAGCTATCATCGCTTCAATAATAAAGAATTTTGAGCTTCCATTCGAGAACCCCAAATCACCACTTTCGTCGATATATACCTCTACTGAATCGTACAAACGGATGCAATAATATGCAGTTATAATTAATAATTATCGTGTATCTTATTACCTTTAAGAATACGTGAGAATTATTTTGGTTGCGTTCCCAATATTATGTCTGTCTTCAAGTGATAGATTGGGGTATCCTTTTATTGAGGTGGCCACGGTGTCCCCAGTCTGCTGCGAGATCCGATCCCCGCCGGCGCGGCGGAACTCTACAACGTGTGTATACCTCATCATGAGCCAGATGGTTCAGGGGCCCAAAAAAACCGACCGGGTCCATATTCCCATTTTTTATCACCGTGTAAGCACCACCATAATGAAGACAAAGTAATAATCCGTTGATGATTGGTGAAAAAAGGAAAGGCTATCTAAGGTTTGACGCGGACCTCCGCGCCATGATGCGGTGACCTCATCGCGATCAGTTCTTCGGAGCGGCGTCCTTGGTGGACCTCTCAGCCTTCTTGTCCTTCTTGGCCATGCTGTCACCTCTGGATGGAATAATGGAGGGGATATTATTGACCTAGTTCCTCCTACCATTTTTGTTTTATCAGAATAATTGATAATAGTTTACAAAACGATGCGAGCGCTGGTGATGAGGGATGAAAATTTTTCCATTCCCATTCTCCCCATCTGGCCGATGGCATTGAATGGGACATGTCCATCTCCCATGGAGATGAATCATATTTTTCGCCCTTTATTGATAGTTTCGTTTCTGATAATATTGTCAATCATCATTTAAAGCCGAATGAGATTTAAGATGAGAAAAAATGGTGTGGTAATTGATAAAATGCCTTTACGTCGATGATGAGCCCGGACTTCTAGAGTTGGCCAAGGAGTTCCTTGAGAAGGGCGGAGAGATCTCTGTCCAGACCTGCGAATCGCCGGGCATCGCCACAGACCTGATCGAGAAGGACATGCCCGA
>MVPZ01000126.1 GCA_002067045.1 Methanomassiliicoccales archaeon PtaB.Bin134 | reverse complement strand
GGCGCAGCGCGTGCTCTCGCAGTCCAAGGGCACGGTCTTCGCGCAGCTGGCCAGGGAGGGGCGCAAGTTCAAGGTAGGGCTGTGCGCCGTCTCCCAGCAGCCCAAGCTGATCAACGAGGAGATCATCTCCCAGTTCAACACCCTGTTCATCCTGGGCCTGGCGGACAAGCGCGACCGGGACATCCTGCGCAACTCGGCCAAGCAGGACATCTCCATGCTGGACAACGAGATCCAGATGCTGATGCCCGGCGAGGCCCTGGTGTCCTCCCCGTTCACGCCGTTCGCCATCCCCTGCCGGGTGCACCTCTACGAGGAATACCTGGAGGAATCGAACCTCCGGGCGGGGGAAATAAAAAATAAGGTCAAGAGGGATGTGGGGCAGACTTTCTTCTGAGGGGCAACCATGGAGGCGAACGGGGACCTGCTGTTCGAATTGGCCATAATCCTGGTCACCGCCGGGGCCATATCCGTGCTGTTCTCCAAGCTGAAACTGCCGGTGGTCGTGGGATATCTGGCCGCGGGAATGATCCTGGGTCCCAACCTGTTCGAGCCCTCCTTCGTCAACGACGTGGAGATCATCAACGCCCTGGCCGACGCGGGCATCGTCCTGCTCATGTTCACCCTGGGGCTGGAGTTCAACCTTAAGAGGCTGCGGAAGGTGGGACTGTTCGCCGCCCTGGCCGGAACGGTCGAGATAGTGCTGATGATCACCCTGGGATATGGGCTGGGGACCATGCTGGGCTGGAGCCCGGTGCAGTCCATATTCCTGGGGGCGGTGATGAGCATATCTTCCACGGCCGTCATAATCAAGGTGCTCTCCGACGCGGACATGATGAAGAAGGAGTTCGCGGAGGCCATCGTGGGCATCTTGATCATCGAGGACATCGCCGCGGTCATCATCCTGACCCTGGCCTCCCCGCTGGCCGCCGGGGACGGCATCTCCTTCAGCGGCATAATCCTGCAGATCGCTTACATCGCCATATTCATGCTAATCCTGCTCATCCTGGGACTGGCGGTCGTCCCCCGGCTCCTGGACCGATTCTATCCCACCGCCGCCCCGGAGACCCTGCTGATAGTGTCCCTGGGACTGTGCTTCGGCATGGCCATCGCCGCCCAGTTCTTCGGGCTGTCCGTGGCCACCGGGGCCTTCCTGATGGGCATCATCATCTCCCAGTCCAGGGTCCAGGAGAGGCTGGTGGAGAGGATCGCGCCCATCAAGGAGATGTTCATGGCCCTGTTCTTCATCTCCATCGGGCTGCTGATCGACCCGTGGCTGATCATGGACAACCTGCTGGTGGCCCTGGCCATCGCCGTGGCCTTCATCGCGGGCAAGTTGTTCAGCGTGAGCCTGGGCACCTTCCTGAGCAACAAGGACGCCAGGACCTCGTTGATGGCCGGCATGGGCATGCTGGCCATGGGGGAGTTCTCCTTCGTCATCGCCAAGACCGCCTTCGACCTGGGGGCGGTGGACCAGCTGTTCTACTCCTCGGTCATCGGGGCGGCGCTGGTGACCATGTTCTTCCTCCCCACCTCCTTCCGCCGGGCCCCGCGCACCATCGAGAGGCTGAGCGGGGCGCTTCCGTCCTCCATCAGGGAATCGCTGCGCCGGGTGGACCACCTGCGCACGGACATGGGGGTATGGATGAACGCGCACGCCGACCGGCGCCGCGAGGTGCAGCGCCAGATATTCTGGATCGTCATCGACGTGATCATCATCTTCCTGCTGCAGGTCATGGCCGTGACCTTCTACGACCTGGTCGGGCTCTTCGGCGTGGACCCGGAGGGCGCGGGCGCGGTGTGGTACATGGCGGCCATAGCCGCCTTCATCGGGCTGATGCTGCCTGCGCTGCTGAACATTCTGAGCAGGGTCAGGGTCGTGGGCCTCATGCTCATACGCGGGGTCATGGAGGCCGGGCATTTCGAGAGGGGCGCGGAGGGTCGCCTGTTCCGGGTGTTCGTGAACATCATCGTGGCCATAATCGGGGTGGTGCTCTTCTTCCTCTTCATCCCCATCGCCCCCCAGGTGTACGGGCTCCCGGTGCTGCTTATCTTCGGGGCCGCGGTGGGGCTGGTGATCGCCTACCTCCTTTGGGACGCCAACCGCAGCGCCTACGACCGGGTATGCCACCTGCTCACCGATGGCCTGAACAAGTGACATTTTCAACGCCCCCATCGAATGGTTATTTAAGCCCGGCCCCCTAATCCCCGGCGGATGAGGATAGCGCACATGGCCGACACGCATGTCGGCTACACCACCTACCGCCGCACCGACCCGGAGACGGGCATGAACCAGCGGGAGGTGGACGTGTACCGCGCGTTCGAGCGCGCCATCGATTCCATCATCTCCAGGCGTCCGGACGTGGTCCTGCATTCCGGGGACCTCTTCGATTCCGTGCGCCCTTCCAACCGCGCGCTCTCGGTGGTCCTGGAGCAGCTGCTCCGCCTGTCCGATGCGGACATACCGGTGGTGCTCATCGCCGGGAACCATTCCACCCCCCGGCTGAGGGAGACCGGCAGCGTGTTCCGCCTCTTCGAGCATTTGGACGGCGTTCATCCGTTCTACACCCCCGGGGTTCATCGCAAGGAGTTGGGGGACCTGCTCGTGACCGCCTTCCCCCACCAGGACCGGGAGACGGTCATGCCGGTGCTGCAGGATTGGAAGAGGAGCAGGCACCGCTACGAGGTGGGCATGCTGCACGCGGGGATCCAGGGGTTGTCGCGATACGGCACCGGGGAGGCCAACGAGCTCAGCCTGCCCTCCTCGCTGCTGAACCTGGACGCGGACTACGTCGCCCTGGGGCACTACCACATGCAGGAGCAGATCACCGCCAACGCCTGGTACAGCGGCTCCCTCGAGCGCCTGTCCTTCGCGGAGGCCGGGCAGGAGAAGGGCTACATGCTGGTGGACCTGGAGAGGGGGAGGAAGGAGTTCGTGCGCCTTCCCGTCCGGCCCATGTTCTCCCTGGGCCCCATCAGCGCCAAGGGCCGCGGCGCCGGCGAGCTGCAGACCGAGCTGGCCGAGGCCCTGGGCTCGGTGGACCTGGAGGGGGCCATCGTGCGCCTGGTGGTGAATGACATCCCCTCCCCGCTGTATCGCAGCCTGGACCAGAACGCCCTGCGGGCGCAGGCGGAGAAGGCCGTGCACCTGGAGCTCAAGTTCGGCATCGTGCA
>MVPZ01000125.1 GCA_002067045.1 Methanomassiliicoccales archaeon PtaB.Bin134 | reverse complement strand
CTGGAGGCTGTGGAAGATGAGGTCCCAGGCGCAGGCGGTGTCCGGGTTCACCTCGCACTTGCCGTTCTGGGAACCCCCGCAGGGGCCGTTCAGCATGGACTTGGAGCAGCGTGCCAAGGGGCATATCCCGCCGGTGAGGTGAAGGACGCAGTCACCACATCCGGCGCACTTCTCCAGATAGATCCCTTGCTCCTCCGGCGCTCCCATGTTGGAGGTGTTGAGCCCGGGGACGACCATGGTGGTGGGATACATCTCCTGAACTACCTGAGCCCCCACACCGCAGGCTAGGGAGAGGACGATCTCCCGGTCCTGCATGTGAGACCCCATCTCCTGAACCCACTCCTTCTCGCACTGTCGCTCCAGCGTCATCTCGGTGACATCAAACTGCCGCCCCTCGGCCGCTGCCCTGAGGCGAAGCGCCTCGGCGGTGGCGGCGACCTCCTTCTCACCCCCCGCGTGGCATATGGCCACGCAGGAGCGGCAGCCGGCAACCAGGACCTTGCTACGTCCTTCCAGCATCTTCGCTATCTGACCCAGGTCCTTCCTCTCGGCGATTATCATCGGTCACCCTCCATCAACTTGATCGGTCCCAGAGCATCTGCCAGCTCCCTCATATCCTTCACCGCCTCCAGCCAGTAGGAGCTCTGGTTCGAGGCCAGGCTGAACATGGCCACCCTCCTGGGGTCCAGCCCCAGCTGTGAGAGCAATGAGCGGACCTCGTCCACCCTGCGCCGGGCGTGGTAGTTGCCTGTCCTGTTCTTGCAGTTGCCGTCCAGGCAGGCGATGACCATCACCACATACGAGCCGGTGCGGAGAGCCCGCAGGATCATGACCTCATCGATCCTGCCGGAGCAGGGCATCTCCACCAAGCTCACGCCCTCGGGCAGCTCCTCATCACCATTGGGCTGCAGGGCCGTTCTGGCGCTCCGACAGCAGAAGCAGGTTATCTTCGACTTGCTCACTCCCCTCCCTCCTTTGCACTGGCTTGCGGCCCCATGGTCCCTTCCTCCGGCAGTGAGAGAGCCCTGCTGGGGCATCCTCCCACGCACACCCCGCAGGCCTGGCACAGGTTGCTGTGGATGACAGCCTTGCCCTCATCTCCGGGCTGGGCAGCGAGAAAGGGACAGTTGCGTACGCAGGTGAGGCACGCCGAGCACTTGTCACGGTCGACCACCGCCGCCGACCTCGTCGGGGGGTTCAGTGCCAGGGTGACCGCCCGGGCGGCCGCGGCCCTCGCCTTTGTCAAGGATTCTCCCTCCAGCACACTGCCTTCGTTGGAGGAGCACATGAACACTCCCTCCCTCATGGTGGCCACCGGCCCCATGCTCACATGGCCCACGGTCCCCCCGTTCAGCAGGGCTGGCCCAGACCTGGAAGGACCTTCATTATCGGTAACGCCGTCCATGATCAGGAGGTCCGGGAAGATGCTGATGGGCACCTCCGAGGGACAGTCCTGAGCGCTGATGCTCAGAGGATCGATGACCAGGGTTGCAGGCCCGTTGATGCGAACGAAGGTGACCCCAGCCGCCTGGGCGTCCGCATACACCAGCTCGTCCGCCCCGTACGCCTGCATCTCCTTGGAGAACAGCCAGACCCTTTGATGAGCAGGCAGAGCGCAGGCCTTCAGGGCCAGAGCAACGGCCCTCTTGAACGAGGACCGGTCAGCCTCAGGACCCAGGTAGATCGCGAGTTTCTGGACGAAGTCAGGAATGCCTTCACAGCAGGCCTGATGCAGCGTCATGACCGCGGCCGTCCCATAAGGCCTAGGGTGCAGGGGCTCGGGAGCCATGACCACCGCGGCGCAATGTATCTCCGTGACTGCCCCCGAGCCAATGAGAACGGCGCGGAAATCCCCCGGTCCTCCGTCCAGCCTCAACAGCTCGTGCTCTGAGAGCACGTCGATGCCGGGCAGGTCATCGGACAGACCGGCGCCCAGGCTCTGTGTCGTGACAAGCACTGCCTCGGCCCCCTGGTCCCGTACCTCGATGGCCGCATCCACGGCGACCCGACCGGGTCCGACCACCAGTACTGTGGGACCGCTCAATCCTTCGCCTCCAGAAGTCTTGCGGCCATCCCCGCCGCGGCCGTCCCCTCCTCCACGCTCTCCCGTATGTCCTTGGGCCCGCCGCTGGTGCCAGCGATAAGGACCCTCTCCCGGTCCGATCGCAGGTGGCCGAGGGCGTCCACCCCGATCCCGAAAAGCTCTGCGAGGCGGGGGTTGGAGGAGCACGGGACCATGCCCACGGACAGCATCACGATGTCAAAGCTCTTCTCCTCTATGCTCTCCCCCGGCGTGGCGTAGCGGAGCGTGGGCCTCTCCCCTGGGATGATCTCCGCAGGCCGGGAACGCACCAGCCGGACCTGGCTGTCCGCGGCGGCCCAGGCCTCGAGGGCCTTCCTGGAATCCTCCAGCGGGCGCCAGTCCATGAAGAAGAAGGTCAACCTGAGGTCTGGATGCAGGTGCCGGAGCCGCAGGCCCAGCTTGTAGGCGTACTTGCAGCATGCCTTGGAGCAGTATGGTGCTCCCCGCCTCACGTCGCGCGAGCCGACGCACTGGACGATGGCCATATCCAGAGGGGGCCTGCCGGTCGAAGGTACGGTCAGGCGGTTCGCCGCGGCCAGCCTTCGCTCCACCTCCAGCGATGAGAGGACGTCGGGGCACTCCTGGCTGTGGAGGCGGGGGTCCGCGCCTGGATCGAAGGGTTCGGAGCCGGTAGCCAGTATCACAGCTCTCGCCTCCAGCATCGCCCTTCCATCAGGCGTGGAGACCATTATCTCGGCCCCTTCTGAGGTCCAGTGTACCCCCTCTACCTCCGCTCTCAGCATGACATTGGCCCTATCGCTCCTGGAGGCCTCTCGGCGTAGGTCGTGCGGGTAGCAGGCGTCGCAGCGCACACAGGCCGGGGAGCCCTTGCATGCCAGGTCGAGGGACCTCCCTCCAAGGGTCGGGGAGCGCTCCACGATGGTCGAGAACAAACCCCTGCGGGACAGCTCCACAGAAGCCGCAAGTCCGGCTGCCCCCCCTCCTACGATAACCACCTGCCTCATCCGAACCACCTTCAGGGACCGGCATTCCTAATGTTTTACCGTATTTAAGTGTTGGCGGCCTGACGACCTAAGGCGTTTATACATCAGGATTGATGACCGAGCATGCGCTGTGCGGCCTTCACGTTGGACGTGGACCGGGATGTGAACGAGCCTCAGGAGGGCTCGGTAGAGGCGGCGTGCAGGGGCAGCCCGATACCCCGTTACTCCTCCACGATTCAGGGACTGAAGATGATCTTGGACATGCTCGACGGGCTCGGGATCAAGGGCACGTTCTTCTTGGAGGGGGAGGCCGCGGAGGTCCTGTCCGCAGACATCGACCTGCGGGACCTTCTGAGAGGACACGAGGTCGCGGCCCACGGCTACGCGCACGAGGACCTCACCGGGGAGAGCACGGGCATCATCCCCTCGGAGGAATGGCTGGACGCCATC
>MVPZ01000124.1 GCA_002067045.1 Methanomassiliicoccales archaeon PtaB.Bin134 | reverse complement strand
GGCGTGGTGGCCTTCAAGAACAACAACGTGTTCATCGACACCACCAAGGGTATCCAGAACCTTCACGAGACCATGGAGCTTTGCAAGCAGGCGTTCGAGGAGGCCATGGACGTAGGTCCCCTGGCCAACGAGCGCGTGGCCGGCCTCAAGGTCATGCTGGTCGACGCCAAGCTGCACGAGGACTCCATCCACCGCGGTCCAGGCCAGGTCATCCCGGCCACCCGCTCCGGCATTTACGGGGCGATGTGCCAGGCCGGCAGGGTCCTGCTGGAGCCCATGCAGAAGGTCTACATCAACTGCCCGCAGGACATGATGGGCGATGTGACCCGCGAGCTGCAGGGCCGCAGGTCCACCATCGAGGACATACACCAGGACCACGACGCCACGGTGATCATCGCCAAGGCCCCGGTGGCCGAGATGTTCGGTTTCGCCAGCGCCATACGCGGCGCCACGCAGGGCCGGGCCCTGTGGTCCACCGAGAACTCGGGCTTCGTGATACTGCCGAGGGAACTGCAGGACAAGGTCGTCGGAGACATAAGGAAGAGGAAGGGACTGAACCCCCAGCCTTACGACGCAGGATATTACTCCGGCTGAACATGAAAAACGGTTATATAGAATGAATAATATCGAGAGGCAACCAACTCATAGTATATAAGGAAAAATTAGGAGGGAAAACAAATGGCTGACAAACCTCACATGAATCTGGTCTTCATAGGTCACGTCGATCACGGCAAGTCCACCACCGTCGGCAGAATGCTGCTCGACTGCGGTGCCATCGACCCCTATGTGATCGAAAAGTTCAGGAAGCAGGCTGACGAGAAGGGAAAGGCGACTTTTGAGTTCGCCTGGGTCATGGACAGCTTGAAGGAAGAGAGGGAGCGCGGTGTTACCATCGACGTGTCCCACAAGCGGTTCGACACCGACAAGTACTACTTCACCGTCATTGACGCCCCTGGCCACAGGGACTTCGTCAAGAACATGATCACCGGTACCAGCCAGGCCGACGCCGCTGTCGTCGTCGTCTCCGGTATCGAGGGTCCCCAGGCCCAGACCAGGGAGCACATCTTCCTGGCCAAGACCTTGGGTGTGAAGCAGATCATCATCGCCATCAACAAGATGGATGCCGTCAAGCCCGCCTACGACGAGGCCGCCTACAAGAAGGCCGTCGCCGATGTCAGCACCCTGCTGAAGACCGTGGGCTTCAAGGTCGATGATATCCCGTTCATCCCGATCAGCGCCTACAAGGGCGACAACTGCGGCAAGAGGTCCGAGAACATGCCCTGGTACAAGGGCGACTCCCTGCTGGAGGCCCTGAACAAGCTGAAGGTTCCCGCCTCCACCGAGGGCCTGGCCCTGCGCCTGCCCATCCAGGACGTCTACACCATCACCGGCATCGGGACCGTTCCGGTCGGCCGCGTGGAGACTGGTATCCTGAAGCCGGACATGAAGATCATCTTCATGCCCTCCAACAAGGTCGGAGAGGTCAAGAGCATTGAGATGCACCACGAGGTACTGCCCATGGCCAAGCCCGGCGACAACGTCGGGTTCAACGTCAGGGGTATCGCCAAGAACGACGTGAAGAGGGGAGATGTGGCCGGACCGGTCGACAACCCGCCCACCGTTGCCAAGACCTTCACCGCCCAGATCGTCGTGCTGAACCACCCCACCGCCATACCCGTCGGTTACACCCCGGTGTTCCACTGCCACACCGCCCAGGTCGCCTGCACGTTCATCGAGCTGATGAAGAAGCTGGACCCCAAGACCGGACAGGTCAAGGAGGAGAACCCCACCTTCCTGAAGACCGGTGATGTCGCCATAGTCAAGGTCATGCCGACCAAGCCCCTCGTCGTGGAGAAGGCCAAGGACTTCCCGCAGCTGGGCAGGTTCGCCATCCGCGACATGGGTCAGACCGTGGCTGCCGGAATGTGCGTCGACGTCGAAAAGAAGGAGATGTAAACCCCTTTCCACCCTTTCCATTTTTGGGGATCAACACATGGCACAGAGAGCTAGGATTTCACTGAGCGGCACCGACCCTGAGAAGGTGGACAGCGTCTGCACCCAGATAAAGCAGATATCCACCCGCACTGGTGTGGCCATCCGCGGACCGATCCCGTTGCCCACGAAGAGATTGCAGGTTCCCTGCCGCAAGAGCCCGGACGGAGAAGGCTCCGAGACCTGGGACAGGTGGGAGATGCGCATTCACAAGCGCCTCATCGACCTGGACGCGGACGAGAGGGCTCTGAGGCAACTGATGAGGATACAGGTCCCCGACGGGGTCAACATCGAGATAGTTCTCAGGTCCTGAATGCGAATTTCTTAACCAATATCTTCCCTTTTCAAACCCCATATTTTTTAAGGCGCTCCTGCATCCCTAATCGTGGCTGAACCGACCTTCCTGGGCATCGACATCGTCGTACTGCTGATATTCGTGCTGGTGGTCATGGGCACTGTGCTACTCGCCCGAGGGGCCTACACACTGTCAAGGCGGGCGCTAGACCTACGCCTGGGGAAGCGCAGGTCGAAGGTGCTCAGCAACCTCCTTCAATACGTGGTCCTGGCCTTCGGGCTGGGCTACGGGGTACTGGACGTGCTGAAATTGGACCTGACCGCCCTGGCCGCCTCACTGGGTCTGGTGGGAATAGCCATCGCATTCTCCTCCCAGCAGCTGATCCAGAACATGGTGGCTGGAGCGATGATCGCCCTGGACCGACGGGTGCAGATCGAGGACTGGATCGAGATCACCAACGATCCTTTGTACAGGCCCTCCCGCATCGTGGACATCACCCTGACCCGCACTGTCCTGAGGGACGTGAATGGAAGGATGACCATCGTGCCCAATTCGGTACTGATCACCAACCGGGTGGTGAACTACACCCAGTCCGGCTTCGTGGAGGTCGTGATACCGTTCCCCCTGCCCATCTCGGCCGACCGCAGGTTGGTCATGGAGGCGGTCCAGAAGGTC
>MVPZ01000123.1 GCA_002067045.1 Methanomassiliicoccales archaeon PtaB.Bin134 | reverse complement strand
CTTGGCGGTGGAGATGTGCGCCCCGTGGTCCAGGGAGGTGCAGGTCATGGTCTCGCCCGGCTGCATGAGGGCCATCAGGGCGGCCATGTTGGCGACCGTTCCCGATATCGGGCGCACGTCGGCGAACTGGCACTGGAATATGCGCTGCGCCAGCTCTATGCACTTCAGTTCGACCTGGTCCACGTAGATGTTGCCGTTATAGTAGCGCTTGCCGGGAAGTCCCTCGGCGTAGCGGTCGTGGAAGTCAGAAATCATCATCTCTTTGGCCAGAGGGCTCATCAGGTTCTCGGAGGCGATCATGGGGATCGATTCCTCGAACCACTTGTTGTGCCTCTGCACCTGGTCCCGGATCCAGTAGGCGTCCTCTTTCATAAGGTCACTTGCACCCCCATTATAAGGAGGTCTTAAATATGTTGCCTCGGCCGGCCTACCGCCCTGGAAAGACCATAAAACCATTTAATAACCGGCAAGGCGTGCCTCAGGCGGAGCACGATGAACGAAGGGGAGCGGACGGTGGCCAAGAAGGCCGAGGTTTGGAAGGGGAAGCTGCTGGACGTCTCTAACCGCAATCCCCTCATCAGGTTCAAGAAGAACAAGGCCTCCACCCTGACCGTCGCCTTGCCGGGCTCCGACGCCCTGTACACCGAGCTGGACCGGGGAAGGCAGTTCACCGTTCTCGGGGATCCGGAGGGAAAGGAGGAGGTCGGCAGCGGAAGGATGATCGTGGTGGCCCACGCGCCGGAGACCCCGGTGGAGAGGGTGCTGTACAACCTCCGCGGCAAGTCCCGCACCTATCGCAGCGACCACGGGGTGAACATCCTGTACGTTTCCATGGGCTCCCTGCTCTGGAGGGAGGAGGGGGGCTCGGACATGAACGAGTCCCCCCTGTTCCTGGTGCCGGTGTCCCTGGAGAGGCAGAACTCCTTCTCCCCCTATCGACTGATGCCCCTGGACGAGGACCCGGTGTTCAACCCCAGCCTGCGCAAGCGGCTGGAGATGGACTATCGCCTCAAACTCCCCGATTTCGACCTGGACAACGGCTTCGAGCTCAGCAAGGCCTTGGACGCGTTGAGGGGGGCCATCCCGGCGGGATCGGGTTGGCAGGTGAGCGCCTCGGCCTACCTGGGGCTCTTCCATTTCTCCAAGCTGCTGATGTACGCCGACCTTGACGACAACATTTCCTCCCTGGCCTCCTCGCCGGTCATACGCGCCCTGGCCGGGGACCCCTCCGCCCTGCCTCCAGAGCCGTCCGACCTGCCCTCGCCGGCGGAGTACGACGCCAAGCTGAGGCCGGAGGATTCCTTCCAGGTGCTGGACGCTGACTCCAGCCAGCTGGAGGCGGTGCAGGCCGCCCTGGCCGGGGTGAGCTTCGTGCTGCAGGGCCCGCCGGGGACGGGAAAGAGCCAGACCATCACCAACATGATGGCCGAGCTCATGGCCCACGGCAGGCGCGTGCTCTTCGTTTCCCAGAAGATGGCCGCGCTGGACGTTGTGAAGGGGAACCTGGAGAAGGTGGGGCTGGGCGACCGCTGCCTGGAGCTGCACGACCCCAAGCGCAACCGCGCGGACATCGTCAAGGAGATCGCCCAGGTCCTGGAGAGAAGTGCCGATCCCCGTTCGGCGCCGCCGGAGGTGAGGGACCTGGCCGCGGTCCGGCAGGAGCTGGACGACTACGTGAAGGCGCTGCACGCCCCCCGCGGCCGGCTGGGAACGAGCGTGTACGGCATGATCGGGCATTACGCCTCGCTCTCCGGGGTCCGGGACCTCAGGTTCCAGATGCCTTCTGTTATGGAGGTGGACGAGGACCGCCTGGGCCGGATGGAGGGCATGGTGCACCGCCTGTCGCAGATGTCCGCGGCCTTCATGGACCGCGAGCACCCGTGGAACGGGGCGGCGGTGGCGGAATGGAGCGACCGGCTGCAGTCCAAGGTGGCGGAGGAGCTGTCCGCGGTCCTGGAGGCCCGCCAGAACCTCTGGTCGGCCATACCGGGGGCCGTGGAGGCCCTGGGGCTGGTCCCCCCGGAGTCCTTGCCGGACCTGCGGCGCATCCGAGCCTTGTACAGGGACCTGGTGGAGAGGCCGGAGGTGCGCAGGGAATGGCTGGAGGGCGACCTGGACACCTTGGCCGGAATGGTGGCTGACGGCAAGGCCGCCTTCGCCGACCTGCAGGTCAAGGAGCAGGGACTGCTGGGCATGGGGTCCCGGGATATACTGGACCTGGACGGGAAGACCTTCCGCTATCGTTTCGAGGTGCAGTACAACAGCGGCCTCCGGGCACTGAAGGGCGGCTACCGCAGGGACATGAAGATACTGACCACCATCTCCGGCCGGAAGCTGAGCTATGAGGAGGCCAAGTTCATGGTGCGGGCCGTGGAGGGTTACCAGCAGTCCCTGGCGGCCTGGAAGGTCATGAGGGACAACCTCATGACGAGGATCAGGGGCTGCTTCTCCGGCGAGGGTTCGGAGCTGGCAGGCATCTCCGACCGCATGGAATGGACCAGGCGCTTCCGCTCCGCCCACGCCCTGCTCATGAACGATATGGTGGCCGAGGTATTGACATCCACGGAGCCCCCGCAGCCGGTCAGGGACCGGGCCCTGGAGCTGGAACTGTACCTGGGCAGGTTCGAGACGGCCCTGAACCAGTTGTCGGCCAGGTTCGTTCCGGAGCACAGGTTGAACGGACGGGCGCCGGGGGAATCGGCCCTCCGGGACCTGGAGGCCTGGACGGAGGCCCTCTGGAACGGACGCTACCGCTACCAGGAATGGCTGGACCTCTCATCGCTCCTGCATGGCATGAGGGCGCTGGGCCTGGATGACCTTCTGCGGGAGCTGCATCGGGACGAGGTCCCCGCCGATGAGATGTCCCCGGCCTTCCTCAAGCGCTTCCGCCGGCTGTGGACGGAGGAGGCCCTGGCCTCGGACCCCGCGCTGCATCGCTTCCGCCGGGACCATCAGGCGGGACTGGTGCAGCGCTTCCACGAGCTGGACCGGCTGTACGTGGAGCGGGGCAGGCATCGCGTGCAGGCCAGGGTGGAGGAGATCCTGCTGAAGCGCAGGGAGGGTTCCGAGCGCGCCGCGCTGCTCAAGCAGGAGACGGAGATCGCCCGCCTGGCCAAGCTGAAGCGCCAGAGGAAGGCCGTGCGCAGCATGCTCAGCGAATGCTGGGACCTGGTGGGGCTGCTGAAGCCCTGCATGCTCATGAGCCCCCTCTCCGTGGCCCAGTTCCTGGACCGGGAGCGGACGCGCTTCGACGTGGTGATATTCGACGAGGCCTCGCAGATATGCCCGGAGGACGCCATCGGCTCCATAGCCCGGGGCACCCAGGTCATAGTGGTGGGGGACAGCCGGCAGATGCCCCCCACCTCCTTCTTCGCCCTCTCCTCGGAGGAGGAGGACTCCGAGGACCTAGAGAGCATCCTGGACGAGTGCGAGACCTGCGGAATGTCCAAGCGCATGCTCATGTGGCATTACCGTTCCAAGGACGAATCGCTGATCGCCTTCTCCAACCACCAGTTCTACGGGGGCAGGCTGAACACCTTCCCCAGTGCCCTGTTCGGCCGGGAGGGGTTCGGGGTGCGCCACGTGCATGTGCCCAACGGGGTCTTCGACCGCGGACGCAGCAGGACCAACCGGGAGGAGGCTTTGATCGTGGCCAACATGGTCAGGGAGCATTACGCCCGCAAGGACGGCAAGAGCCTGGGGGTGATCGCCTTCTCCGAGGCCCAGATGGAGGCGGTGGACCAGGCCCTGGACGACCTGCGCCGGCAGGACCGGGAGCTGGACGAGGTGCTCTCCTCGGACCGGGGGGAGCCGTTCCTGCTCTACAACCTGGAGAACGTGCAGGGGCACGAGAGGGACCGCATAATCCTGAGCGTGGGCTACGGCCGGGATGAGAACGGCAGGTTCGCCCTGAACTTCGGCCCCCTGAACCGGGAAGGAGGGGAAAGGAGGCTGAACGTGGCCATAACCAGGGCCAAGCAGTCGCTGGACATCGTGTCCTCCATACGCTCCGAGGACATCGACCTCTCGGGGACCAGGAGCGCGGGGGCCCGCCTCCTCAAGCAGTACCTGGCCTTCGCCGAGGCCGGGGGCGACCGCAGGGCGCTCCCCTTGCCCCCGGGCCGGAAGGGCGAGGAGGTCGGCCCGTTCCAGGACCGCCTGCGCCGCGAATTGGAGGATCGCGGGCACCGGGTGAAGGTGAACGTCGGGACGTCCGATTACCGCGTGGACCTGGCCATCGAGGACCCCGCGGAGGAGGGGAGGTTCCTGCTGGGCATTGAGTGCGACGGGGAGCACTACCTGTCCGGGAGGACCGTTCGGGACCGCGACCGGACCCGGCAATCGCAGCTCGGACGCCTGGGATGGAACCTGCACCGGGTGTGGAGCGTGGAGTGGTTCCGGAACCCCCAGGGAGAGCTGGACCGCATCGACGAGGCGGTCAGGGCGCTCAGGGAGCGATCCGCCTCTTGAACTCGGTTATGACAGAGACGGGAGCGGGGTCCACGCCCTTCAGCACTGCAAGATAGTAGCTGACCATGTCCCCCAGGAGCATGCCCTGCAGGAGGTTCTCCAGAAGCCCGTCCCCGGGAAGGGGCACCAGCACAGGGTCCAGTCCCCGCTCGTTGAGCATCTGCAGGGTGACCTCGGCCATGGTGCGCACCGTGGGGTGCATGTCCCCGGGCATCAGCAGGGCCGGGCGGCAGGAGCAGCCCCTGCCCCCTTCCAGCCAGCCCACCAGCTGGTTGTGGTCCATCTCCGGGACCTCCCCGGCGAAGGCCACGGCCTTGGCGTTCTCGTTGATCTGGTTCTGCCAGCGCACGGCCAGGGAGCGGATGGAGCGCGGGGCGTAGATGGCCACCACGTTCCCGTTCAGGGCCAGTGCCAGCTTCTTGGCCGGGTTGGCCGAGGTGGGGCGGTCCGCTGCCAGGGAATCCAGGTAGGAACGCAATCCTGATGCGACGCCGACCAGGTCGTCCCTCAGGCGGCCTATGCCGGAGCACTGCAATATGGCGGCCAGCGCCCCCAGGAGGTAGCCGGTGGAGGCCCGGGGCTGGTTCCCCCCGGGCACCATAACCAAGAGGTCGGAGTTGGATCGGGCCAGAGCCTCCAGCTTCCCCCCGGAGGTGATGACCGCGAGGCGGCATCCCCGGGCCCGGGCGTCCTCATACAGGTTCAGGCTCTCCGCGGTGTTGCCGGAGTAGCTTATCACCACTGCCAGGGTCCGGGGGCCGGCGAATGCCGGAAGCGCCACGTCCCTGGAGACGACGATCGGGACCGGGCTCACGGACGACAGCAGATCGGCGGCCACGTCACCGGCGATGGCCGAGCCTCCCACCCCGCAGACGATGACCTGGTCGGCGCCAGGCGAGGGAGCGGGATCGAGGCCCCCAGCCCACTCTAGCTGATCCGGCAGGCTCGCCAACTGTGCCAGCAGGCCGGAGGGATCGCCGGCCCTCATGTCCTGCGCGTCGTCCAGTGATATGACCATCGTTACGAGTAACAATCCGCCGATATTTGATATTGACCTAATCCGTCGCCTGGACCGTTCCCATTACCATTTGAGTTGTAGTAACGCAAGAAATATACTATCTCCCCATGCTCGGAGAGGCCATCATGAGCGATGAAATCATATTGAGGGCGTTGCAGGACGTACGCGAGGGCAAGATGGTCCTGATATACGATTCCGACGACCGGGAGAGGGAGACGGACATGACCGTCGCCTCCCAGTTCGTCACCGCCGCCTCCATCCGCGAGATGCGCAAGAACGCCGGCGGACTGATATGCACCACCGCCCATCACGACATCTGCCGCAAGCTGGACATGCCCTTCCTGGCCGATGTGCTGGAATGCAACCATGACCGCCACCCTGTGCTGCAGAGCCTGGCCCCGAACGATATCCCTTATGATACCAAGTCCGCATTCTCCATCACCATCAACCACCGCAAGACCTTCACCGGGATCACCGACAACGATCGCGCGTTGACGGTATCTGAGTTCGCCAAGCTGGCGAAGGAATCATACTCCATGGGCTTCGAGGAGGCCCAGGAGGCCTTCGGGAGGTCCTTCCGGGCCCCGGGCCACATCCATCTCCTTAACTCCACGCCGCAGCTGCTCAGCAAGCGCCGCGGCCACACCGAGCTGGCCACGGCCATGATGGTGTTGGCGGGAGTGACGCCCTCCGCCACCATCTGCGAGATGATGGGCGACGACGGAAACGCCCTGAGCAAAGAAAAGGCTAAAAGGTACGCGGAGCGCTTTGACCTTTGCTTCCTGGAAGGAAAGGACATAATCGAATTCTGGAAGAGGAGCGGTAACGGGAAATGACCAGGGTGATGGCCAGCGGAGTGTTCGACATATTGCACCCAGGCCATCTGAGGTACCTCCAGGAGGCCAAGGACCACGGGGACGAGCTGGTGGTGGTGGTGGCCACCGACGCCACCGTCCGACGGAGGAAGCATGAGCCGATCACCCCGGAGAACATGCGCCTGGAGCTCATATCCGCCCTCAAGATGGTGGACCGGGCGGTACTGGGCAGCGATGGCGACATGTTCGGTGTCGTGGAACGCATACGCCCGGACATCATCGCCCTGGGCTATGACCAGGACTTCGACGAGCGCAGGATCGAGGAGATCCTGGCGGAGAGGGGCATGAAGGTGAAGGTGGTCAGGCTTTCCAAGCACGGCGCCGACCTGAACGGCACCCGCAAGATCATCGGAAAGATCATAGACTGGTACAGCAACAACCAGTCCCTGGTCAAGGAGGACTGATGAGGACCATCGGCATCGTGGACACCACGTTCGCGCGAACGGACATGGGCGCGGCGGCCATCGACGAGCTGCAGAAGTACGGCACCGGTTACAAGATCATCAGGCGCACCGTGCCGGGCATTAAGGACCTGCCGGTGGCGGCGAAGAAACTGCTGGACGAGGGATGCGACATAGTCATGGCGCTGGGCATGCCGGGAAGCAAGCCCACGGACAAGATGTGCGCGCACGAGGCCTCCACGGGCATAATCGCCGCCCAGCTGATGACCAACAAGCACATCATCGAGGTCTTCGTGCATGAGGACGAGGCGGAGGAGGGCAAGCTGGCCTGGCTCATGGAACAGCGGGCCAGGGAGCACGCCCGTAACGCCTACGATATGATATTCAAGCCCGAAAGGCTGGTGAAGAACGCCGGACGGGGATTGAGGCAGGGCTACGCTGACGTGGGCCCGGTCAGGGAGAGATGAAAATGACGAGATACAACATCGGAATAGTGGTCTCGGAGTTCAACTTCGACATAACCAGCATGATGCTGGAGAGGGCGAGGTCGCACGCCGAGTTCTTGGGAGCGAACGTGGTCAAGGTCGTCAACGTCCCCGGCGTGTACGACATACCGCTGGCGGTGAAGGTCCTGCTCAAGGACAACAGCGTGGACGGGGTGGTCACCCTGGGCTGCGTGATCGAGGGCGAGACCGAGCATGACGAGATCGTGATCCAGAACGCGGCCAGGAAGATCACCGACCTGTCCCTGGAGTTCATGAAGCCGGCCACCCTCGGGATAACAGGTCCGGGAATGACCAGGCTGCAGGCCGAGGACCGCATCGAGAACGCCAAGAACGCCGTCGAGGCCTGCGTCAAGCTGCTCAAGCGCCTTTACTAAACGACTTCCCCAATAATATTTTTAAAAAGGTTAAGGGGTTTGGAATTGGCCGTCAGGCCACCTTCCTCATGTACGACTCTATGGAATCGAACGCCTTCCCCAGTATATCCTCGTCCGGCAGGAAAACCATGCGGAAGTGGTCCTTGCCGTAGGTGGGGCAGAAGCCTGACCCGGGGACCAGGAGCACGTGGCAGTGGTGCAGTATGTCCAGCACGAACTCCTTGTCGTTCTTCCAGTGGTCCGATTCGACCTTGGGGAACATGTAGAAGGCCGCGTTCGGCTTCACGCAGCTCATACCCGGTATCTCGTTGGCCCTCTTCCAGGCGTACTCCCCGCGGGCCTTGAGCTTGCTGCGCATGCCCTCCAGGTGGTCCTTGGGGTGCTTGAGCGCCTCGATGACCGCCATCTGGCAGGGGGCGTTGGCGCATAGGCGCAGGCGGGCCTGCTTGTGCACGGCCTCCTCGATCTCGTCCAGCTGGCCGGTGGTGTCGTGGAAGGCCGCGTATCCCAGCCTCCAGCCGGGGAGCAGGTCCACCTTGGAAAAGCCATTGACCAATATGACCGGCACGTCCTTGGCCAGGGAGGCCGGGGAGTGGTGCTCGCCCTCGAAGGTCATCAGGTCGTATATCTCGTCGGAGATGACGAACAGCCCGTACTCGCCCGCCAGGTCCACTATTTCCTTCAGCCTCTTCTCGCCGTAAACGGCCCCCGTGGGGTTGTTGGGATTGATCACGGCGATGAACTTGGTGTGCGGGGTGATCTTCTTCCTGAGGTCGTCCACGTCGGGCTGCCAGCCCTCCTCCTCGATGGTTCGGTAGGTTATGGCCTTCCCGCCGAAGAACTTGGGGAACTCCAGGTAGGAGACGTAGCTGGGCCCTGGAACCAAGGCCTCGTCGCCCGGATCGATGGTCGCGGCGCAGATCATCTGCAACGCCTCGGTGACCCCGGAGGTCACCACCATGTCCTTTAGGCTTAGGTCGATGCCGTTCTTCTTCTTCTCCTTCTCGATGATGGCCCTTCTCAGCTCGGCGTTCCCTTCGGACTCCTCGTAGCCGTTGTCGCACTTCTCCACGGCGGCACAGAGGGCGTCCCTTACATGTTTCGGCGTCTCGAAGTCGAACTTGTTGGGGTCCCCGATATGCAGCTTGATGATCTGGTGTCCCTGCTTCTCCAGCTCCCTCGCCGGCAGCAGCATCTCCCGGATCGCATAGCTGATACCCATAGTGCGCGCGGTGGCTTTCATGGTATCAGGCGGGATGATGAAATTACTGCTATATTAGGGTTAGATACGCCGACAATATGCCGGAC
This sequence comes from Methanomassiliicoccales archaeon PtaB.Bin134, assembly GCA_002067045.1. The sequence goes on along the minus strand of MVPZ01000123.1, from coordinate 18,003 downwards.
GGAGGACTGGCAGCCGGCATTCGGTCATGTGCTCCGGGAACATACATTTTATAGGGGTTCCCGCACTAGCCGCAGGCATGGCCCTGGTCCGCCTTGGTAAGATGCTCCTCCGATGGTGCCGCGAATGCAACGTCCCGGTCCTGGAGGAGAGCGAATGCGCCAGATGCGGTTCCCCGACCGTGACGGTGGAGATGACCCCGCCGGGGGACGCCAGGCCGGCCTTCGCCTACGACCTGGACCTGGTCCGGAACATCCTGGACCGGCAGTTCGGAGAGGGTGCGGGAATGGCCCTCCTGCCCCAGGGCACGGTCTACATGATGAACAAGGTGCCGGGGCTGGACCGCATGGACGAGGTCATCGCCGACGGGGAGGTGGTGGCCACCCTGCGCTACGACCTGGGGCTGGGTTGGAGGGTGCTGCCGCGAATGAGCGCCGCGGCGCGGATGCTGCCGGCCTGCAACAAGGCCCTGATCTGGGCGGACCAGGGTGCGGTAGGGCCGATCCTGGGATCGCAGAACCTCATGGTCCCCGGGGTGAGGAAGGCGGTCGGAGAGTTCGCCAGAGGCGACGAGGTCATCGTGGTGGACCCGGAGGGCAACGCCCTGGCCACCGGTGTCGCCCGCATGTCATCCGACGAGATGCGCATCGCGGAGAGGGGCGCGGCTATGAAGGTGCGCTGGTCGGCCCGCACCACCGCCCCGCCGGAGCGGAAGCGTTCCGATTGGGGGATGGCCATCGAGGCCAACTCCAGGATCATGGAGCGCAGGGTATGCGAGGCCGTGGACTTCGTGAGGCGCCTGACCGAGGAGCATTCCGGACTTCCGCAGGTGGTCTCCTTCTCCGGGGGCAAGGACAGTCTGGCCACCCTGCTGGTCACCCGTGAGGCGGGGCTGCGCCTTCCGGTGTTCTTCATAGACACCGGCCTGGAATTCCCGGAGACGGTGGAGTACGTGCACCGCCTGAAGGACGAACTGGACCTGGAACTGGTGGTCGGGAAGGCCGACAGCGAGGCCTTCTTCGGCAACCTGGACTTCTTCGGCCCCCCGGGTAAGGACTACCGCTGGTGCTGCAAGACCAACAAGCTGGGCCCCACCGTCAAGGCCATCGTCGAGCATTACCCCGGAGGTTTGCTGTCCTTCATCGGGCAGCGCAGGTACGAGTCGGAGCAGCGGGCCTCCAAGCCCCGGGTGTGGAGGAACCCCTGGACCCCGGGGCAGATAGGCGCCTCGCCGATCCAGGACTGGACCTCGCTGCACGTCTGGCTACTGATCTTCAAGAGCGGGGTCAGCTTCAACCCCTGGTACGAGCACGGGCTGGACCGCATAGGCTGCTTCCTGTGCCCGGCCTCGGACATGGCCGAGCTGGACATCGCCCGCAGCAGCCCTTCCTACGAGCGCTGGGAGGCCTTCCTCAGCTCCTACGCCGAGCGCAAGGGCCTGGGGCCGGAATGGGTGGAGCACGGGCTGTGGCGCTGGAAGAAGGTGCCCCCCTCGGTGATGGAGGAGCTGAAGCGCAACATTCCCGGCTTCGAGCTGACCAGGAGGGAGGGGACCCGCACCGGCGAGGGCAACCTCAGGCTGAAGCTCCAGGACGGATTCTCGCCCTGCACCCTGGGATTCAGCATAGAGGGGGCGTTCTCCCGCGACCTGGACCTGGAACAGGTGGCCAGCGTGCTGAACATGGTGGGGGAGGTGGATATGGGGGAGGACGGCTGGTGCGCCGTCGGCAACGTCACCATCTTCCGCGAGGGGGCCCTGATGGCCAAGGGCAGGGACCAAGAGGAAATAAGAAAAAATGTGGAAAGGGTTCGCCGTGCGGTGGTTAAGGCCGAGGAATGCGTCGGTTGCGGAGTGTGCATCGCCAGATGCAAAGAGGGTGCACTTTTGCTGACGCAGGGCAGGGTCCGCGTTGACGCGGATAGATGCATCCATTGCGGGGAATGCTTCGAACCTTGCCCGGCGATCAGCTTCGGCGACGCCGCTTTTGACTTTTAATGGCCACCGGCAACGTTAAGTGGACGGTGACCTGGTCGGTCGGCGCAGCCCTCGTTGACCCCCTCCGCATCAGCGCACGAAGTCGATGTCGTCGTCCCGGCCCCGCCTCTGCTGGTAGGGCTGCTGGTACTGCTGCTGGGGCTGGTGGTACTGCTGTTGCTGCGGGTACCCCTGGTTGTTGGACATGCCCACCGGTGCGCCGCGGCTGCCGATTATGTACTTGGACTTGGCGCCGGTGACGATGAGCAGGACCTTGACCACTCCCTCCAGCTCGGGGTCGATGGAGCATCCCCATATGATGCGGGCGCGCGGGGAAACGCTGTTGGTGACTATCTCCGCGACGCGCTGGGCCTCGCCCACGGTCATGTCCGGGCCTCCGACCACGCGGATCAGGGCGCCCTTGGCCTCCTTGAGCTCTATCTCGCCGAGCATGGGGGAGGTCAGCGCCTCGTGCACCGCGGACTTCACGCGGTCGTCCTCGTCGCTGTTCCCTTCGCCAATTCCAACGAAGGCCACGCCGCCCTCGTTCATGACGGTCATTATGTCGGCGTAGTCCAGGTTGACCAGGCCGGGCTTGGTGATTATCTCGGTCAGCCCCTTTATGGTCTGCATCAGCACCTCGTCGGCCACCTTGAAGGCGGCGTCGACCGGCAGCTTGGGCACCAGCTCCAGGAGCTTGTCGTTCGGGATGACGATGGTGGTGTCGCAGATCAGCCTCATCTTGTTGAGGCCGTCCAGGGCGTTCTCCATGCGCACAGTTCCTTCGGCCTTGAAGGGCAGGGTGACCACGCCGATGGTCAGCGCGCGCACCTGCTCCTTGGCGATCCTCGCGACATAGTGCGCGGAACCGGTTCCCGTTCCTCCGCCCATGCCTGCGGTGACGAAAACGATGTTCGAGCCGTTCAGGAACTCCCTGATCTCGCCGTCGCTCTCCCGGGCGGCGACCTCTCCCATCTCCGGCTTTGCTCCGGCCCCGAGTCCACGGGTGGCGGTGCGGCCGATGAGTATCTTGCGCGGGGCCTTGACCGTCAGCAGGTGCTTGGCGTCGGTGTTTATGGCGCAGAGCTGCGCCCCGTTGATGTTGGCCTCCCAGCAGCGGTTTATGGTGTTGCAACCGCCGCCCCCGCAGCCGATGATCTTGATGCAGACATCCAGCTGGGCGGCGATCTTCTCCAGCTCCTCATCGATGTTGGATTTGGGGGCTGGCTGGGACTGGACCGGCTCCTGCTTGACAGGCTCGGCCTTTCCGTTCTGTGCGCTCTCGTACTTAGTGTTCGCTAAAGCATTCTTAACCAAAGAACTGGTCATAAGTGCATCCCTCTGCTAACTATAACGAAAAACGCAAATATAAATGTTACTGAATTTTAAAAACCTGGACATGGGATGACGGATGTCAGACGTGAGCACCTTTGACAGGCTCACAGCACCGCGGAGGGCCAGGAGACCGTGGCGATGCTGGGGGACCCTTCCAGGTCCCGGAAGTAGGTAACGTACAGCTCCTCTGCCACCTTGGGCAGGGGTTCTGAGATGAGCTTGAGGCAGGTCAGCCCCACGGTGTACAGGGCGAACAGCAGGGAAGCGTCCCCGGCCTCAAGACGGTCCTGGGCCTTGTCCCGGATGTAGGGGAACAGCTCGTCCCTCAGGAAAGAATCCACCAGTTCGATGACCTCCTCCTTGCGCTCGGTGACCGACATGGTGGTGCCGGCCCCCACCAGCTCCTTGAGGCGGGCGAACACCCATACATCCATTCCGCTCAGCCGTTCCAGGGACACGTGCGGGGGGTCGTTGATCTGCCCCTTCACCGTGACACCCAGGGCGCGCAGCTGGTCGATCAGCTGCACCTCGCGCATGCGGTCCTCGATGAGGTCTTTGGTGAACTCGAAGCGGCGCTGCTTGTTGGCCCGGGAGGCCACGCGGAGCGATTCCTCGATGCGCCCGCTCATCATGCCCAGCTTGGAGAGCTCCGGGGTGATCTTGAGCATCTCGGCCAGGTAGTTCTTCATGGTCTCCACGGACCGGTAGCGGTGCTTGATCAGCTCCAGGACCAGGGCCACGTCCTCGTAGGCCTTGGTGGTCTCGCCCTCCAGCAGTGTGACCTTCACCAGATCGGCCAGGGTCACTATGTCCTCCACAAATATGTCCCGGCTGCGGGCCAGGTTGATCATTAGCACCGCCTGCTCGTAGTCCGCGGCGAACCTGGAGGCCTCCTCGCCCCAGAGCTCGATCATCATGGCCCGCACGCCCTTGCGGACCTCCTGGTCCTTGTTGGAGAGGTTCTCCAGCACCGCGGCCTTCCCCTCGCGGGTGGCGGTGATCTCCCGCAACAGGCGCATGACCGACTCCCTGGCCGTGTCGTTCCTGACCTCGGTGTAGCGCAGAAGCACGCCCACCATTCCCTCGGGGTCCTCCTCGGCGACCCCCATGATGCGGGACTCCATCCTCCTCCTCTCGATGGAGAGGGGGGAGGAGAGCGAATCGACCAGAATGGCGTCGATGCGGTCGGCCTCGGTCCTCGCCTTTGCGGATATCGGGAGAACGCTGCGCAGCGAGACAGGGGCCATGGCAGGTATTATGAGAACGGCGTAATAAATCCTTTCCCAGACCACGCCGAACCGGAACGGGCACCAGATGTCGATTGGGCAAAGGTTTTATTTGGCCTTCTCATATTTGTCCCCAATAGGGGGAGGAAGATGGAAGAGAAGGATTTTGAAACGATTATTGCCAAGGTTTCCTCCGTTGAGAACGTGATCTCCGCCTACATCTGTTCGCGCGCGGGCAACTTCGTGGCGGGTTCCACGCCCAAGTTCGCTGACCGCGGCATGTATTCGGCAATAACCTCGCTGGCCTACGGCACAGCGGAACAGGTCGGGCATGAGATGAACGATTACCTGAGCTATGTCTCCATGCGCTTCACCGGAAAGAACCTGCTGGTCATCGGACTGGGGCCGCGGCACCTGCTGGGTGTTCTGATAGAGGGGACCGCCGATCCCGAGTCGGTGCTGCAGAAGGTGCGACCGTTGGTGCAGTGAACGTCACATCCTCTTGAACCCGCGGCCCAGCCATTCCCCGATGCACTTGATCCCGTAGCCAAGGGTGTCGGTCTTGGGGCGGTGCCGGCCGCCGGTCGAACCGTTGCCGGAGAGAACGTCCCGGATGACCTCCTCCGCGGAATAGCAGTCCCGGCTGCTTAGATAATAGGCCTTTCCGACCGTGTCGGGCTCGTGGGAGTCGCTCCCGGCGGTGAAGGGCCTGCACATGCTCACCGCCAGCTTGGCCGCCAGTTCATTATGGGAGCGGGTGGATCGGGCGTTGTGCACCTCGATGGCGTCGAAGTCGTTGGCCCGGGTGACCTCCTCCCCCAGCCCCGACCAGACCCGGTAAGGGTGGGCGGCCACGGCTATGCCCCCCTGGGCCCGGATGAGGTCGATGGTCTCCCCCACCTCCAGGTCCCTGGGTATCTCCTCGTGCACGTTGTAGGCGAGGATGTGTCCCCTGGCCGAGGAGACCTCCATGCCCGGGATGATCAGTATGTCCTCCCTCTTCAGGGACATAGCGTAACGGGACCCACCCAGGGAGTTGTGGTCCATGATGGCCACCCCGCCCAGCCCGGCTCGCACGCAGGCCTCCAGGACCTCCTCCACCGCGCTGTGGGAGTCCCCGGAATGGCTGGTGTGCACGTGCAGGTCGAACCTCATCTCACTTTCGCCCCGTTCTCCAGCTCCCCGTCCACGCCGATGCTGACCTTCCTCTCGGTGAACAGGGGAAGGGCCGCCTCGGAACCTTCGTTGGGCATGAAGAAGGCCGCCTGCCTGCCCTTGATCAATCCGGAGGTGTCGGCCCTGACCTTCCTTCCGAGGTCGGCCTCCTGGTCGTTGAGCACCGTCCCGGTCCTCAGGGTGAATGCCTGGAACTCCTGGAAGGTCAGGACCTTGGTCCCGGAGCCCATTCCGCTGTTGACCCTGTCGCCAGGTTCCGCCGGACCGGAGGGGGTGAGCACCTTGACCTGGTCCCCGGCCTCCGCGGCCAGGACCATGCCCTGGGACTCCATGCCCCGCAGCTTGGCCGGTGCCAGGTTGCTGATGACCACCACCTTCTTCCCGGTGAGCTCCTCCTTGCTGTAGAAGGCCTTCAGCCCGGCGACCAGCTGTATCGGCCGGCCTATGTCAACCTTGAGCACCATGAGCTTGTCGGCGTTGGGATGGTCCGCCGCCGATTCTATGAGGCCGACGCGGAGGTCCAACGATTCGAACCCGGCGAAGGCGGACTCCTCCCTCTGGATCTCCACCTTGCGGTACAGGGGCTTGGGTTCCGGGAGCGCCCGGCCGACGTTCAGGGGCTGCATTATGCAGTTCCAGGAACCTGAGCCGATGCTCCCCTCGTTGGCCAGGTAACCCCACAGCCTCTGGGTGCTGAAGGGCAGGTAGGGGTGGGCGAGCACCGCCAGGGCCTGGACGATGCGCATGTTCAGGTGCAGCACCCCGCCGCACTTCCCCCGGTCGGTCTTGATCAGGCCCCAGGGGGCGCAGGAATCGAAGAAGCGGTTCCCGAACTGAGCCAGGTCCATCACCGCCTTGATGCCCTTCTTGAACTGGCAGGTGGCGATGTAACTGTCGACCTCCACCATGGCCTGGGATACGGCCTCCCGAACCTGGGCCTCCTCCTCGCCGAGGGCATCGCCCAGCGGGGGCACCTCCCGGAAGTTCTTGTGGGTGAAGCTGAGAACCCGGTGGAAGTAGTTGCCCAGGGTGGCCACCAGTTCGTTGTTGACCTTGGTCTCGAAGTCCTCCCAGGAGAAGTCGGCGTCCTTGCCCTCGGGCATGTTGGCCGCCAGATAGTAGCGCAGCAGGTCCGGTTCGAACATCTTCAGGATGCTGGGGATGTCGATGCTCGGCCCCTTGCTCTTGGATAGCTTCTCCCCCTTGAAGGTCAGGAACTCGTTGGCCGGCACATCGTAGGGCAGGTTGAGGCCGTCGTAGCCCATGAGTATGGACGGCCATATGATGGTGTGGAAGGGTATGTTGTCCTTCCCCAGGAAGTAGTACCCCTTGACCTCGGGGTCCGTCCAGAACTCCTTCCAGGCCTCCGGGTCCCCGGTGGCCTTGGCCCACTCCTTGCTCGCCGACAGGTATCCGATCACCGCCTCGAACCAGACGTATATGACCTTGCCCTCGGAACCGGGCAGGGGCACCGGAACGCCCCAGGACATGTCCCTGGTGATCGCGCGGTCCTTGAGACCGGCCTCCAGCCAGTTCTGGGTGAAGAGCTGGACGTTGGATCGCCAGTGCTCGCTTCCCCTTACGTATGAGAGCAGGGGGTCCTCGAAATCGGTGAGCTTGAAGAAGTAATGCTGAGTACCCTTCATCTCCGGCCGGGAGCGGCAGTTGATGCACACCGGGTCGGCTATCTCCCCCACCTCGAAGGTCGTTCCGCACCGGTCGCACTGGTCGCTGCGGCTGCTCTCGTTCCCGCACTTGACGCACCTCCCCTCCACGTAGCGGTCCGGCAGGAACCTCCCGCAGCTGGGGCAGTAGTATTGCAGGGTCTCCCTCTGCTCCAGATGCCCCTTCTCCATAAGGCGGAGGAAGATGTCGTGCACCACCTGGATGTGGTTCTCGGTATGGGTCTTGGTGAAGAGGGAGAACTCGATGCCCAGGTCCTCGATGGCCTTCTTGTTGATCTCGTGATAGCGGTCCGCCACCGCATGGGGGGTCAGGCCCTCCTTGTCCGCCCTCACGGTCACCGGGGTGCCGTGCTGGTCGGAGCCGGAGACCATGAGCACCTTCCGGCCGCGCAGACGGTGGTAACGGGAGAAGATGTCCGGAGGGAGCAATGAACCGGCCACGTGCCCCAGGTGGATCGCGCTGTTGGCATAGGGCCAGGCCACGCCTATGAATACCTTGGATGGGTCCATCGCCCGAGGAATAGGTTTTCCGGATATAACCTTGCCGTCAAAGGAATAATGCACAGTTTCTTATAATCATAAATCAAACTTTTTACGAACCATCGTTAAGATGGCAGGGTGATCAAATGTCGGACGATCCGGAATTAGAGATAATCACGGTAGAATGCATACGGACACCCCCGGAGCACATCACTCCGGACAAGGTACCCGGCAAGGTGGAGGAGAGGGCCATGGACCCCTCGGTGAAGGAGGTCCTTTCCAAGACCATGCTGGAAGGGGTGGAGACGGTCTGGGACCGTTTGGAGAAGCAGCAGCCGCACTGCAAGTTCTGTGAATCTGGACTCTCCTGTCAGCGCTGCGCCATGGGCCCCTGCAGGATCATGGGCGACACCAAGAGCCGGGGGGTCTGCGGGGCGGGAGCGGACCTCATTGTCTCCCGCAACCTTCTGGACCAGATAGCCACCGGGGCCGCCTCGCACTCCGACCACGGCCGAGAGGTGGCCGAGACCTTGCTCATGACCGCCCAGGGTCACGCCCCGCAGTACGGGATAGCCGACCCGCAGAAGCTCAAGGCCTTGGCCAAGGAGTACGGCCTGGACCCGGAGGGTCCCCAGGAGAAGGTGGCCGAAAGGCTGGCCTTGGCCATGCTGGAGGAGTACGGGACCATGAAGGGGGAGCTGAGCATGGCCAAGCGCATGCCCCCGGCCACGTACAAGATGCTCGAGGAGGCCGGGCTGCTCCCGCGCTCCATCGACCGGGAGATCGTGGAGGCCATGCACCGGGTGCATATGGGCGTTGGCGCGGACTACCGCAACATCCTGGCCCAGGGGCTGAGGGCCTCGCTCGGCGACGGATGGGGCGGCTCCATGATCGGCACGGAGGCCAGCGACATTCTCTTCGGCACACCCACCATACGCAACAGCCGGGTCAACCTGGGCGTGCTGAAGAACGATCAGGTGAACATTTCCCTGCACGGGCACAACCCGGTCCTCTCGGAGATGGTGGTGAAGGCCGCCGCGCTCCCTGAGATGAAGCAGAGGGCCGAGGCCGCCGGGGCCAAGGGCATAAACCTGGTCGGTCTCTGCTGCACGGGCAACGAGCTGCTGATGAGGAAGGGCGTGCCCCAGGCCGGGAACCATCTGAGCCAGGAGCTGGTCATCACCACGGGGGCCCTGGAGGCCATGATAGTCGATTACCAGTGCATATTCCCCTCGCTCCCGAACACCGCGGCCTGCTACCACACCAAGGTCATCACCACCTCCCCCAAGGCCAAGATCCCCGGCGGCTACTACCTGGAGGTGACCCCGGAGAACGCCTTCGAACAGGCCAAGAAGATGGTGGCCATAGCCATCGACAATTTCAAGAACCGCGTGCCGGAGAGGGTGCTCATCCCCAACAAGCCCATGGACGCGGTGGTGGGCTTCTCCGTGGAGGCCTTGCGGACCGCCCTGGGCGGCACGCTGAAGCCGCTACTGGACCTGATCCTGGAGGGCAAGATCAGAGGCGCTGTGGGCATCGTGGGCTGCAACAACCCCAAGATCAAGCAGGACTACGGCCACATAACCCTGGCCAAGGAGCTGATCCGCCGCAACATCATCGTGGTGGAGACCGGATGCGCGGCCATAGCCTGTGCGGAGGCCGGGCTCATGAAGCCGGAGGCGGCCGAACTGGCGGGCAAATCCCTGGGAAACGTGTGCCGTTCCCTGGGGATACCGCCGGTTCTGCACATGGGCTCCTGCGTGGACAACACCCGTATCCTGACCCTGGCCGCGGAGCTGGGGAACCTGGCCGGAGTGCGCATGGACCAGCTGCCGGTGGCCGGCGCGGCCCCGGAATGGTACTCCCCCAAGGCCGTGGCCATCGGGTGCTACTTCGTGGGCAGCGGGATCAGCGTGGCCCTGGGGGTCATGCCCAAGATAAGCGGCTCGCCCAATGTCATAAACCTGCTGACCGAGGGGCTCGATGGAGCGGTCAAGGCCAAGTTCTGGGTCGAACCGGACCCGAAGAAGGCCGCGGCCATCCTCTTTGACCACATCGAGACCAAGCGGGCGGACCTGGGCCTATGAGCCGGAGGGCGGCATCGGAACTGGCCAGGGAGCTGCGCCGGCGCCCGGGCAACCAGGGCGGCCAGAGGATACTGGTGGCCGGCAAGGGGGGCGTGGGGAAGACCACCCTGTCGGCCGCCCTGTGCCTGCTGGGGGCCCGGGACGGACGCCGGGTGCTGGCCGTGGACCAGGACGCCCAGCAGAACCTGGCCTATTCCCTGGGATACCCGAGGGACAAGGCCCGGGAGCTGCGTCCCATCACCCAGGAGCTGGATTACATCGAGCAGAGGACCGGGGCCCGCCCCGGCGGGGGCTGGGGAGGGCTCATCAACCTCAATCCCGACGTCTCCGACGTCACCGAGCGCTTCGGCGTCCGCATACGGGAGAACCTGGACCTGCTGGTCATGGGCGGGGTGGTGCAGGCCTCCACCGGCTGCCTTTGCCCGGAGAATTCCCTCCTGGGGGCGCTGGTCCGCTTCCTCAACTCCCGCGAGGACGACCTGATAGTCATGGATGCCCAGGCTGGCCTGGAGCCTTTCGGTCGCACGGTGTCCGAGGGCTTCGGCACCTGTCTGGTGGTCTCCGAGCCCACCTTCAACTCCCTGCAGGTCGCCTCCCGGGTGGCCCAGCTCTCCCGGGGCCTGGGCCTGCGCAGGGTGGACCTGGTGCTGAACAAGTGCCAGGACGAAGGGGACGAGAGGAAGGCCAGGGAGCTTACGGAAACGAAGTTCGACAGGGTGCACCTGCTACCCTGGGACCCCGCGGTCCGCGAGCACGAACCGGACGTGTCCCCCCTGGTGGAGACCGGAGGCCGGTACGTGGACGGCGTGAAACGCCTCATGGACACCCTGGAACGATAGGGCGTCGCCCGGGGTCCATCCATTACTTTTTTATGCCCCCTCTCAATAGGTGGGTCCATGCGCATAGCGGTCCTGCTGAGGGACAGGTGTCAGTTCAAGAAGTGCAACCAGGAATGCCTGAGGTACTGTCCCAAGGTGCGAACGGGAGTGGAGGCCGTGGTCATCGGGGAGGACGGACGGCCGATCATCTCCGAGGAGCTGTGCGTGGGCTGCGGGATCTGCGTGCACAAGTGCCCGTTCGAGGCCCTGAAGATCATCCAACTGCCGGACGAGATACGCGAGGACATCGTGCACCAGTACGGCATGAACGCCTTCCGGCTCTATGGCCTGCCGGTGCCCAAGCAGGGAGTGGTGACCGGGATACTCGGTCCGAACGGGATCGGCAAGAGCACCTCGTTCCGGCTGCTCTCCGGGGAGGAGGTCCCGAACCTGGGCAATTACGAGAACCCCCCTAGCAAGGAGGAGGTGCTGGAGCACTTCGCCGGCACGGAGATGCACGACCACCTGAAGCGGGTGTACGACAAGAAGGTCCGCACCTCCATCAAGCCGCAGTACGTGGACAAGCTGCCCAGCGTCTTCAAGGGCGGGGTGCGGGACCTGCTGAAGAAGGTGGAGGGGCGCATGTCCATGGACGAGGCCGTCGCCTTGCTGGACCTGGAGGAGGCCGTGACCCGGCAGATGTCCGAGCTCTCCGGAGGCGAGCTGCAGAGGGTGGCCATAGCCGCCACCATCATGAAGGACGCGGACATCTACTTCTTCGACGAGCCCTCGTCCTACCTGGACATCTACCAGAGGATCAGGGTGGCCCGCGTGATCGAGAAGCTGGCCCGGGAGAGGCAGGTCATCGTGATCGAGCACGACCTGGCCATACTGGACTTCCTGGCCGAGAACGTCTACCTGGTGTTCGGCTCCGAGGGCGCCTTCGGCATATACGCCCAGCCGCGGCAGGTGCGACAGGCCATCAATGTCTATCTGGATGGCTACGCCAAGGAGGAGAACATGCGATTCCGGGACACCCAGATCGTGTTCGAGTCCCGTCCGCCGCGCTCCAACTGGGAGCAGTTCGACCTGCTGGAGTACGGGACCATCGAGTGCGAGTACCCATCCTTCCGCCTGAAGGTGGAGCCGGGGGCCATCAAGATCGGGGAGACCGTGGGCGTGGTGGGACCGAACGCCATCGGAAAGACCACCTTCGTGAAGGTGCTGGCCGGGGCGCAGAAGCCCACCGCGGGCAAGGTGGACACCTCGTTCAGGGTCAGCTACAAGCCCCAGTACATCAGCCCGGACTTCGACGGGACCGTCCGCGAGATGTTCGAGGCCACGGTCAAGGACTTCTTCGAATCCGGCTTCTTCCAGAGCGAGATCGCCAAGCCGCTGTCGCTCAAGAACCTCCTGGAGAAGAACGTCATGACCCTTTCCGGAGGGGAGCTGCAGAGGGTGGCCATCGCCTCCTGCCTGTCCCGGGAGGCGGACATATACCTGCTGGACGAGCCATCAGCATATCTGGACTCCAATCAGCGCATGGAGGCGGCCAAGACCGTGCGCCGGGTGATGGAGAAGAGGGGGCGCAGCGCCTTGGTGGTGGACCATGACATCTACTTCCTGGACATGGTGTCCGATTCCATAATGGTCTTCAGCGGCACCCCCGGGAAGGAGGGTCTGGGGCAGGGCCCCTACGACATGCGCAAGGGCATGAACACCTTCCTGAAGGATGTGGACGTGACGTTCCGCCGGGACAACGACACCAACCGTCCCCGCATCAACAAGCCCGGGTCCAGGCTGGACCGGGAGCAGAAGGAGAAAGGGGAATACTACTACTCCGGCTGATCATCCAACGGCGGGAGCCACCAGACCCAGCAGGCCTGCTCGCGGTCCACCTCTCCGCACAGGATGCCCATGGCCCGCAGCTTGTTCAGGGAGCGGGAGAGGTCGTCGGGGCAGCGGTAACCGTAGTACTTCTCCAGCACGTCCTCCATCTCCTTGGTGGTGCATCTCCGGTCGCCCATGACCGCCCGCAGGGACTTTATCGCCTGCCTCAGGGCCTCGTTCATCCGCGGTACGAACGCTTTGGTCCCGAGATATACTTTGCCGCGGACAACGTATAAATTTCAGGTACCGCCTAGGAGGATGCATGCAAGCGGTGGAGATCGCTGACGGGATCTATTGGGTCGGGGCCTTGGACTGGAACGCGCGCGAGTTTCACGGTTTCGCCACCCTGCGCGGCACCTCCTACAACTCGTACCTGATCCTCGATGAGAGGAACGTGCTCATCGACTGCGTGAAGACGCCCTTCCTGGGGGAGATGATGGCCCGCATCCGCTCGGTCATCGACCCCAAGGAGATAGACCTCATCGTGTCCAACCACGCCGAGGGGGACCATGCCAGCGGCCTTCCCCTGACCCAGCAGATCACCGGGGCGGAGATCCTAGCCACCAAGAAGGGGTTGGAGGCGTTGCGCCTGAACTACGGGGAGATGAGGATGCGCGAGGTGGCCGACGGCGAGGAGCTGTCCATCGGCAGGCGCACGCTGCGCTTCATCGAGACGCCCATGGTGCACTGGCCGGAGTCCATGTTCACCTACGCCGTGGAGGACCAGATACTGTTCAGCATGGACGCCTTCGGACAGCACTACTGCAGCTCGCAGCGCTACGACGACCAGGTGGACCTGGGTACCCTCATGGAGGAGGCCGCCACCTATTATGCCAACATAGTGCTGCCCTTCGGAGCCCAGGTCAAGAAGGCCTACGCCAAGGTGAAGGAGCTCCCGATAAAGCTGCTGGCCACCTCCCATGGCCTCATGTGGCGGACCCACATAAAGGACATCGTGGAAGCCTACGTGGGCTGGGCCGACCACCGCACCGAGGAGAGGGTGCTGGTCATCTTCGACACCATGTGGGGCTCCACCGAGCGCATGGCCGAGGCCATAACCGAGGGCGTCAGGTCCCAGGGCGTGCCGGTGACCCTGATGAGGCTCACGGACACCGACCGCTCCATGGTCATGCGCGAGGTGCTGCGCTCCAGGATCGTGGCCGTTGGCTCCTGCACCATGAACAACGGCATGTTCCCCACCGTGGCGGACATCACCACCTACATGCGGGGGCTGAGGCCCAAGGACCGCCGGGCCGCGGTGTTCGGGAGCTATGGCTGGGGCGGAGGCGCCAGCAAGGCCATCCGCGAGAACCTGGAGGCCGCTGGGTTCGAGCTTCCGTTCCCAGACCTGGATATCCGCTACGCGCCCATGAAGGAAGGGGTGGAGAGATGCATCGCCTACGGCGTGGAACTGGCGAAAAGCATTAAGTCATGAGGGCTGCGTTAACAGGCTAGGTGCATGAAATGACCAAGGTCGATGAGGTCTACGAGTGCGAGATATGCGGGAACAAGGTCAAGGTCTTGGAGAGCGGCGACGGCACCCTGGTGTGCTGCGGGCAGGACATGACCAAGGTAAGCGGCTGACCTTTTCCCTAACCCTTTTCCACCACGGTTATCTCGGCAAGCTAATTAATCAGTTCCACCGTTTATCCCCCGTGCTCAGCAAGGCCGACGTGCATGTCCACACCCGCTATTCCGGCTTCGGGCGTTTCGGGGCCTTGAAGTTCCCGGAATCCACCAGCCGCCCCGAGGACGTGGTGGACATCGCCAGGCGCATGGGCATCCGGGTGCTTTGCATAACCGACCATAACTCCATCCGCGGCGCCCTGCGGGCCATGGACTACGCCAAAGGTTTCGAGGACATCGAGGTGGTGGTGGGTTCGGAGATCAACGCCCAGGAGGGGGAGATACTGGGGCTGTTCCTGCAGGAGGAGGTTCCCAGAGATTTGCCGGCCGCGGAGACCATCGAGCGCATCAGGGCCCAGGACGGCCTGGTGGTGGCCCCTCATCCCTTCAGCTGCCACGTTCCCGCCCTGGGGATGATGGTGGACGAGCTGGACATCGACGCCCTGGAGGTGCTGAACGGAGGGCATCTCGACGGCTACGCCAACGCGGCGGCCCTGAAGCACGCGGAGGGCGGCCGCTGGGCCCAGGTGGGGGGCAGTGACGCACATTCCCTGGGACAGCTTGGCTGCTCGCACACCACCTTCCCCGGACAGAGCGCGGAGGACTTCCGCAGGGCGGTGAGGCATAGGACAACCACCCCGCAGGGCAGCATATCCACCCTGGAGATGGGGGTGAAGTGGACGGTGGGCATCGTGCTGCAGGCCGACATCCTGATGATCAAGTCCTTCTTCGGCATACTGGAAGGGGATGACCCCGAGGATCCCATCATCAACAAGATCAACAACATGCGCGGGGACCTGAAGCTGGGGGCGCTGATATCCTCGGCCATCTTCCTGACCCCTCCCATACCCTTCCTGACCAGCGTGACCGGGGTCAAGGTCATGCAGAGGCTGAACCGCCCCAAGGGCGGGAAGGACCGCGAATGCGGTCAGTGATGGTGGTCGTGGTGATGGTCCGGGTCGCGTAGGGCCGCGAAGGCCTTGGTCACCACCTCGCTCAGGGCGGGATGGATGCACTGGCTCCGGGCCATGGGCATGTAGGTCTGGTCCCCGGCGTTCATGAGGTACACGATCTGCTGGACCAGGATGGCCGCGTGCGAGCCGACTATGTGCGCGCCGAGTATCCTGCGGCTCGCCTGGTCCACGATGACCTTCACGAACCCGTCCTCCTCGCCCATGGCATAGCCCTTGGCGGTGCTCATGTAGTCGCTCTCCCCCACCAGGACCTTCAGCCCCTGCCGTGCGCACTCCTCCTGGGTGAGCCCGACGCTGCCCACCTCCGGGTAGCTGAACACCGCGTGCGGGACGGCGTGCTCGTCCAGCTCCACCTTCTTTCCCCCGAACATGTTGTACCAGACCAGCTCGGAATGGTAGTTGGCGGTGTGCCGGAACATGGTGCGGCCGATCACGTCCCCGATGGCGAACACCCCGGGGACGTTGGTCTCCAGGTACCTGTCCACGACGATGAAGTTGTCCCTGTCCACGGCGATGCCGGAGGCCTGAGGCCTCAGCCAATCCGCGTTGCTCTGCACCCCGGTGGTCACCAGTATGTCCTGGGCGGACACCTCCCTGACGGCCTTGGACGAGCGGTCCCGGCAGACCAGGACCTTCCTTCCGCCCTCCACCCGCACCGAGTCCACGTCGTGGTCCACCAGCACCTCCATGTACTCCCTGGCCTTCCTGAGGACTATGTCGCTGATCTCCGGCTCCTCGTTCTTCAGGAGCCGGGGGTTCCTGCCCACCACGGTGGTGCGGCAGCCGAAGGATGCCAGGAACACCCCCAGCTCGCAGGCCTTGTATCCCCCGCCCAGAATGACCATGCTCTCCGGGACCTCGGTCAGCTCGAAGAAGTCCTCGGAGGTCCTGAAGCCGGCGTCCAGCAGCCCTGGTATGTCCGGGACCCTGGTGCGGGTGCCCACGGCGATGATAATCCGGGGGGCGGTGATCTGCTCCTTGCCCGCCTGCAGGGTCATCCTGCCGTTGAAGTACGCGGTGGTGGGATAGAAGTCCAGTCCATCGTCCCCCTGGACGCTTTCCAGTATCCCATCCCGGTCCGGGGCGATGAGGTCCCACATGCGCTTGCGGACCACCTGGAAATCGGCCCTCTCCAGTTTGGCGTGAATGCCGATGCGCTTGGCGTCGGCCATGGCCCGTATGAGCTCCGCAGGGGTGACCAGTATCTTGCTGGGTATGCACCCCCGGTTGAGGCAGGTGCCCCCCATGGGCCCGTTCTCCACCAGCGCCACCCTCATGTCCCTCCGCCGGGCCCTGGATACTATGTTCAGACCGGCCCCTGAACCGATGACTATCAGATCGTACTCCTTCATGCGATGACCCTTCCCACCTAGGGTGGTACCGACTTAAAATAGTGTTCCAGACCGTTCCCCGTGAACGGAAGCATTATCTGCCGGGCGCTTCCTTTGACACGACGATGTCATTGCCAGAGGAACAGGATTGCCAATGCAGCGGCCAGGAACTGATGATCTTCTCCTGCTCGGGCGGATGCAACGTCGGGCAGATCGCCAACGGCGCGGCATTTCGCCTGGCCACTGGCGGAACGGGAAAGATGGCCTGCCTGGCGGCGGTCGCCGCGGGAATGCCTGGCCCGGTCACCGGGGCCAAGGATGCCAAGATGGTGCTGGCCATAGACGGATGTCCGGTGAAGTGCGCGGCGAAGACGCTGGAGAAGGCGGGGGTCAGGCCAACGCATCACGTCCTGATCACCGACCTGGGCCTGAAGAAGGTGGACGACCTCCGCCATGAGCCGGCGGACGTGGAGAGGGCAACCCGGCTTTGCCTGGATGCCCTGCCCCGCAACTGACCTTCCCTTCTTCATTTTCAGTGCCCGTTCAGCACGGGCTGTGCCTATAGGAATCAATCGATTCGTATTGTACATTCATCTAATCTATTCTAAGTAATACAAACATATGTTGTGTATCGTAACCTTTTTTTAGTAATTTATCTATCAATCCTCCCGATAACCGAATAAATGTCGGTATAAAGGGGTATGAGACGGATGAAACATGGAACGATAGCCAAGGTCGCGCTGCTCCTGGCGCTCACGATGGTCCTGGCCCCGCTGTTGGTGCCGCCGGTGGCGGCGGCTGATGGCGGGGAGGTCGACAGCGGGGACACGGCGTGGCTGATGATCTCAACCGGATTGGTCTTCCTGATGACGCCGGCGGTGGCCTTCTTCTATGGAGGCATGCTGCGAAAGGACAATTTCCTGTCCATGCTGGGACAGAGCATTCTGATCATCGGAGCGGTCACGGTGATATGGGTGGTGTTCGGTTATTCCCTGGCCTTCGACGGCGACAGCTACGGCCTGATAGGGGGAGCGGGACACCTCATGCTGAACGGGGTGGACATGGACCCGAACAGCCTTGCACCCACGGTGCCCCACCTGCTGTTCATGATGTACCAGGGCATGTTCGCCATAATCACCGTGGCCCTGATCATCGGAGGGGTGGCCGAGCGCATGAAGCTCCGCTCCCTGATGGTGTTCCTGGCAGTGTGGACCGCGGCGGTGTACATCCCGGTGGCCCACTGGGTGTGGGGAGGCGGATGGATCTACGAGCTGGGAGCGTTGGACTTCGCCGGGGGGACGGTGGTGCACATCACGGCGGGCGTTTCAACCCTGGCGGCGGCGCTGGTGCTCGGGAAGCGCATCACCCAGAGCAAGGGGCAGGCCGAGCAGCCCCACAACAT
>MVPZ01000122.1 GCA_002067045.1 Methanomassiliicoccales archaeon PtaB.Bin134 | reverse complement strand
GGAGAGGTTCTTCCTGTCATCGCCGGAGCTCCTGGAGATCAACAACTCGTTCGCCACGAAGTTCTCCAACGCCCTGAAACGCGGGGTGAGGGTCACCGTGGTGGCAGAGCCATCGGCCCGGGTACCGGACGCTACCGAGGTGATACGGAAGAAGGACCTTCTGGCAACGGACGTGGTCATGGACAGCGAGGTGGCGCTGATGGCCACTCCAGACCTTAGCATCTGTGGTTTCACTGACAACTCCTTCCTCGCTGCGCACCTGGACAATTTCTTCCAGATGTCCTTGGAGCGGCCGATGGACATGATGAGGTGAGGGCACCCCGGTCAAAAACGTAGCCTGCAGTTAGTTCTCCCCCTTTTTAATTCTCGGGGGCGTGCCATGGGTGATGACACGATATCCTCGGGGCTGCAAAGGGAAACGCTGGTCGGTGGCCGGAAATAAGGCTCAGATGCCGTTCTCCATCGTGGCGGTGCTTCTCCTTCTACTATCCTCAGTAAGCATCGCCTTGATCTACGGCTCGGACATGCAGAAGGAAAGGGCGAGGATCCCCCAGGAGACCCTGGAGGACATGATGCGGGCCATGGATGAGGGGTGCGAGGAAGTGGTCCGCCTGGCATATTCCGCCGCGGCGGATACGGTCCTCGCTGTCCGCTCCCTTAACAACACCGAGGTCCAGGAGAGGTTCGTCTCTGCCTTGGCCCTATCCCTGGAGGCCGCGTTCTCCTCGGCCGATGAAGGCATATCGGTGGAGGTGATGCCGAATCTATCCCTGGTCTACCTGGACGGAAGCATGGTCGACCCCCTGCTGCAGCGCAGCCATGACCTCTCATCGTCGGAGATGGGGAGCATACCAGCCTACGCAGCCCTGGTCGGTAACTACACCATCGAGGTTCACTGTCCCCAGGGCATGCTGACCAAGACAACGGAGCTTGAGCAGGACATCTACATACCGATGCCGCTGCTCGCCTACCGCCTGGGTCAGATGTCTGCGTCCATGGACTGCCGGGGGGAGCTGGAGAGCATCGTAAGGTACGAGCTGGCGGCCCTGGCGCAGGACCGGGTGCTCCGGGGTTACGGCTCTTACGCCAAGACCGGACCCATGAGCACGGAGGCGATACTCACCGCCGAGGATGTGATAAGGGCTGTGGAGATGGCACTTCTGCTCGAGGAGCTGAGGTACTTCCACGACCTCCCCGCATCCACAGGCTCTGCCTGGGAGGCCGTTGACGATAAGGTGCTTGGGCAGGAGGGATACATCGATCCCGCAGACCTCTTCCTGCGTTCCTATGGCAATGAAGGCATCGACCTGACATCGCTCGTGGCCCAGTCCCTGTATGCACGGGCCGATGTCATAGTGCTCAGGTGGATGGAGTATCTCGGCTTCCTGGAGCTGGCCGATCTTGCTGAGGACATATGCAAGGAGGTCGAGGGGGGGCTGTGGTCCGTTATTGACCTCGTGACCGGGGGCGATTGGGACCAGGCCAGTATGTTAAGTTACATATCCCAGGCGATGACGGATGCGGGCTTCGCCGAGGCGAACTACCGGTGGCATAATTATGGCGGAGGGGACATCATCGTGACGCTTCCCAGCTACCGCATCTGCCTGTACGATGATGCTGGAGAGATGGTCTATCCATACTTCGAGGGCTCCTATGCGGTCGACCTGCCCAGCGTCGACCTGTTCGCCTCTGAGGAGTGGGGTGAGCTCTTCGACACTTATCGTTCCGAGACCCATATACTTGCAGAGGGGATGAGAGGATACGTAGAGGCCATTGCCCAGGGCATCGCCTCTCATTGCACCCTTCCCATGATGCAGCTGGAGCTGGACCCTGAGGACGGCCTCAACTATATCCAAGAGGTCGACAGGCAGCTGCAGGAAGCGTTCAAGGATGGCTCCTCATGGATTGATCCAGCCCTGCAGAGGATAGAGGAAATGGAGAAGGTCCGCGATGGGCTGGCACAAGCGGTGCTCGATTTCATAGATACGCACTGGATCGAGCTCATACAGGTCAACAGGTCGGTGTATGCTGCCGCCCAGGAGCTCAGCGTCACCCTCGCCTCCCAGCTGGAGGACCGGCCGGGATTCTCATCTGCATCCATCGCCGAGGCTCAGGAGACGATACTGCTTTTCCTGATGGGGGACGCCTGGGGGGCCCGGGAGATCCTTAGGGAAGGGGTCCTTGACCGTGCTGACCCTATACTCGATATGCTCAACTTAGGGCTGTCCCAGAGATATGCCGAGGTAGACCCCGATCTCGAGCTCCTCACGAACGGTCTGACCTTCCTCCCCGGGCTTGGCACCCTCACGTCCCTGTCGGTCATGGAGACCGTTGAAGGGATGGCCGATGGATTGGCCGCACAGGGAGGACAGCTACGACTGCCCCTGGTCCCAGGCGGCCTGGTGCTGACCCTTGCTGACGGGCAGCAGCGGACAGAGAACATCGTAGTTGACCGTTCCACGCTTCGCTCTGCGAGCATGGGGCAGGCCGGTCCCTTGGACGTGGACATAACCCTTCCCTGGGATTTCAAGCGCAACTCCACCTACCCCAACCGCCACGTCACCGAGGTGATGAACCTGACCTCCTCCCCATATCTGACACAGTGGAGCATCGGGTACGAGGGGCAGCTGGAGATAGTGATCAGATCCGGCTCTGCGGACACTCCTTACACGGGCTGCTCGGCCACCATATCACTGAGCTCCTGCTTCAACATCGTGGCCTTCAGCGGATGGGGGCTGAAAGGGGTCTCCTACGAACCTACTGCCACCCTGATCGGGGATATCCAGGGATTCCTTCTGAAGGCCTGGGACTTCCTCGAGGCAGCAGTGCTGGCTGTGGGCGGAACGATGGGGAACGCCTTCCAGCTCTTCAACTGGCTCGTCGAGGGCCTGCTGTCCTTCTCCTCCCAGGGCCTGGAGGCGCTGAACGATCTGTTCACGGAGATCATCGAAAGGATGACGAGCGCCATCAGCGATTTCCTGGCGAGCATGGTGGGTCTGGTGGCGGAGAGCTTCCTGGCAGTATGGGGAGGGACGGTGATCGACCTGAGCGTTCTAGGCCTGGACCTGAGCGTGCACATCTCACCCCAGGACTCGGTCCTGGCAGGTGTCAAGGACCTGATAAGGGTCGATATTGAACAATCTCTCATGGGCATAACCCTGGTATCGTCGCTCAGGGTTCTCCGGCTTGCCAGCGGCGAACACGCCATGGCGGCCGCGGTATCCCTGGGCGAAGGGGATTGGAAGGTCGGCATCACTATCGATCCCTCGTGCAGGGTGTTCTCCCACGAGGTGGAGGTCCGCGGCTATCTCGGAGGCAGCGTGCTGGAGGTGTTCTTTCCAGAGGTGGAGCGGAGCGAGAAGATATCCCTTGCTCTGAGCGACATTCCGGGCATGTCCCAGCTCCTGAAATGCATCCCCTCCCCTCTGCCGGGTACCAAGTTCCACATCGATGCAAGCGTGGAGCTGAGCTTCAACGTCCCCCATCGAACGGGGGTGATGATAAACGAGGTCGAGCTGAACCCCCAGGGACAGGACCGCTCCCGGGAATGGGTAGAGCTCATCAACCCCACCGACGAGACAGTGGACCTGAACGGCTGGACCTTGGTCTCCTCGCGGGGGCAGGCTCACGTGGAAAGGCTAAGCGGGACCTTGGAGCCCCACGGCATGCGAGTACACCAGTTCACCGGGCAGGCGCTCGACAATGGAGATGTCGAAGGCTTCCCCCTGCAGGAATCGGTAGCCCTGCTTGATGAAGATGGCAACAGAGTAGACTCCGCCCCATGGCTCCAGGACCTGAAGGATGACGGAAGGACATGGCAGCGAACCTACGACAGCTCGTCAAGCTGGGAGATGCGGGAGGGCAGCAGGGGAGAGTCGAACGGCAAGGTCCTCTCGGCGGATGCGGACCTTGCGGACGTGACCGCCCTTGTGGTCGACTGCTTCCAAAGATCGGCGCAAAAGTTCATTGGCACGGGCATGGACCTAACCACCCTCAAGGACCTGGTCGCCGACGCCCTGTACTGCCTCGAGGACCGTCTGCTGGATTCTGTAGAGAAGGCCATCTCCTCCCTCCGGTTCTCATTGGAACTGGGACTTGATGATGTCACCGGGTCTCTGGGAGGGGGGCTGTTCGCAGCCCTCGTTTACGACGGGAAGGCCATCCGCGACTGCCTGGAGTGGTTCGTGGACATGATCGGGGAGGTGCTTAGGGACCCTCTCAATCCCCAGGCAGTGGGGTCGCGCGTCCCTGTCCCCGTCACCGCCTTGGCAGACCATGTGTTCGTCGAGGCGGGGGCCTATCTTCAGGTCAGCGCTCCGGACCTGGTGGAGGACATCGTGGGGATAAAGATCACCGTAAAGGCGGTGGTAAGGGTGAACATAGGAACGGTCGTTTACATTGACCAGGGCACGGGCTCGGCCATCCACTTCGGACTGGTCGCCGGAGGCTTCCCCGGTGGAAGCATAAGGACACCATTAGGATTGACGGCGGAGGACAACTATGACGTGTGGCTGCTGAAGGGGGTGCTGAGGACGGTGTGATGCAAAGTTCAATATCGGGGTCGTCGATATTCCGGC